>NZ_JAPDFT010000001.1:2400000-2773323 GCF_025949665.1 Chryseobacterium viscerum | reverse complement strand
CAAAGAATGCGTTAGGAGAAGAGAATTTCATTTTTTTACCCTCTCTTACCAATAAATAGTTCTCATTTCTCTTGAATGTTCCTGAAACAATCTTTACGAAAGCAAGTCTGTCTCTGTGTTTAGGGTCCATATTAGCATGGATTTTGAAAACAAATCCTGTGAAAGTGCTTTCTTCAGGTTTTACAAGACGCGTATCACTTTCTTTTGGCTGCGGCATTGGAGCAATATCAATGAAAGCATCCAGTAATTCACGTACTCCGAAGTTATTTAAAGCTGAACCGAAGAATACAGGCTGAAGATCACCTTTCATATAATCATCACGATTAAATTCAGGATAAACAGATTGAATAAGATCAAGTTCTTCTCTTAAAGTTTTGGCTGCTTTTTCACCAATCACTTCATCAATAGAAGTATCATTGATGTCATCAAACTTGATAGAATCTCCAACTTTCTGTTTTTTCTCCTCTAAGAATAACTGAATATTGTTTTCCCAGATGTTATAAATCCCCTGGAAATCACTCCCCATACCAATTGGTAAAGAAAGCGGACAAACTGTTAGTCCTAATTTTTGTTCAACCTCATCCAAAAGATCGAAAGCATCTTTCCCTTCACGGTCCAATTTATTGATGAAAACCAACATAGGAATGTTTCTCATTCTGCAAACCTTAACAAGTTTCTCAGTCTGTTCCTCAACTCCTTTTGCAACGTCAATAACAACGATCACAGAATCCACAGCCGTTAAAGTTCTGTAGGTATCTTCAGCAAAGTCTTTGTGACCCGGAGTATCCAGGATATTGATTTTGTGGTCTCTATATTCAAAAGCCAATACGGAAGTTGCTACAGAGATCCCTCTCTGTCTTTCGATTTCCATAAAGTCGGAGGTAGCCCCTTTTTTTATTTTGTTGGATTTTACCGCACCCGCTTCCTGAATAGCACCACCGAAAAGAAGCAGCTTTTCTGTAAGAGTTGTTTTTCCGGCATCCGGGTGGGAAATAATCCCGAAGGTCTTTCTTTTTTGTATTTCTTTGATTAAGTCTGACATATCGTATTTTGAAGTTGCAAAAATCGGGATTTTTTGCGAGGTTTTCAAATTTAAATTACAACAATGCTTATCAGTATAGGGAGTGGGTGGGTAGTAGAGTTTGGAACCGGTTTACAAATGGCCGTTATAACGTCATTAAATAAATAAGAAATTCCTTTTTTAGTTGCCTGTAGCATTCAAAAAAATTATCTTTGTTTCTAATAAACTTTTACAGAGAAAGGATGGAAAATAGCAAATATCCGAAGTTTACGTTCACATGGTTTGGCGGTGTTGTTTTGGTGGTTGGATTATTTGTAGGAACAATGGCTGTTTCTTTATTCAGCACTTTTTGGAAAGTTGTTTTCAGGGAAAATATAGAATTGAAAGACTGGTTCCTTATGGTTGCAAATTCTGTAGGATTCCTTACTGCTATTGCCTTTTTTGATTTTTTCATCGTAAGGCGCACTACCCAAAAGAAGCTTAACTTCAACTTATCATCCGTTAACTTCTCTACCTATCTCCTTATTTTTCCAATGATGGCGGGAATGATGTTTATTTCTGAATTTATTGCCGCTCAGATTCCTACTACAGGACCTTTCTTTGGTGATTTTTATGAATATTTTACCCAGTTGATGAGCCAGCTGACAGATAATCCGGTGGTAATGATTATCATGACCGTAATCATGGCTCCGATTTTTGAGGAGATTATATTCAGAGGGATTATCCAGAAAGGATTGATTAATAAAGGAGTAAAACCCTGGAAAGCAATTTTGTATGCTTCCATTATTTTTGGAGTGGTTCACGGAAACCCATGGCAGTTTATCAGTGCAGTGATGCTGGGCTGTGTGCTGGGATTGGTATATCATAAAACAAAATCTTTACTAATGCCCATACTGCTGCATGCGTTTAATAATTTAACCCTGTCGCTGTTGGTACTTTATGGTAAAGATGAAAGTTTTGCAAAAGTTCTTAATGTTTCAGAATGGCTTGTACTGGCTGTAGGAATTATACTTTTCTCTTTATTCTATTATCTTTTTATGAAAAAGTATAAAGTGCATTATGCTGAAATGTAAGTAACCAGGTTAAAAAAGTAAAATTGAAAATGAATATAGAAATGGAATTATTAGTAGCTACACACAACGAACATAAAAAAGAAGAAATTCAACAGATCCTGGGAAGTGATTGCGTTGTGAAAAGTCTTACCGATTATCATATTCACGAAGAAATTGTGGAAGATGGAGACTCTTTTCATGCCAATGCCCTGATCAAGGCAAAATACTGCTTCGAAAAAACAGGTGTTCCAAGTTTGGGAGATGATAGCGGACTTGTAGTAGAGTCTTTGGATGGAAGACCTGGGATCTTCTCTGCACGTTACGCCGGAGATCACGATTTTGCGAAAAATATTGAAAAGGTGCTGGAGGAAATGCAAGGAATTGAAAATAGAAAGGCTTATTTCGTTACTGTTCTGTGCTACTATGATGAAAACGGAGCGCAATATTTTGAAGGAAGAGTTCACGGAAATTTACTGACAGAAAATAAAGGCTTCAAAGGATTCGGGTATGATCCTATTTTTGTTCCGGTAGGATATGAAAAAACCTTTGCAGAAATGGATCCGGAAGACAAAAACAAAATCAGCCACCGTAAGCAGGCCTTAGATTTATTTATGGATTTTTTAAAAGTGACTGATTAAGTTTAAATATCAGGGTGAACTACCCATTTAGATTTTCTGTCGTACATTTGTTATAATAAATTATTGATTTGAGTACTTATTTAACAATATTAGGCTTCAACTCAGCAATTCCGACTATCAATACATCACCCACAGCTCAGCTGCTGGAAATGGAAGAAAGGCTCTTCCTTATTGATTGTGGAGAAGGTACACAGGTACAGCTGAGAAAAGCAAAAGCAAGATTTTCAAAAATCAATCATATTTTTATCTCCCATCTTCATGGGGATCATTGTTTCGGGCTTCCGGGACTTATTGCTTCTTTCCGTCTTTTAGGAAGAGATACCCCGCTGCATGTTTATGGTCCGAAAGGTATTAAGAAGATGCTGGAAACCATTTTCCAGATTACGGAAACACACCGCGGTTTTGAAGTGGTATACCATGAACTGGATAAAGATTATTCCGAAAAAATATATGAAGACAACAGAGTAGAGGTATATACTATTCCGCTGGATCACAGGATTTACTGTAACGGTTACCTTTTTAAGGAAAAGCCGAAAGACAGACATCTTAATATGAAAGAAATTGCCAAATACAGTGAGATTGAAACCTGTGATTATCACAATATAAAAGCAGGAAAAGATTTTGTATTGAGTGATGGCTATGTTCTTAAAAACGAAATTCTGACTCTTGAACCTGCTCCGCCGGTATCCTACGCATTTTGCAGCGATACGCGTTACCTTGAAAGTGTGATTCCGATTATTAAAAATGTTACCGTTCTCTATCATGAATCGACATTTTTACATGATTTGAAGGAAATGGCTGATTATACAGGACATACTACGGCATTGGAGGCGGCAACGATTGCCCAGAAAGCTCAGGTTGAAAAATTAATTTTAGGACATTTTTCCAACAGATATGCTGATCTGACTGTGTTTACTGATGAAGCAAGAAATATTTTCCCCAATACATTTTTACCAAAAGCTTTGGAAAGTGTAAAGATTTAGAATGAATATGCTGAAATTTGAAGAACTCAGAGATTTTCTCAACGAAAAAGCAGATCAGTATAATACTCCTGATTTTATTGAAAATGATCCCATACAGATTCCTCATCGTTTTTCTTTAAAACAGGATATTGAAATTGCAGGATTTCTGGCAGCCACAATTTCCTGGGGAAACAGAAAATCAATCATTAATTCTGCGGATAAGATGCTTGATATTATGGGAAATTCTCCCTATGATTTTGTGATGAATTATTCAGAAAAAGATCTGGAAGCTATTCAGGATAAAAGTATTCACAGAACTTTCAATGGACAGGACTTTTCCTATTTCATCAAACAGTTCAACAGGATTTATAAAGAAAATGAAAGCCTGGAAAGTCTGTTTGAAGTAAAAGAGCCGGAGAATAATTTTCTCCACGCTATAGAACGATTCAGGAATGGATTTCTGGAAACAGAAAAACACAGAAGTCATAAACACATCAGTTCGCCTTACAAAAACTCTTCTGCCAAAAGGATTATTATGTTTCTGAGGTGGATGGTGCGTAAAGATAAGCGGGGGGTAGATTTTGGAATTTGGAAAAATATAGATCAGAAAAACCTTTCCATTCCTTTGGATGTGCATACCGGAAATATTTCCAGAAAATTGGGATTGGTTTCCAGAACACAGAATGACTGGAAAACGGTAGAAGAACTGGATGCTACCATTAGAAAATTTGATGAAGCAGATCCTGCAAAATATGATTTTGCATTGTTTGGATTAGGGGTAACCAAAGAACTGTTATAAAAATATAAAGGATGAAAAAATATAACGAAAAAACAGAAGTTCTTGAAAAAATAGCGGATAGTATTACATCATGGATAGGGTCTATTCAGTCTCTGATTGTACATACTTTGCTGTTTCTTACTTCGTTTTTGCTTCCAATGCTGCATATAGTGGATTTTGATAAGATGCTTCTGATTCTTACTACAGTGCTTTCTCTGGAAGCTATTTATCTGGCCATTTTTATCCAGATGTCGGTTAATAAAAGTCACGAGAAAATTGAAGATATCCAGGAAGATATTGAAGAGATCAGTGAAGATATTGAAGACATTCAGGAAGATATCGAAGAGATCAGTGAGGATATCGAAGAAATCAGCGAAGACATTGAAGAGATCAATGAGGATATAGAAGATATCCAGGAAGACATTGAAGAGATTAATGAAGAAGAGGAAGAAGAAGATCACAATGAAAGAGCAAAAAACGTAATATTGAGAAGTAATGTAAACTCTAATAAAAACGAAATAAAAGCATTAAAAGATATTATCTCTCAGCTGAAAAATGAAATTGAGCAATTGAAAAAAGAAGAATAGTTGTAACTGAATAATGATAATGAAATATAAACAGATCAATTGGGTTGATCTGTTTTTTATAAGTGGATTTTTATTCTAATGATTTGCGGAAAACGTAATAATAAGAAAAAAATATTATGAATCTAGGTGTTTATTTGAAAAATAGTAATGTTAAAGGCTGATTTGTTATTATTATTTTTGCTACATTTGAACAAATGAAAACAAAATGTTAATCTATAGACTAAAAAACTATTTTTTCCTTTTTTCTTTTTTATTGATTTCTGTTTCTGCACTTTCTCAAACAAGACCAGTCAGAAAATCAGAGAAGATAAAGCCTTCTGCTGCCAGTCTTAGAGCTGGAGCATTCATAGATGTGAATGTACCGCCTTACACACCTTCAAACTATACACCCGAGCAATTGGTGAAGAATATTTTGATCAATGGGGGTACCAACTGTACAACAGCCAATGTGACGAACGTTACAGTATCTCCTAATCATGATGTGACTAACAGCAATAGATTTTGGGGATATTTTCATAAAGGAACAACAAGCTTTCCTTTTACTGATGGGATTGTCCTTACTACAGGATACGCTTCGGAAGCTGGTAATAACTATGTATCAGCTGTTGGGCAATCAGTAGGAACAGGAAGTGATGCCGATCTTGTGGCAGCTACCGGAGCCAACGTTAGCTTAACGGATGCTGTAGCACTTGAATTTGATTTTGTACCCAATTCAAATCAGGTAAAATTTAATTATATATTCGTTTCTGATGAATATACATCCAACTATCCTTGTACAGGATATTCTGATGCTTTTGCATTATTATTAAAGAAAGTTGGAGATCCTACCTATACTAATCTTGCCATATTACCAGGTGGTGCAGGACCTGTAAGTGCAACCAATATTGTTCCTGCAGGAAATGGATTCAGCTGTGGACCTATCAATGCAACTTATTTTGGAGCTTTGGCGAATCCGCATCTGGTTATTAATTATTTTGGGAGAACAACTCCTTTAACAGCAGTGGCAGATGTAATTCCGGGACAAACCTATCACTTTAAAATGGTATTGGCAGATGCGAAGGATCCTTCCCATGACTCTGCTGTTTTCTTGGAAGGGGGATCTTTTGATGTCGGAATTAAAATTGTAGATGAGGCCGGAGCAGTTTTGCCAGGCAGCATCAACATGTGCGACAATACACCGAAACAATTGAAAGCACAGGTAGCAGCCATTCCGGGAATGACTTATCAGTGGTATAAAGATGGAGTTGCCATTCCGGGAGCAACCAGTGCTATTTATGTTGCTACCCAGCCAGGAGTATATACTGTAAAAGTAATGGTTCCGGGCAATCAGTGTCCTAGTGAAGCAACTATTACCATTGTTGGAGGAACAAGCCCTACAGTACAGAATGCTGAACTTAAGCTTTGTACAACACCAGCACTCAGTACCTTTAATTTAGAAACAGCAAAACCTCTGATTAGTACAACACAGGGAGCGGTATTCCGTTTTTATGCCAATCAGGCTGATGCGCAGGCTCAAAATAATAGCTATATCACCAATCTGACAACCTACAACGGTACAGATGGGCAGGTATTATATGTACTGGTTTCCAATGGTGCTTTCTGTAGTAAAATTGCAACCTTAACTTTAAGAAAAGAGGAAACTCCAACAGCATTGCTTACAGCTCCCCGATTAAAAATCTGTGCAGGTGAATCTGTATTATTAACAGCTTCCGGTGGAGTGACATACCAATGGAGTGATTCTGCAGCCACTACTGGCGGAATAAGAACTGTAAGTCCTACCCAAACCACTACATATACGGTATATGCTATCGGAGCACAGGGATGTAAATCTTTGCAGCCGGCACGTATTACGATTGAAGTAGTACCGGCTATCGTTTCAAACTTAAAAGGAGGACATATCTGCCAGGGAGATAAAATCATTCTGGATGCAGGTTCAGGCCCTGGATATACCTATCAGTGGAGTAATGGAGAAACAGGTCAGAGTATTACTGTTGCAACTCCGGGAGAATATTCAGTAATGATAAGCAATGGGGTATGTTCAAAAGAGTATAAGACACAGGTTATTAAAGCAGTGATTCCTGAAGTAATAAAAGTGGATTATAATGATAATGGAACAATGATTCTTACAGCAAGTAATCCAAGTAACGGTATTCTGGAATATTCAGTGGATAACGGAGTTACATGGCAGGCTTCAAATGTATTTAATAATGTCCCTAAAAATAAAGTCATTTCAATCAGGGTAAGAGTTAAGTTTACAAGCTGTGTAGGCTTCCTTGAATTCTTTACATTCGTTATGAAAAATGTGATTACTCCAAATGGAGATAACCTTAATGATAGTATTGATTTCAGTGGAGTTATTAATTATAAAAATTTCAGTGGACAGGTTTTTGACCGATACGGAAGAGAAGTCTTCAAAGCTGAAAAAGTGAGGCCATATTGGGACGGATATTTCCAGGGTAAAAAACTTCCTACTTCCACATACTGGTATCAGATAACCTTCGAAGATCCTGCGAGTAAGGAACTTACCGTGAAAACAGGATGGATATTACTTAAAAATATAGAATAATTAAAATTATAATCGAAAGACTGGCTATTTTGTCAGTCTTTTTTTATTATATTAAAATAAATAGAGTTGATATCCTAACATAAATAAATTTGCGTTAGTAATAATGTAAATTGTGTTAACTTGAATTTCAATCAAAAAAAATAGTATTTTTGTTTAAAATAATATAAAATGTTAAATAGGAGGAGAGGAAATTTATTTTTAGCGTTATTTCTGGCTTTCATAGGAAACTTTGTTTTGGCTCAAAATAAAGGGAGGGTAGAAATTGCTGCAAAACCTAAAGCTGCTTCTTTGAGAGCGGGTGTCTTTATTGATGTGAACGCACCAAGTTACCCGGAATCAGGCTATCCTATAACCCAGCTGATCAATGATGTTCTTATATCAGGAGGTACCACTTGTACCAGTTCAAGCGTAAGCAATGTAACCGTATCTCCAAACTTACCTGCTACCAATCAGAACAGAAGCTGGGGATATTTTAATAAATCAAATACCAATTTTCCGTTTAGTAAAGGGATTATACTTTCTACCGGATACGCCAATAAAGCAGGAAATACTTTTCAGGGAACCTTAAGTGATGACCTTGGAACAGGAGGAGATGTAGATCTTGCGAATGCTTTGGGAATCGGGAATAATAACCTGACCAATGCTACCTCAATAGAGTTTGACTTTGTAGCAGCTTCTACTGAAATTACTTTCAGATATTTATTTGCTTCAAAAGAATATCAGCAAAACTTTCCATGTACCATTACAGATGGTTTTGCCTTGCTTCTAAAAAAAGCATCTGATCCTAATTATACCAATCTTGCAGTGCTTCCGGGAGGAGCGGGTGCTGTAAGTGTTACCAATATCCACCCGCAGTATCAAAACTGCGGACCTAAAAATGAAGCCTATTACGGTGGTACAAATACTGCTCAGATTGAAACCAATTTTAATGGGCGTACGATTCCTCTGACAGCAAAAGCAACTGTAATACCAGGAGAAACGTATCATTTTAAAATTGTTCTTGCTGACTATCAGGATCCTAACTTTGATTCTGCAGTATTTCTGGAAGCAGGATCATTCGATATTGGAGTGAAAATTTTGGACCCGGCTGGAGTACAGCTGCCTGCATCTGTAAATATGTGTGACAATACACCACAAACTTTTACAGCTTCTGTACAGGGTCCCAATATTACATATCAGTGGTATTCAGGTACCAATCCGATTGCTGGGGCTACCAATGCAAGCTATACGGCAACTCAACCGGGAGTATATACTGTAAAAGTTTATATTCAGGGGAATACCTGCCCGGGAGAGGCTACCATTACCGTGGTAGGGGGAACATCTCCTACAGTACAGAATGCTACATTAACGGCCTGTTATGCTGCCGGAAATGCTACATTTAATTTAACATCAGCACAGGCTTCAATAAGTACCACTCCGGGAGCTGTGTTTTCATATTATACGACCCTGACAGACGCTAATGCAGGAAATACAAATACAATTCCAACTCCCACAGCTTACCAAAGTGCAGGAGGAACAGTATATGTAAGAGTAGCCAATGGCTTTTGTGCTAAAGTAGCGCAACTGCAATTGGTAAAAGCACCACAAATGACGCCTACTATTGCTCCTCCGGCAGTACTTACCTGTGCTAACTCTCAGACGACATTGGATGCATCGGCTTCCGTTTATCCGGCAGGTGCTACATTCAACTGGACAACCACAGGCGGAAATATTGTTTCGGGGGGTACAACTCTAAATCCTGTTATCAATGCTGCCGGAACCTATACTTTAACCATAACAAAAATATATCAGCCCGGAAATATCAGCTGTACAGCAGTGGGCAATGTGACCGTAACAGGAAACAGTGCTCCACCAGTTACGGGACTTACCGCAAGTAAAATAAAAATCTGTAAAGGAGAATCTGCAACACTTACTGCTTCAGGAGGTGCTACTTATAACTGGGGCAATGGCCTTACCGGAAATGGAAGTACACAGGTTGTTTCTCCTACTGTTACAACTACTTATACTGTAACAGCAGTAGGTGCTAACGGATGCGTGTCTCAAAACCCCGCCACCATAACAATTGAAGTATCAGAACCTTTTACAGCACAAAATGCAATATTGCATAAATGTTATCAGCCAGGATTAACTTATAATCTTACAGAAGCTCAGCCTCAGATCACAACTACAGGAGGAGTTACTTTCACTTACTATGTCAATCAGGCTGATGCCAATGCTGCTAACGGAAACTCTATTGCAACGCCTACAACATATACACCACCGGGAGGAAGCCAGACTATTTATGTATTGGCAAGTAACGGAGGCTGCAGCTATGTAGTATCTCTGCAATTATTAAGCACAGCTCAAACTACTCTTACAATTGCAGCGCCGCAAACGATTACCTGTACAACCCCTCAGATTACAATTAATGCTTCTGCATCTGTAGTACCTGCGGGATCCACTATCGCCTGGACAACAACGGGAGGAACCATCGTGTCCGGAGGGAATACTCTTACCCCAGTTGTAAGTGCTGGTGGAACATATACTTTAACGGTTACTAACATATCACAACCAGGAAACCTGAGCTGTACCTATACTTCAACAGTAACTGTGCAGGAAGATAAAGTAAAACCAGTAGCTGCTGTTGTTTCATCAGTACCTCGTATTTGTATAGGAGAATCTGTAACATTGACAGCTTCGGGAGGGGTAACCTATAACTGGGGTAATGGCCTTACCGGAAACGGAAATACTCAGGTTGTTTCACCTACTGTAACGACAACATATACGGTATTTGCCGTGGGAGCTAATGGTTGTATTTCTGCAACAGCAGCAAGTGTAACAGTTCAGGTTGGCCCACCTATCGCAGGACTTACTGCATCCAAATTAAAAATCTGTGAAGGAGAATCTGTAACATTGACGGCTACAGGAGGAATTACTTATAACTGGGTAGGACTTACAGGAAATGGAAATACACAGGTCGTTACTCCTACTGTAACAACAGAATATTCAGTATTTGCACTGGGAGGAAATGGATGTAGCTCTGTGAATCCGGCTAAAGTTACTATCGAAGTAGTTCCTGCAATTGTTTCTACATTGAAGGATGTATTTGTTTGCGCCGGAGATAAAGGAACTCTTGATGCAGGTCCTGGACCAAATTATACATACTTATGGAATACAGGCGCAACCACTCAGACAATAACGACTAATGTTGCCGGCACTTATTCTGTGATCATCAGTAATGGAGTTTGTTCCAAAACATTCTCTGCTCAGCTGATTAATCCTGATCTGCCACAGTTTACCAACGTTGTATATGATAATCATATTCTTACCCTTACCGCAAGCAATCCAACAGGAGGTACTTTAGAATACTCAATAGACGGAGGGCTGACATGGCAGCCGTCGAATATATTTACCGGTATCCTGAATAATACAATGTATACTCTGATGGTAAGAGTAAAAGGTGCTAAATGCGGTACTTCACTTGACTATTTTACATTCGTTATCAGTAATGCTATTACACCTAATATGGACGGTGTAAATGATACTATAGATTTCACAGGAATCAGCGGATACAAAGATTTTGCAGCTTCTATCTTTGACAGATATGGAGCCGAGGTATTCAAAGCTGCGAAAGGCGATGTTATCTGGACAGGGTCTTTAAAAGGAATTAATCTTCCTACTGCTACTTATTGGTATAGAGTACAGTGGGAAAACCCGGCCAGTAAGAAAATGGAACAACGCTCAGGCTGGATTCTCTTGAAAAACAGAAACTAAATATTTAGAATATAAAATTAACAACAAAATCTTTCAGCAATGAAAGATTTTGTTGTTTTATACCATAGACGTTATCGTGTTTTGTGAATTATTTTAAATAGAGGATAAATATGTTAAAACAATTTGTAATACAATAGTACCACATTATGTACGCGGGAGTTAATTAACGAAAATTTACTTTAAAAGGTGCATGTTTTGTTTTTTTGTGGTAAAAAATATAAATATGTATGTGAGATATTTAAAAAAAAATTAAATTTGTTGAAACAAAAATATTATGAGAAGATATCTACCGCTTTGTTTATTTTTTTTAGTCATCTCGACTTTTTTATTTTCACAAGATCTGCCACCAAGGAAACCCCTAAAGGAAACTCCTACAGCAGCCTCCAGAAGAGCAGGTGTTTTTATTGACGTGAATGCTCCACAGTACCCTGAAACTGCTTACACTATTGAAAAAATGGTTAAAGATGTATTGATCTCATCCGGGACCAATACCTGTCTTACTCCCAATGTAACCAATGTGAAGATTACTCCTAATCATGCTGCAAGTGATGCAAACAGAGCATGGGGTTATTTTCATAAGGCGACAACCAATTTCCCTTTTAAAGACGGGCTTATTCTTTCCACAGGTTACGCAAGAAGAGCTGGTAACAGTTTTGAAGGTGGACTGAGTGATGTCAACGGTGGAGGATCAGATGCTGATCTTGCACAGGTGATTGGAGTAGTGGAAAACAGATTGAATGATGCTGTTCTTTTGGAATTTGACTTCGTTCCTACGACAAGTCAGATTAAATTTAATTATCTGATTGCATCCGAAGAATACACAGGTTCATTTCCATGTACCTTTGCAGATGCATTTGCGATCTTATTGAAACCTACTTCGGGTGGACCTTATGTGAATATGGCTGTACTTCCCGGAGGTGCAGGACCTGTAAGTATTACGAATATCCACCCTGCAGTACCAGGCAGCTGTGGAGCGGTAAATGAACAATATTTTGCCGGATATAACACAGGTAACGTGGAAACCAATTTTGCAGGAAGAACAATTCCGTTGACAGCTACAGCAACTGTAGTAGCAGGGCAGCAGTACCACTTCAAAATGGTAATTGCCGATTATAGTGACCACAGTTATGACTCTGCAGTATTTCTGGAAGGAGGATCTTTCAATATTGGAGTAGACCTTTTAGACCCTGCAGGAACAAAATTACCTTCTGATATCAATGTTTGTGATAATGTGCCTCAGGTAATCACAGCTTCTGTGAATGACCCTAACCTTGTTTATCAGTGGTATTATAATGGTGCACCGGTACCTAATGCTACTACCAACACAATTACAGCGATACAGCCGGGTACTTATACTATTGAAGTAAGTGTTCCGGGGAATCCATGTCCGGGTAAAGCTACTATTCAGATCCATGGAGGAACTACTCCGCAGGCTCAGGATGCTACATTACTGCTTTGTACCACGCCGGATATTACCACTTTTGATTTAAGTACAATTACCTCTACCATCAGCCCGACACCGGGAGCTATTTTTAAGTTCTATGTGAATCAGGCAGATGCAATAGCACAGAACAACAATTATATTCAGACTCCGCTAAACTATAACGGTAATGATGGCCAGATTCTTTATGTGGTGGTTTCCAATGGTGGTTTCTGTAGTAAAATGGTTGAATTGAAATTATTGAAAGAAGTAACCCCAACTGCTAAAGTAAAAGCTTCCAGAATAAAAATCTGTCCGGGAGAATCAGTAACCCTTACTGCTGAAGGAGGAGATACTTACCTATGGAGTAACTTCATGGGAACAGGAAATATGCAGACTGTTACTTTATATCAGACAACAACATTTACAGTATATGCCATTGGAGCAAAAGGTTGTAAATCTCTTAATCCGGCAACAATAAGAATTGAAGTTACTCCTGAAATCACTTCACCATTAAAAGATGTTGAAATGTGTATCGGTGATAAAGTGACTCTTGACGCAGGTGCAGGACAGGGCTTTAAATACCTTTGGAGTACAGGGGCAACAACACAGAAAATTGATGTGGACCAATGGGGTATCTATTCTGTGGAAGTTGATAACGGAATTTGTAAGAAAATTTTTGAAGCTAAAGTAATGGGTGCTGCTACTCCTTTTGTGACTGCATTGAGCTATGAAAGCATCAAGAAAACAGTAACGATCACGGCTGAAAACCCTCCGATGAACAATATGCCAAGTACTTTGGAATATTCTATTGACAACGGAATCAGCTGGCAGGATTCAAACGTGTTTACCAACCTTTTAGACAATACAAATTATACAGTTTTGGTAAGAAGAGTAGGTACACACTGCGTAGGATCTCTAGAATTCTTTACATTACAGATCAACAACATTATTACTCCGAACGAAGACGGAATCAATGATGTTCTGGATCTTAAAGCTCTTGGAGACTTTAAAAACTTTACAGGTTCTATATATGACAGATATGGAGTAGAGATGTTCAGATTCTCAAAAGAAAATCCTATCTGGGACGGAACAGTTGGAGGTAAGAGACTTCCTACAGCAACATACTGGTATAAGTTCAACTTTGAGTATCCAAGATCAAAAGCTCAGATGAACTGGTCAGGATGGATCATGCTGAAAAACAGAAACTAGAATTGATAATGTAATATAAAAGAAAGCCTTTCAGATTTATTTTGAAAGGCTTTCTGCTTTTTAGGAATAAAGTTTGTCGCCGTTAATCCAAAAAAAAACTCCTTTATCAGGAGCTTTTATTATTGAAGTTTATTGATTTTCTTTCCAGAGATTGGCGAAGTGTATAAAATCTGCTACACTAAGCTCTTCCGCTCTTTTATCTAAAAATTCATGACCTTTTAAAGCTTCAGGAATATTTAAGGATTTCAATGCATTAGACAATTTTTTTCTTCTCTGGTTGAATCCTGTTTTTACAATCTGCTTAAAAAGAATTTCGTTGCCTGCAAGACCTTCTTTAGGATTTCTTGTAAGACGGATTACCCCTGATTTTACTTTTGGTGGTGGATTGAAGACGTTCTCATGTACCGTAAACATATAAGATACATCATAATAAGCCTGTATCAGAACAGAAAGAATACCGTAATCTTTAGTTCTCGGAACAGCTGCCGTTCTCTCAGCCACCTCTTTCTGGAACATACCTACCATTTCCGGGATCAGCTGATAATGATCTACAATCTGAAACAGGATCTGAGAAGAGATATTATAGGGGAAATTACCAATGATGGCAATCTGATCATCTTTGATAAAACTGAAGTCCTGTTTCAGGAAATCTCCCACAAAAGTCTCTTCAGTAACCTTTGTATAATTTTTTTTCAGGTATTCGATAGACTCAGTATCGATCTCTGCAAGGTAAATGTTCTGATCTTTTTCAAGAAGATATTTGGTAAGAACTCCCATTCCGGGACCTACTTCCATAATATTATTATAGTTCTCAAAACTAAGACCTTCTACGATTTTTCTTGCGATGTTTTCATCTGTCAGGAAGTGCTGTCCAAGATGTTTTTTTGCTTTTACACTCAAGGTTTTTTATGATTTTATTAACAATGATTTTCTTTATTTCGTCCCAAATTTCGGAAGTTTTTTTCTATTTTAGCCAAAAATTTTAATATTAATGGCTAAATCTGTAGATGAATTTAATAAGAAAAGGCTTCGGTCCAGCAATATTACAGTAGTGATAAGTATTGCCTTAGTGTTATTTTTGTTAGGATTAATGGGGCTTATTTTAATTAATGCCCAGAAATATTCTGACTATATCAAAGAACAATTGGTGGTGAACGCCTACTTTGATGAAAATTATGATGCTAAAGATTCTGTAAAAATTGCAAAACTGGAGGAAGAAACTTTTAAAAAGGTACAGACTCTAGCTCCAGTAAAAAAAGCAACCTATATTTCAAGAGACATGGCTGCAAAAGAAGCCAAGAAAAGTATGGGAATTGACAGTGATGCATTGTTTGAAGAAAATATTTTCCCTTCTTCTATTGAAGTTGCTTTAAAACCGGAATTTGTGGATCCAGCAAAAATTGATGAAGCTATCAAAGAGATCAAATCAGTTCCCGGAATTATCGATGTTAAAAATGACAGTACTTTGATGGTGGATGTTTACAATAACCTGAGCAGAATCTTAAAGTGGATCTTAGGATTTTCAATTCTGTTTCTGGTATTGGCGGTTGTTTTGATCAACAACTCTATCCGTCTGAAAATATTCTCGAAGAGATTTATTATTAAAACAATGCAGCTGGTAGGAGCGAAAAGAAGATTTATTCTTAAACCCTTCATCATTGAAGCTATAATTTTAGGAGCTATTGGTTCTGTAATTGGTCTTATTGCTTTAGGTGGTGTCTGGTATTATTTCACGAGCCAGATTGGTTCCGCTTTCGTACAGGACAACAACCAGTACTTCTGGTTAGTGATCCTGGTATTGGGAGTAGGAGTTTTTATCTCTGTCTTAAGTACAATTTTCGCTACATGGAGGTTCTTAAAATCAAACGTTGACGATTTATATTACTCTTAACAATGAGCAAAAAAACAAATAAATTTTCCGCTTCAGACTTTGGACATGAAGCTGAAGTACCACAGGAAAACGCTTTCTATTTCGGACCGCAGAATTTCAAGTGGATGCTGATAGGACTGGCATTTATTGTCATAGGATTTCTACTGATGATGGGCCCGGATGCCAATACGGTAGATGGTAAATTTGACCCGAACTCATGGAATGATGATATCTTTTCTATGAGAAGAATCAGGATAGCACCTCTGTTTGTTGTTATAGGATTTGTAATAGAAGTATACGCTATCTTAAAAAGAAAATAATAGAATAATAATTTTATTTAAGGATTAAAAAATTTAAGTATTGAAAGATTTAAGCCAATCAGCTGGTCTTTTTAATTCTTAAATCTTTTAATCTTTTTTAATTTTTTAAAAGAATATGGATTTAATCAAAGCAATTATTATTGCCATCGTAGAAGGGTTGACAGAATATCTTCCGATTTCTTCTACTGCACACATGGGATTTACAGCTAACCTGATGGGGCTTGAAGAAACAGAATTTTTAAAAATGTTTCAGGTATCCATTCAGTTTGGAGCCATTTTATCGGTGGTAGTGGCATACTGGAAAAAGTTTTTTGACTTAAATAATATTCAGTTCTATTTTAAACTTGCTTTTGCCGTAGTTCCTGCACTGGTTTTAGGATATTTATTCGATGATAAAATTGAAGCTGTACTTGGAAATCAGATCGCTATTTCTTCAGTTTTGGTTTTAGGAGGTGTCATTTTACTGTTTGCTGACAAATGGTTTAAAAATCCGAAGATTGATGATGAAAAAGGAATTACCATAAGAAATGCAGTGACCATTGGTTTCTGGCAGTGTCTCGCGATGATGCCGGGTACAAGCCGTAGTGCGGCTTCTATTATTGGAGGAATGGCACAGGGACTTACCAGAAAAGCTGCTGCAGAATTTTCTTTCTTTCTTGCTGTACCTACGATGCTGGCAGTAACTGTGTATTCAGTTTTTGTTAAAACCTGGGGAAAAGAAACTCCAAACCCACAGAAAGGATATGAAATGATTATGTCTTCGCAGGATCACATTATGATCTTTGTAGTAGGAAATGTTGTCGCGTTTATCGTAGCACTTATCGCTATCAAAGCATTCATCGGAGTGCTTAATAAATACGGATTTAAACCTTGGGGCTGGTACCGTATTTTTGTTGGAGTTGCCCTGTTGATTTACTTTTATTTCTTTAAATAAGAAATTACCCATTTATACCCATTCATGACTGCTGAAGAACTGAAATCAGGATACATTTTTTTATTGGATAAGCCTTTGGACTGGACTTCCTTCCAGGCTGTCAATAAAATGAAATACAAACTTAAAAGGGAGTTTGATCTTCCTAAAAAATTTAAAATCGGGCATGCAGGGACTTTAGATCCCAGAGCAACAGGGCTTCTTATTGTGTGCTGCGGAAAATTCACCAAGAAAATTCCTGAAATCCAGGATGCTCCCAAAGAATACTGGACGGAGATTAAGATTGGAGTACAGACAGAATCCTATGATACTGAAAAGCCTGAAATTCTTCATCAGGATATCTCCTATATTACCGAAGAACAGGTAAAAGAAGTGCTGGAAAAATTTGTTGGCGAAATTGAACAGAAACCACCCATTTATTCAGCCATTAAAATTGATGGTGAAAGAGCTTACAACCTTGCAAGAGCTGGGGAAGAAGTAGAAATGAAGGCCAGAAAAACAACCATTCATTACATTAAGGATATTAAAATAGATTTTCCTTTAGTAAGTTTCATGGTAGGATGTTCAAAAGGAACATACATCAGAAGTCTTGCACATGATATAGGGCAGGAGTTGGGAGTAGGAGCCTATCTGACTCAGTTAAGACGCACCAAAATCGGTGACTATGCTATTGAAAATGCTACAGATCAGTTCTTGAATAACGAGTACAGATTTGAAAGTTTATGAAAATAAAACTATCCTTTTTCTTATTGGTGCTTGTTTTTGTTAAAGCGTTTTCCCAGAATACGGAAACTGGAAAATCAAAAATGGATTTTTATTTCAATCCTTCTCTTAATGCAGGTTTTAATATTAATAAGAAAAATCAAACCAATAATTCGCAGTATATTGAGAGCAGATCTTCACTAGGAAATCTTACTTATAGTATCACTGCTATCGGAGGATATAATTTTCTTCCTAACTTTGCCATAGGAACCGGATTCAAATACAGCTTTATACAGGATAATTATCATTTGATCTATTGGATTATTCAGCCTAAGATTATTTTTTCTCCTGGGGAACGGCCTTTTTATATAGACATTAATTATGGAAAGCAACTTAATCATTCTGCTATTTCAGAAACAGAGTTTTGGGGTGGAAGATTGGGAATGCAGGTTTCCTATTCAAAAAGATTAAGCCAGGAAGGAGGAATTGTTTTTGAATCACATAAATTGAAAGATGACGCTGATGGGTTTTTCATAGGATTAAGCTATGGAATTACTATTTTCAGTAATAAAAATTATACCGGCTACGGAAAAGACTAATGGAAAAGACACGTATCAATAAATATTTATCAGAAGTAGGGTACTGCTCAAGAAGAGCAGCAGATAAACTTTTAGAAGAGGGCAGGATCAAAATAAACGGAAAAATTCCGGAGATGGGAACAAAAGTTTCCGATGAAGATCTTGTAGAGGTAGATGGAAAACCTATCAGAGAACCTCAGGAAAAGCCGGTGTATATCGTTTTTAATAAGCCGGTAGGAATTGTATGTACTACAGATACAAAACGTGAAAAAAATAATATTGTAGATTATATCAACCACCCGAAAAGGATTTTTCCTATCGGAAGATTAGATAAACCAAGTGAGGGGCTAATCTTACTGACAAGTGATGGGGATATCGTTAATAAAATTCTGAGAGCACGCAACAATCACGAGAAAGAATATATAGTTCGTGTAGATAAGCCGATTAATCCAAGATTTTTGGAAAAAATGCGTAATGGTGTTCCTATTCTGGATACCGTTACAAAAAAATGTGAGGTAGAAAAGATTGATGATATGAATTTCAGAATTGTTCTTACGCAAGGGCTGAACAGACAAATCCGAAGAATGTGCGAATACCTCGGATATGAAGTAAAAAAACTGAAGCGAATCCGTATTATGAACATCAAACTAGACCTCCCGATTGGAAAATGGAGAGATCTTACAGAAGATGAACTGAGTGCATTGAATTCTATGCTTACAGATTCCAGTAAAACATTCGACTAAAACTTATACTATACTTTAACGGTTTCCCTATATTTTCCAGTATCAACTACTTGAAATACGAATGAATTATTTTTATTTCATAATTTTTCACATATTAGTGTAATATATTTTATTTTTCACAAGAAATATATTATATTTATAACAATAACACCTATAACCTGAAAATCATGAAATTAAAATTTATTGCAGCCCTTTTATTTGTGACTTTGATAACTTTTACCAGTTGTCTAAATGAGCACGATCCGGATCATTCACATGATTCCTCCTTTTACATTGATTATAGAAGCTTGAAAGGATTACCAGATGGAATTGCCGTTATAGAACTAGACCCTGAAGCTCCGGATTTTGGAAATATCAGCAGCAGGCTGGAATTGGGTGTTGGTGTATTACCACATCATATCTATTACAACCAAAATGCAAAAAAAATGTTTACTACTGCTTTGGGGGGTAGTTATCTTTATGAGATAAAAACGGGAGAAGATCAAAATGGACTGCCAAAATTAATTAATGCAACACCTATTGATACTGGTGAGAATACAGTAGGAGAAAATTTATTTTTCACGAATGACGGAAGATATTTTATGACCTTTATGGGAGGAGCAGGAGGGCTGAAGGATGGCAGTGTAGGTGTTTTTAATGCTAATAATAATCAGCTTATCAAAACAATTAAAGCACCCATTCAGGCTAATCCCAATCAATTTATAATGTATCCGCATGGTATTTCAGTTAATGAAGAAAAAGGATTAATGATGGTCACCTCAACCATCCACCCGGATCTTACTTCAGGATTGGGAAATACCTGTACTTTATTAGATCTCAATACCTATGAGATAAAGGAGACATATCGTGTAGCAGACTCGCCAACAGACATGTCTGCTCCTGTTGAGGTTTTACTTTTGCGTGGAAAATTTCCGCAATACGCACTTTCTACAACAATGATCGGGGGTGATATCTGGATTGCTCCATACAATACGGCAACCAAAAAATATGATGCTTTTACTAAGCTTTTTGATGGAAGCACACACGGATTAGGCTGGGCTCTCGAGATGTATATTGATGATTCAAACAGGTTGTATGTGAGTTTTGCAGATCCCGGAAAAGTACTTGTCTTTGATTTAAGTAATCTTCCCCAGCTAAAACTTTTGAAGACTTTTGATGCTGATAAAGGAGCGCATCATATGGCTTTCTTTAAAACCAAATCAGGAAAAGATGTTGTAGCAGTACAAAATAATTTATTGGACCTCCCTAACTTGAACTCCGGAACCATTAGCGTCATTGATATCAACACAGGAAAAACCCTAGGTACAGTTGATTTACGTAACCGTTATGGAATACTGCCGGAATCTATCGAAGGTACCAGTGGCCCCAGCAATTATATGCATCACTAAAATTTAAAATATTGTTTCAGATAATCAACTATTCCAAAAATTATTTTTTGGAATAGTTTCGTTTATTTTTTATCTGGCTTGAATTATTTTATATATAATCTCATTCTTTCTTCATACTCAGGTTTCAGTTTTAAAAGTTTCCATATTTTTTTATCATCAGGATTACTGATCCGGTAGAATATGATTTTGTCTGCTGAATATTTGAAATAAGGATGATTTTTAAGCCATTCTTCCGGAGCTTCCACTAATGAATATCTGGGCACATCTGAAGTATTCAGCGGTGCTGTTGAAATTAGCTTTTGCACAAGATCCTGATCAATATTGTAAGTGCTTAAAATCTGCTGCTTATTGATAAATCCACCCAGCTTTTTTCTGAAGCCAATGATAGAACCGGCGCTTCTTTCATCCAGACCAAATTCTATAAGTTGTCTGAAAGTAATAGTATTGAGATCTGTTTTTGAAAAATCTGTTTTTTCCTGTTGCTTTTCCTGGAGTTTGATATAAGGTTTCATTTCCTGAAATTTCTCAGCAGAAATCACAAAACATTTCTGTAGATCATCCGGGCTTTTAAAACTTCCCCGTAGATTTCTATCCCGGTAATTAATGATGGTAATGGCTTGTTTTTCTGAAAATCCAAAGGCTTTCCAGTCCTCTATGTCCAGTTGATTAGGATCAAAAGAATGATATTTAATTTTAGTTTTTACTGTATTATTCTTCGCTGAATTTTTGAAAGTTTCGGGAGTTTTTGCTGGCAGAAGCAAATAAGGTTCAAGTTTACTATAATTTTCCGGAGAAATGATAAAACATTCTTTAAACTTCTCTTTGCTGATGAAACTTCCCCCAAGATAATTTCTGTATTTTAAAATAGCATCTGCCTGTCTTTCGCTGAAGCCCATTTTGAGCCAGTCATTGGCAGAATACCGATCAGGATTGAATTTTCCCGTAATGGTAATTTCTTTCCTATCCATTGTACTATACTCCTTAGAATTTCCCTTTTTCAATGTTTCAGGAAGTAAAATGAAAGATTCCAATTCACTGAATTTCTCTTCAGAAATAGCGTAACATTTTTTCAACTGCTCTTTTGATGTGAATTTTCCTCCCACAATATCTTTATACTTGAGAATTGTAGCAGTCTGCTTCTCTGAAAACCCAAGTTTCTGCCATTGATCTTTGCTCAGTGTATTAGGATCAAAATCTGATAGATCCGCAGAATTTGAAGGAGCTGTAATGAACTTTACATCAGGAAAAGGTTCTTTCTCCCGGCTGGTGTATTTCTGATAGGCCAATAAAATTGTCAGCAACGTGACCATAAATGCCAATTTCTGGTAATAGTTTTTTCTCATCATACAGTAAAAATATCAATAAGAATAAAGCGTGTCAATATCTGATAATGAAATGGTTAAATATGATATGCAGATTGCATTTAATTCTTATGATACAAACAGAAATATGATCTTTTATATGATATAATTTCGTTGTTGTGTCTGAGTGTTCAGATTAAGGTTGATACGTTTTTTGATTTTAATGCGACATGTTTTGTCGTTATCCAGAGATAATTTTATAGCAGAATAAAATCAATTGGAAACTTTATGATAATAATTTAGTAATCAATAGTAAGGCATATGTTAAATCATGGTTTTATGGTTTTCGTATCTTAAAAAGCGTTAAATTCGCGAAGTTTTAATAAAGCTAATTACTAACTCAGAAAACAATAACACGGGAATGAAAAAATTCTATATCAGTGCATTGACCTTATGTACTGTCTTGGGTATCTCTGCTCAGGAAGTGATATGGCAGAAAGATATCAAATCCTCTACTCAGGATTTTCTTAGCAAGGTCACTACAACTATTGATCAGCAGTATCTGATAACGGGAAGCTCGATTCAGAGCGACAAATTACAGCAAACGAGCAAACAAAACAACGGTTATGATTTTCATCTTGTAAAACTGAATCAGCAGGGAGAAGAAGCCTGGGAGAAATACTTCTCGGGATCAAATCATGATTATTTATCAGCAACAGTGACCACACAAGATGGTGGATTTCTATTAGCTGGAACTTCCTATTCAGGAAAAGGACTGGATAAAAAAGAGGATTCCAAAGGTGGATCAGATATCTGGCTGATCAGAATCAATGAATTCGGAGATGAATTGTGGCAAAAAACTTTAGGAAGTTCTTCTGATGAAGAAGCAAGAGCTGTGATCCAAACTACAGACTTAGGATTCTTTGTTGCAGGGAATGTTCAAAATTCTTCAAAAGGCTACGGCTCCAAAGATGTCTTGATTACCAGAATTGATAAAAACGGAAAAGAACTCTCGCAATTAATCTTAGGTGGAAAAGGCTTAGACGAAGTAGAGAAGATGATTCCAACGAAAGATGGAGGAGCGTTATTGGGAATTTATTCCAGAAGTTCCGAGGTTCGTGTTTCGGGATCTGAAAAGGGTTCTGAGATGCGAGGTGCGGGTTCTGTGTCAAACGTTCAAAACTCGAATTCCGTATCCCGAAACTCGAAACAAACTGAAAATTTCGGTGAAGGTGACTACTAGATCGTCAAATTAGACAAAAACGGAAAAGTAGAATGGGAAAAGAATTTCGGAGGAAAAGGTGATGATCATATCAGAACCCTGGCATTAATGTCAACAGGCTTTATCATTGGTGGAGAATCAAGATCCGAAAGATCAGGAAATAAAACTGTAGGCATTGAAGAAGGAACAGATCTTTGGCTGATTTCTTTAAATGAAAGAGGAGATGAACAGTGGCAGAAATCCTACAATTTCAAGAACCGTGATATCCTGATGGGAATGAGCGTGATTCATTCCGCAGATGATAAATCTTCCAAAGGCATTCTATTAGGAGGTTATACCCAGGCAGAAGGAAGAATTCAAACGGATGATGAAACCTTCTGGATGCTGTATTTGGATCAGAATGGTAATGAACAGTGGAGAAAGCATGTGAAAGGAGAATCCATGCAAAAAGAAGAGAGACTTTCAGATTTGAAACTGAACAGAGATGGTTCCATTGTTCTGGCAGTAACCAGTGCAGAAGAACTGGGCAAAGAGAACTGGAAGATTGTAAAACTGGGTGACAAACAGGTGGATCAGTTAATTGAAAAATACGATATCAAAATCTATCCAAATCCTGTTTCCGATTATGCTTACGTAGAAATCGGCTTTGATTTCAAAGATGCTGATATTCTTTTGTATGATATGAGTGGAAGACAGCTTCAGAGTATAAAAACTAAGAACAGAGTGACCAAGATCAATACTCAGGCTTTGGTTCAGGGAGCTTATCTGGTGACTATAAAATCTGATACTAACAAAACGGCGAATGCCAAATTAATTAAGAAATAAACACGAGATCATGAAAAAAACGATCATTTCACTGGCAATCCTTGTTGCCGGTATAGAGCAGATTTATGCCCAGCAGCAGCAACAGGTTAATTTCGGAGACTCTTCCAGACCTGTACCTTCCGTTTCTTCCCTTGCCACCTATGCCAATACTCCTGTATCCAATGCAACAGGTCTTCCGGATATTTCATTTCCTTTGTTAGGATTACCAACCTATAATAATGGGATGAACTTAAATGTTGGGCTGTCTTACAATCCAATGAATGTCTCACAAAATGAACCTGCCAGCCAAACGGGTACGGGGTGGACAGTCTTTGCCGGAGGAGTTATCTCAAGGAGTATAGAAACTGATATTGATGAAATGTATGATGATCCAACCAATGGCAATTACGGTAAAAATAATTTTAATGACATTTATTATTACAATCTTCCGGGACTTTCCGGAAAATTCAGATTTAAGAGGAATCTTACCGATAATACTTTTGAACTGATCAATCTTTCTTCCAATAAAATTAAAATTGAGTATACCCGCACCAGTAATACTGCAACACTTATCCTCGATTCATTTACGATAACTGATACAAATGGCACAAAATACTTCTTTAACGATTATAGCAGAAGTAATCAGGAACGAAATGTCTTTTCACCGGGAGGAAAAGTCTATAAATCTGCATTCTTTTTATCCCAGATTAAAGATGCCAATAATGTTGAACTTGCCAATTTTACGTATCAGAAGGATATAAAATATAAGAACAATTCAACAACGATTGTCTATCAAACAAGTAAATTAAAAAGTATTACCTCACCCGGATTTGGAAAAATTGAATTTGACTATTTATATGATTCTGCTCTGGAAGGCGGTATGAACGATCCGTATCAGCTTCAGAAATTGACTTTAAGAGATAATTACAATCATTTGATTTCCGGCTATAGTTTTGAATATATTTTGCTTGGATATAATTATTCATCTTCGGGAAATCCTTTTTATGCTGATTATAAAAGAACCTTAACGAAACTTAAAAAGCTGGATAAGAATGAATCTGTTTCTGAAACAACGGAATTTGAATATGGTGTGCCTTCAGCTGCTCAATCTCCGGGAATAAGCCCCCATGATTTATGCGACCAATCTTCTTTACCCTCATTGCCAAAAGCAGCTCAGGGAATTTTAAGGAAAATAATAAGCCCTGCCAAAGGGGTGGTAGAATATAATTTTGAGCCTAATCAATATTATAAGGACCAAAATGAGCAAAGCTATGCAAATTCTATTTTGAGCGGAAACAGCTTTATAGATCCGGAATTACAATATTTGAGTCCATTCAAGGATATACTGTACAATACCACTAAGCCAATACCCAATTACCCCTTTACGGTTTCAGGAACAACACCAACCAAAAAAGTGTTTATTGTTTTTGGAGTTGAAGAATTCTATCCTGTCCCACCTTATTGGGATACCAATACTCCGCCCAGCGTAGATTATGTGATCTATAATAGTGGCGGAGCGGTTATCGGCGGAACTCAGTGTTATTCTTACCAATATTACTCGGTAAGAGAATATGATCTGCCACCCGGAAATTACGTCTTATCGGTTAAAGGATCCGGGGGAAGAGGACAGGCTAATTTATTCGGAATGGAACATATTCCGCAGCCTTTTCCCAACAAGGTGACCGGAAAAGGAATAAGAATCGGCAGTATTAATTATTATAACAGCAAAGCGGAAACCACTCCTGTAAAAACTACCAGATTTGAATATAACAGTTTTTCAGACAGCCAGGCCTCATCAGGTGTTTTATTCTATCCGGAATTAGATGTGAATGCAGACAACTACCCATTGTATAAAAATGTGAAAATAATGGAGAGTGATAACAGCAACGGCTATGTGAAATATTACTACAAAAACCCGGAAGATTTTCCTAAAAATGGAGATTACTGGCCTTATTATTCTTTAACAAGCGGTGGATTACTGGATAAAAAAGAAGTCTATAATGCACAGAACAAACTTCTGGTTTTGGAGCAGAATAATTACACGTTCGAAGAAATCCCCGGACTTGAGAATTACCTTCTTTGGAGCAATAAAACGCTCACTTCAGAAACATCATGGCTGAAAAAATCATCGGTTACCTCCACCAGCTATTTTGATAACGGACAGAGTATAGAAGAAAAATCGGAAACCAATTTCAATGCGTTCAATTTTGGTGTGTCCTCTACCAAAAAAGTGGTGGATGGAAATACAGTAGAACAATTCTATACCTATCCGGAAACGGGATACGCCAACCTTTCCAACGCTCGTATTTTGGACGTTCCTGTTGTACAGGAAGAAAAAAACGATGGTAAAACACTATCTAAAATACAGACAAAATATGACAATGCAGGCAGTACGTTACCTACTTCAGTGTTAGCCACTAACATGAGTGACGGAACGACAAAAACGACACTCAAATTTGATCTCTATGACGAAAAAGGAAATCTTCTGCAGTTCACATCTTCCGTAGGAATTCCCACGGCTATTGTATATGGCTATGACAAAACACAGCCTATTGCTAAGATTGAAGGAGCAACCTACGCACAGGTGACTCCTTATATTCAGACTATTGTAGATGCCTCTAATGCGGATGCTCAAAACCCAGCCAATGAGCAGGCACTCCTTACGGTACTGGATAATTTCAGAAAAACAGCCGCATTGAAGGACTTTCAAATAACCACAACCACCTATGATCCCCTCATAGGAACAACCACTACTACTCCGCCTAACGGAATCAGAGTAATTTATAAGTACGATGCCAGTAATAGATTACAAAAAATAGTGGATATGAATGATGTAACCCTGAAAGAATATCAATACCATTATAAAAACTAAACACAATGAAGAAAATAATAATACTACTCAATTTGTTTGTGGTTGGTTTTACTTATGCGCAGACCAACCTTACTCAGACAGAAAACTATATCTATGAAAAAAACTGTTTAACGGAAGACTGTTCCAAAAAAATAGAATCCGTACAGTATCTTGACGGGCTGGGAAGAGCCAGGCAAACCATCGCTATAAAAGCAACACCCTCCGGAAAAGATATCGCTGTTCCCATAGAATATGACGCCTATGGAAGACAGGTAAAAAGCTACCTTCCCGTTCCGCAGTCAGGGACACAAAATGGGGCTTTATATACCAACCCGCTTTCCAATGCTGCTTCAATATATGGAAATGAAAAAATCTATGCCGAAAAAGTGCTGGAATCTTCTCCCCTGGGAAGACCACAGCAGCAAAAACAGGTCGGGAACGACTGGGCCGGACATCCCGTACAGTTTTCTTATGAAGCCAATACCTCAGCAGATGCCGTAAAAAAATATACTGTGGTCACAAGCTGGGTAGAAGGACGAACAAACAGTGAACTGAGCCTTTCAGGGGCATATCCTGAAAATACATTATACAAATCTGCTGTTACAGATGAGGATGGTAATGTAACCACCCAATTCAAAAATAAGAAAGGACAGACCATCTTAACAAGAAAAAAAGACGGAACCCAGAATGCAGATACGTACTATGTATACAATGAATATGGCGGACTGGCTTATACGCTTCCCCCATTAGCCTCTGCTTCTACATTAACACCGACTGTATTGGATAACCTTTGCTACCAATACCGATACGATGGATGGAACAGACTGGTGGAAAAGAAAATCCCGGGAAAAGGCTGGGAATATATGGTGTATAATAAAGCTGATCAGCTTATCCTGACCCAGGATACTATTCTTAAAGGAAAAGGGCAATGGCTTTTTATCAAATATGATCAGTTTGGAAGAACCGTTTACACTGGAATCACCAATAATCCTGCCAGCAGGGCATCAATACAAAACAGTGCCAATATCAATGCTAATTTATACGAAACCAGGACTGCTACAGCAGGATGGACCTTAAACGGCATGCCAGTATATTATACTAAGCTTTCCACTCCCACCGGTATTACCCAAATCTTAAGTATTAATTATTATGATACCTATCCTTCCTACAGCTTCAATCCGGCTTTTCCCAATACAATTATGGGAAAAACTTTACTTTCTGATAACTCAACAGCTAATGCGGTAAGTACAAAAAGTCTTCCCGTAATGAATTTTGTAAAGAATATTGAAGATGATAACTGGACGAAAAATTACATTTATTATGATTCTAAAGGAAGGGCTATTGGATCTCATTCTATTAATCATTTAGGCGGATATTCCAAAACAGAATCTGAGCTTGATTTTATAGGTGTTCCTCAAAAAAGCAATGTCTATCATGTAAGAAAGCCTGGCGAACCGGGAGTCATCATTAAACAGCATTATGTTTATGATTCCGGAAACAGACTTTTACAGCACTATCATCAGGTAGATGATAAACCCGAAGAACTATTATCGGAAAACACCTATAACGAGCTTTCTCAAATTACCAGCAGAAAAGTAGGCAATAATCTTCAAAGTATAGATTATACCTACAATATCCGTGGGTGGCTATCCGATATCAACAAAAACCAGATGGGATTGGCTGATCTGGGAGGAAAACTTTTTTCTTATGCCATCAGATACAATCAAAAAAATGGAATTGATAATCCGGATCCTGCACAGTTTTCAGGAAAGAATGTAACCCCAAAATACAACGGAAACATTACGGAAGTAGATTGGAGAGCTGTAGAAACAGTAGGTGTAAACCCTTCACTTACGCCAAAAAGATACGGCTATGCGTATGATTCAATGAACAGAATGACAGCTGGTTATTATCAAAACCCAGGCAACCCATACAGCAAAGAAAATACGGAATCATTATCATATGACCTCAACGGAAATATCAGCAAACTGTACAGAACTTCCGTAACAGAGTATGGAAGCAATACCGCAACGGTAATTGACAATCTGAATTATATCTATACAGGAAACCAGGCGACAAACATCAATGATCTTTCCCAAAACCCGACAGGTTATGAAGGCGGAGGAAATACCATCACCTATGATCAGAATGGGAATATGCTCACCATGCCGGATAAAGGCATCAGCTCTATTACATATAACTACCTGAACCTGCCCACTGATCTGCACGTTAATAAATCCGGAAACGAAGATGTTACCATCAATACCAAATACCGGGCAGACGGAACAAAGCTCTCAAAAGAAAATACAACAACCATTACCGGGTTTAACGGCTTTACAACCACAAAAAGAATTACAGACTATCTGGACGGTTTTCAATACCTGAGAACAGAAAACTCCGGTTCAGGTGGTGATCCGGAAACATTGATGCTTTCTTCAATGTCTGCCAGAGCCATGCAGCCACAGGCTTATACAATTGTTACAGACCCTACAGTTCAACCGGTAGGAGGAAGCTTTACCGCCAATCTGAAAACTCCGGACTTGCAGTATTTACCCACTGCGGAAGGTTTTTATGATTACCAGAAAGATCAGTATATTTACCAGTACAAAGATCATTTGGGGAATGTAAGGGTTTCTTACGGAAGAAACAGCGCAGGGGCTCTTGAGATTACAGATTCTAATGATTACTATCCTTTTGGGATGAATCACCTGAAAACCGGAAATGCATTCTTTGGACGGGGAAGTTATAAAGATAACAAATACAATGGCAAAGAACTTCAGGAAACGGGTATGTACAGTTATGGCTGGAGAGAGTATATGCCGGATTTGGGAAGATGGAACGGGATAGATCAGCTGGCAGAAAGCTACCTTTCTACAAGTCCATATGCTTATGTTGCTAATAACCCTGTTTTAATGACAGATCCTGATGGAAGATGGATGGATGACACAGGACATATTACCGATACTACGGGACAGGCCTTTGGGTTTCATGGTTCTTCATATAGACCTCTACTGTCATTCAGCACGTATGATGGTATGCACACTAATGAAGGTGCTGGCGTTACAGATAATGGAAATAACAGGATTGCACAAGGTCCTAAACCTAATATTTTTAAGACAATAGGTAATTTCTTTAGAAGACTAGTTGGTAAAAGTAAACATGCTGCTGTGGGGGTTTTATCTGTGGGGGTTATTACACTTGAAACCATAGCTCCTTCTATAGAAATGAGTGCAGCAGCAGCAGAGGCAGCGGGATATGGAAGAATAGGTATATGGGGATTACCTTTAATGCTTAATGGAGATAGTGGCTTTTCAGCAAATTCTAAACCGATTACAGGTGCTATTGATATTCCTGTTACAACAACGGCTGATGAATCAAGTCCAGATAAAACGATTACATTATATAGAGGAGTTTCATCAAATGCAGGAATAGCATATGATGAGGCTTTATTAGGAATAGCAACAGCAAATGGGTTTAGACTATCATTTAATGGTATTCCTCACTCAAATATGGCAAGTCATGCTTCTGGTGATAATAATAGCATATGGACTTCATGGACTCCAATGAAGGATGTTGCTACAAGATTTGCATTAGGAAGAAATAAAAGTGGTGGTGTTTTATTAACAAAAACATTTACAGTAGGTCAGGCTATTCCAAATACATCATTTATGGCCATGGAATATTTTGCTGATGAATATGAATATTTAGTTCCAGGAATAGTAGTAGGAGCTCAAGTGACACCTATTAAAAAATAAAAACAATAATAATGAACATCGATATAAAAAATAAAATAGATATCCTCTTAAAGCAAAAAAGAATTATCCAACAATTAGATAATAATTTTTCTTTAGAAATATCAAATCTATTAGATAAAAATAATTTTATTTCTATATATGAAATAAAATTGGGAATTACAAATGACAATAGAATAAAGAATCTTTATTCTAAACTAATTAAATCTCTTGAAGAATATTCTGGAAGCAATATTTTTATGGTAATTATTGAGTATAGTTCTTTTCAAGAACTATGTTTAATTAATGAAGAAATAACGGATATATTATGTTATTGGCCTAAAAAAAAATAATTATCAAGGTTTGTAAAACTCAGTAATGTTACACATATGTTGGTAATAAATTAGAGTATTAAAAATCAATACTCTAATCTTAAAAACATTAGTAAAAATGTAAAGTTGAGATAATATTGTGTAGGAAATGTACGGGTAAGCTACTCCAGATCCTCATCTGGCAGCGCAGAAGTTCTTGAAGAAAACAATTATTATCCATTTGGTTTAAAGCATCAGGGCTATACTTTTTTAACCGGAAATACTGCTTATAATTATCAATACAACGGTAAGGAACTGCAAAAAGAAACCGGCTGGAATGATTACGGGGCCAGGATGTATATGTCGGATATCGGAAGATGGGGTGTTGTAGATCCGCTAGCAGAGACATCAAGAAGATTCTCACCATATACATATGCTTTTAATAATCCAATAAGCTTTATAGACCCGGATGGAAGGCGGGCTATGTCTCCTGCGGAAGGGCTGGAAATTAATACCTCCTCAGAATCTGCATGGTGGTGGCCTTCAAAGCAATATGCAGGAAGCCCAAACTCTACCAATCCCAACTGGTCACCGGCAATGGAAAAAACATGGACAGGAGGTGGCGGAGATTCTGGAACTACACAGGGACCAAAACCTAATATTCTTAAGCGTATAGGTAATTTCTTTAGAAGACTAGTTGGAAAAACTAAAAATGCTTCTGTTGGTATTCTCACTGTCGGAGCTGCCACATTTGAAGGGCTAGCTCCTCCGGTAGAATTTGGTCCAACTGTAGCAAGATTGGCGGTTTATGCAAGAATAGGCTTATGGGGTTTACCTCTAATGCTTAATGGAGACAGCGGCTTTTCTGCAAATTCTAAACCGATTACGGGTGCTATTGATATATCTGGAGAAATTTCTAAGGGCGATAATAATAGAAATGGGATATTACTATATAGAGGAGTGTCATCGTCTTCTCATTCCGAAGTACAGGCTACTATGTATAATGAAGCATTGTTTGGAATTGCTATACCTAATGGATTAAGGCCTGAAAATATTTATAGAGCACATTGGGATATGGATGATCATGCAATGAGTGATAATATTTCAGTTTGGACGTCTTGGACAACAAATAAAGAAACGGCAAGATATTTTGCTAGGGGAGTTAGCGGAAAATCAGAAGGTGTGATATTATCAAAAAGATTTAAAATTGGAGTTAATGCGATCCCTAATGTATCCGAAACAGGAATGAAAATGCAAGAGAATGAATGGTTAATTTTTGGACCTGTAATAAGAGCTAATGTTGAACACATAAAACCATAAAAATGACAACAAAAGAAGATGTTTTTAACTTAATAAAGAAAAACATTAATCTATCAGGAGAAATTAATGACTATCATATAAAATTAAATGATGGAAGATTTTATAGGGAAAATATGATTGGTGTATATAGTATTAGAGAGGGAATGGCTATTAATAAAAAAAATCATAAACTTGCAAAGCAAATGCATCAGCTACTTATTGGGTTGAGAAATGATTCTGGAATATTATTAAAAGGAGTGACTATTAAGGGGAGAAATTATTCTGGAATGTTCTATTTAAGTGAAAACTATGATAAAGTTATTGGATATTTAGAAGATGACATTGATGAAAGTGATAATATAATAAGTTAGAGTATTAATTATCTATCTTACGTTGGTGCAAGCATCTCGCTCGTGCCCTCAATAAATAAAACCGAAAACCACTGCAAAAGCAGTGGTTTTCACTCTCTTTTTCTAGAGAAACTAATGTATTTACCAGTACGATAATCTGGGAAATATAAGGATCAGTTTTGCAAAAAACAGCGAAGGCGTTCTTGATGTTGCAGATTCTAATGATTACTATCCTTTTGGGATGAATCACCTGAAAACCGGAAATGCATTCTTTGGACGGGGAAGTTATAAAGATAACAAATACAATGGCAAAGAACTTCAGGAAACGGGTATGTACAGTTATGGCTGGAGAGAGTATATGCCGGATTTGGGAAGATGGAACGGGATAGATCAGCTGGCAGAAAGCTACCTTTCTACAAGTCCATATGCTTATGTTGCTAATAACCCTGTTTTAATGACAGATCCTGATGGAAGATGGATGGATGACACAGGACATATTACCGATACTACGGGACAGGCCTTTGGGTTTTTGGGTTCGTCATATAAACCTCAAGGTGCTACTAATTATCTGGGTGTAAAATATGGAGATGGCGGTGGAGATGCTGCCGCATTACTCGCGAGAGCAGGAAGCCTTGGGGGAACATGGAGTAATACAGGTTTCGGCTTTTTAGATAGTAATGGTACTCTTTTGGGGTATGATGGCAGCTATAAAAGCTTAAATGTTAATTTTGATGAGGCCGGTATTGGTGAAGCAATCAATTATCTTGAAGAGGTTTTTGTCACAGGAAAAAAGGGTGGAGGTTTCGGTGAAGGATCATATAACAGCTATATGATGGACCTTGGTATAAATAATGCCAGATTAGATTGGAATTTAAGCCAAAGTAGGTCTTTGCTGTATGATGCTGTAGAAAACACAAAAGTAGGAAAATCTGTATCTGCTGCTGAAAACTTTATGTTTTTAGAATTACCAGCACAATTTGCTGGAGGTGCCTTATTTTCTGCTGGCTGGAGAGCTGTCGGTGCTGGAAGGTATATAGGTAATGCTCTAAGTAAAATTACTACAGCAGATGGATTTATGGGAGGCTCTATTGGAGTTAAATTACCATTTAATCTTAAAGTAGGATTATATGCATCCGAAAATACATTAAAATATGGGACTTTTAAATGGAGTACAATTGCTCCTAAAGCTTTAACAAAGTATGAATGGTTTGGGAGAAATATGTTACAAATTACTCCCGAATTCCAACCTACTTTAGGGAATTGGTCAAGTCAGATAATTCCGAAAGGAACAAATATTAGAATTGGGCTAGTTGGTATGCAGCCAAACAGTGGATTTGGAACATGGCTTCAATTTTATAGTCCGGATAGAATACCTTTTATACCTTAATTTTTTACATATGGAAAAATATATAGATTTTGAAAATCCAGACCAAATAATAAATATGGGAGGTCCCTGGATAGGAACATTAATTATAAATAATAAAAATGTTAGTGATAATATAATAATTGATAATTATTTTGAAAAAGAGGGAATTTACTATTTTGTTAAATATTTTGGAATTTCTAAAAAACAAAAGGATAATTATTTTACCGTTTTCCGGGTAAATACTATGAGTTTAAATTTTGAGATTGAATTATCCAATGAAAAATTTGAGAATATCTATATTGAGAATATAGAGGACAATCTACTTTATTATTATGATGGTTTTCACACTAATTTACCAGTTAAAACAATAAATATCACTTTTAAAGGCGATATATAATTAGATTTAAAAATAAAATATTTAACATACTACATATAAACATGAATAAAATATTATTAATAATTTGCTTTCTTCTCTCAATTTTAGTTTTTTCTCAAAAAAATAATAATTATAAGTATATAACAGAAGATCAACATAAAAATAAAATTTATGAAAAATTTGAAAGTTTGGAAAATAACCATTTAAAAATTTGGCAGAAATTTGAGTTTACTTTAAAAAATGATCCTTCAACAGACTATATAGAATATTTTCTCAGTATGGACTGTATGAAGAAATCTTCTGTTATTAAATCTATAATTATACATTGGAGAGATGGAAATATAGAAAAATTGAATAAACCTTCGAAAGAAGAATTGATTACTAATCCCAATTCTGTATTAGGGGGTATTTTACAAAGACACTGTAGAAAATAGTGGTAATTTTCCAAACGTGCTGGTAATAAAATAGAGTATTGGTTTCAATGCTCTATTTTTAGAAATGGTGGGTAGTGAAACTGAAACATTTTATAGATGTAGATTAGTCTTTAAGTCTTATAAAAAAAATTTGAATATTCCTAAAAAAGATAGTGGAAATTATTTAGATTTTAAAGAAGATTTAATTGAAATTATTACTATGCAGAATAAAAAAAGAAGTAATGATTTGATTGTTGAATACAATTGGTATAATACTAAATCAGCTAAGATTTATGGTTATATAATGGTAATGTTTCCTAATAAATTGAATATATCAAATTTAGGATTGTTCTTAATTGTTTCAGGAGGTCTTTCACCAATCTTATTGAGGATTTTTAGAAATAATAAATCTATTTAAAAACTGATAGGATTAATAATATTCCAAAAATTTTGATAATAAATTAGGGCATTGGATTTCAATGCTCCCCTGTTGGATGGACTATTGGTATTGGTGTTCTTGCTTATGGCACAGGAACAATGATTTATGATTTAACACAACAACCTTAATTAACAAAAAAATGCAAGAATATAATATCACAATTTTTAGGCAATCAAGAATTTTACTATGCCTTTTTTTATTACCTGTGATTTTTTTAACAGCAATTTTTATAGGGGCAGAAACAAATTCATTTGTAATTTCGGTTTTGTTTATAATTATTAGTCTCCTTTTAATCTACTACTATATTATTGGTCGTCTCAAAATAACTGTTAATGAAAACGAATTGTTTTTTGAATGGAGAAAAAAAATTATTTTTAATTATAATCCAATTAAATCTATTAAAATTAATGATATAAAAACTATCGTTTTAGATGAAGAAAGGCTTTTAAGAAAAATAAAAACACATGATGCTGTAATCTATATTAATAACTCTAAAATTAAATCTGAAGATGTAGAGAAGTTTATTAATAGATTGAAAAATGATATTAAAAAAAATGATATTAAAGTAATAGATAGTTGGGATGAATTTGCTGAAAAAGGACATTTAAGGTTAGCGTATAGAATAAATTCAATAGTACTCATTATATCAATTATCATTATTATAATTTTCACAGTGTTAAAAGGATTTAATCCTGTCTCACTATCTATTTTATTATTATTTATACCACAAATGATTTTATATCAAAAACAAATGAAAGGCAAAAACTAATAGGTCATGTTTCAAACAAAATAGAGTATTGATTTGCAATACTCTATTTTTAGAAGTATTAGCAAAATCACCTTGGAAATGCCAGGGTAAATTTTGCAAAAAACAGCGAAGGCGTTCCTGAAATTATAGATACCAACAACTATTATCCTTTTGGGCTGAACCCTCGCTCTCGCACGATTGCATCGTGCGGCAGATAAAGTAAAAATCTCGCAATTTGCGAGGTTTTTTTGTTTTATAGCGTAGCTGCATTTTTATTAAAGAAATCTTTAAATTTAGATTTTGTGAGCATCCCGTCAATAATGCGGTAGATTACGTTTTTATCTTCCCCCCGCTGGAGCGAGCGTCTCGCTCGTGTCCATAAATAAAAACAAAAAACCACTGCAGCGACAGTGATTTTGCTCTTTCGCCATCAAAACTGCTATATTTACCAGTACAAGGATCACCTTGGAAATGCAAGGATAAGTTTCGCAAGAAACAGCGCAGGCGCTCTTGAAACTACAGATACCAATAACTATTATGCATTTGGACTAAATCATATCTCAGGATCATTGAGCACTTCCCAATTTGGAGGTTATTATTCTTACAAGTACAATGGTAAGGAGCTTCAGGAAACAGGTTTCTTTGATTATGGAGCAAGAATGTATATGCCGGATTTGGGAAGATGGGGAGTGGTAGATCCACTGGCGGAGAAGATGACAAGATATAACCTTTATAACTATGCATTTAATAATCCGATTAGATTTATTGATTCGGATGGAATGGAACCTGATCAAGCAGGTGCTGGAGACCCTAAGAAAACAATCCTAAGTATGAATCTGTAAATTATTTAATAAAAATCAAATAAAGAAGATGGAAGAAACTGTTAAAGCTAACTCATTTAGATTACCTAAAAATAAAAAATAATGAAAATAGTATTCTTTTTAATAATGGTTTTACTGATTAACAATAGTTGCTCAGCACAAAATAATATTGATTTTTATTATCAAGATAAAACGAAAGCAACAAAAACAGATAGTACAGCATATAAATCTTATTTGGAAAATATTCCAAAAGAATTTCTTAAAAAAGATGACGAAGTTTTATTATCTTTTAATAATGCTGCTTTTATTGACGATGTTATTACTATAAATGGTAAAAGTTATAATTTTGAAAACTATACCTGTGGATATACACAAATTAGAGTTCTTAAAAGAGATAAAAAGATTAGTATTACATCTAAGAAAAAAAAAGAGATGAATTTTAAGCTAAAAAAAGGAATTGATTATATTATTATTAGTGGAGACTTTGATAATAAATGGAGTGTTACATTTTCAGAATATTTTCCTACAATGGAATGCTTGTAAAATTACAAATGTAACCCCGCTGGCGCGAGCGTCTCGCTCGTGTCCATGATAGAATAAATAAAAGCTGCTGCAATAGCATTGGTTTTTGTTTTCTTTTTTCCAAAGCTATTATATTTATCGATATAAACGTCTCCTGCCCCGGGAAGCTTGAGGCTCAATGAAATACTGTCTACCAATAAGTGTAAAATACTACCTATAAAATTTTATCCTGAACAACCTAAAAGATATTAAGAATGAAAACAAAAATATTAATGATTCTGTGTTTTTTACCTTTGTGTTTATTCGCACAACAGCTTAAAAAAGAGAATTGTAAAGATAAGAATAGAGATATTGACCAACTTCCTTGCAAAATTACGGAGCATTATGGTATTGATATGATACCTGATGAGAATGCAACAATTAAATATGTTGATATTCTTATAAAAAAAGATTTGTTAGATCCTGAAAAGGTTAAACCTTATCAAATTAGCTTAATAGCAGATAATAAAGTATGGCATATCATTGTAAAGAGTTATAATTGCAGAAACTGTAAGATATATATCAATATTAATAAAAATACTGGAGAAGTATTGAATTTTTACAGATCCGAAGATTAAATCTAAAGCAAGCGAAGAAGATTCCCCGCTGGGGCGAGCGTCAGCCACTTAGAAAGTATCTCTAACCACTATAGAAAGTATCTTCAGCCCCTTTATCAAGTGGCTGGAACCCCTTCGGAACAGCCTCCAATTACTTTATTAACGGCCTCCAGACCGTTCTATAAGTCCCTTTATCCACTTATCAAAGTGGCTGGATACCATTAGTGAACACCCTCTAGCCCCTTATATAACAGGGTATACCCCCTTACCCAAGGGGGTAGAGGGGATTGATGAAGGGGGTATGAAAAGTAAAACCGTTTTTTATTAATAGGTAGCCATGCTTTCCGTAGCTATTGAAAAAGGATTTCTTCCTGGAAGCTTATCCAGATTTGATACATAGTAGAGAGTGTAAACAAAAAATCCACTGCAATAAATGCAACGGATTTTAATATATTGTATAAAACTTACTCACCATCCCTTTCTCCCAAAGACTCTTTCAGCTTAATAAGCTCAGCTTTTACGAATTCCAGGCGGTCAATAAGGGTGATGGTTTCGGAGATTTTACTGTTTGTGGTCAGGGCGATACGGGCTCCGTCCAGGGTGTAGCCTTTTTCTTTTACCAGATGGTAAATCATCTGAAGGTTTTTGATATCTTCAGGAGTGAAATATCGGTTGCCTTTCCTGTTTTTTTTAGGCTTGATAATAGGAAATTCCTGTTCCCAGTAACGTATTAATGAGGTGTTTACATCGAATGCTTTTGCCACTTCTCCTATAGAATAATACAGTTTATCAGCTAAATTTATTTTCATTTTACGACTCCTAAACTTCAAAGATAAAAATTTTTTAAAGTTTCATCCAAAATATATGATAAAAAGTAAGACCAGACTTTATTTCAAAGGAGATTTATAGCAGTAAAATTATCGTAAATAACACATATTTGTTGTAACGGAGTATTAATAAACACTATATAACAGTTCTTTTTTATCTAAATTTGTGAATCTTTACAAGGCATATAAATATAAATGATGAATCCTATTTCTGTTCTTCATATCGACCTTTTCCAGGCAGGTAAAAATACTTCAGATTTTTATTTTAACACAATGAAGAATCATTTGGTGGTAGGGCATCGTCATATAGAAAAACCTCATAGACATGATTTCTATGCAGCCGTTCTTTTTACTAAAGGAGTAGGGATACATGAAATAGATTTCCAAAAATATGACGTTTCGGAAGGAAGCCTTTTCTTTCTGTCACCCGGGCAGATTCACAGTTGGGAACTTTCGGAAGATATAGAAGGTTATATTTTCTTTTGCTCCCAGGAATTTTATGAAATGCATTATGTGAATCAGAAGCTGAGAAATTTTCCCTTTTTTGGATCTGTATCTTTTCCGAGAAAACTTCAGCTGGACGCTCTGGAATTAAAGAAGAATATTAGTTTATTTCAGGAACTGGGAGAAGAATATCAGGCTAAAAACATCATGAAAGAAGGTCTTATTTTGGCGTTAATGTCCAGGATTTTCATTAATTCCACCCGATTATTTTCCAGAGATTTTGATACACAGGATTCTGCCGCCGGACTTTCTTACTTTAAACATTATCAGGATTTTGAAAATCTTATTGAACAGCATTTTGCAGAACGTAAATCGATTGCCCATTACGCTTCATTATTAGGAATTTCATCCAAGCACCTGAATAGAATTGTACAGGCTGTTGTCCAGAAAACAGCTACAGATATTATTACAGAAAGGGTAGTGCTGGAAGCCAAAAGAATGTTGATGTACCTGGATGAAAGTCTGGTTGAAATTGCATTCAGATTAGGATATGAAGAATATTCCTACTTTGTAAGAGTATTCCGGAAAAGCTCCGGAATGACTCCCACGCAGTTTATGAGGAAATATAAGGCTTAATGAGTTCAAAGTTCAAGGTTCTGAGCTGAAGGTTTATGGCTTAAAGTTGAAGGTTTAAGGTTGCTGGTTGTTTTGTTGCTGGTTGTTTTGGTTACGAGTTTCGGGTTTCTTTTGTTTCGAGTTTACTAGTTGCTGGTTACACACAACCTTGAACTTTGAACCTTGAACTTTGAATTCTCCCTAATCCTTGCAACCTACCATCTGCAACCTACAAAGCTAACTTAAACGGTCCTTCAAAAGTCGTTTCAAAAGAATCTACCAATTTCCCTTTTTCATCAAAAACACCAATGACCATATTTTGTTTTGAGAATTTAATCTCTTCTTCAGGGAAGGAAATATTAATGTTGCCTTTCAGGATCTGGTCTCCTTTTAAGATGATGGTTTCAGAACCGAAATAAGTGATTTCAGCATTTGATGGGGTGATAACTTTGATGTTCAATATCTTCTTTTCATTAGACTTATTCAGAAGAGTATAAATAAAGGTGTTGGTAATTTTACCGTTTTTAACGAAAAATGTAGAGCCTGCCGGTTTGATAAATTTCGCTTCCATAGAACCACGGTCGTACATTAAAAATCCAAGGAATCCGATCAGCAATGCCAGAATAACAGTCGTCGCTTTCATTCTTGGCGTAAATCTGAATTTTTCACGGTTTTCAATTTCTGATTCTGTGGCATAACGAACCAATCCTTTAGGTAGGCCGACCTTTTCCATTACTTCATCACAGGCATCAATACATGCTGTACAATTCACACACTCCAGTTGCTGCCCGTTTCTGATGTCAATTCCCGTAGGACAGACAACAACGCATTGGTTACAATCAATACAATCTCCTTTGCCAGCCGCTTTTCTGTCTTCATTGTTTCTCCATTTTGAACGGCCTTCCCCTCTTTTAAAATCGTAATATACGTTGATTGTCTGTTTATCAATTAGTACTCCCTGAAGTCTTCCGTAAGGGCAAACCAGAGTACATACCTGCTCACGAAGCCATGCAAAAACAAAATAGAAAGTCATCGTGAAAAAGATCATCGTAACAAACTTTAAAGGATGTTCTGAAGGTCCTTCCTGCATAATCTGGAAAACCTGTTCATAGCCTACGATATACATAAACATGAAAGTAGAGATGATCAGAGAAATCAAAATAAATACGGACCATTTTGTAAGTCTCTTTCTGATTTTTTCAGCATCCCATTCCTGTCTGTCAAGTTTCATCTGTTTATTTCGGTCTCCTTCAATCCAATATTCTATTTTACGGAAAACCATTTCCATAAAAAGGGTTTGAGGGCAAAGCCAGCCACAGAATATCCTTCCGAAAACTACAGTAAATAACATTACAAAAATGACCGAAGTTACCGCTCCCAATGCAAGAATAAAAAAGTCCTGAAGGTAGAACGGCTGTCCAAGGATAAAGAATTTCCTGTCGATAACATTGATGAGCAGAAAAGGATTATTATTGATCTTTACAAAAGGCAGTCCGAAAAATAACGCAAGAAGAAGATAGCTGGTGTAATTTCTGTAATTTGTGTATTTTCCTTTAGGCTTTCTTGGGAATATCCACTTCCTTTTTCCGGTTTCATCCATTGTTCCCACTGAATTTCGGAAATCTTCATTTTCAATTTCTATTTCTAAAGATTTGATATTGTTGGACTCTGCGCTCATTGTTGTATGCTATAAAAGTATTTTGGTACTATTTTCAGCAGGATCACCCTCTTTTTTGAATTGATTTTTTATTGAAAAAAAGTGCTCGATCCTGTTACTGCAAAGCTCCGGATTATATTCTTTCATTACTAATATGATCTGCTTCAAAAATAGGACAATTAGGACATTTAATATTTGTGTTTTTTATTGTATCAAAACGAGAAAATATTTTGAAACCTCTAGGTCATATTGTAAATTGCAGGTTTAAAAATGAAGTATGAAGAATATCTGGAAAATAAGCATGATTGGTTTGGTTTTCGCATTGGTAAACTGCCAATCAGTAAATTATAGTAAAATGTTTTATGAAGGAGTAAAGCCGGAAATGGTTTCAGATACGTTCAGTTTCACAGAAGGACCATCAGCAGATAAAGAGGGGAATGTTTACTTTACCGATCAACCCAACGATAAAATCTATTATTGGGACTGGAAAAGCAACAAGATAATAGAGTTTTTAGACAAGACGGGAAGGGCAAACGGAACACACTTTGACAAAGATGGGTATTTGATTACCTGCTCAGATGATCAGGGAGAAATCTGGAAAATTTCCAAAGACAAAAAAGTGGAAATTCTGCTTAAAGGCTTTGAAGGAAAAAGATTGAATGGTCCCAATGATGTATGGAATGATGAGGCCGGAGGAATGTACTTTACAGATCCATTGTATGAAAGAGATTACTGGGTTGGCTTTAAACAGGAAATTCAGCATAAAAGTCTTTATTACAGAGATAAAGCGGGAAAAGTTATCAAACTTGATACTTTCACTCAGCCTAACGGAATTGTAGGAAGTGAAAAATTAAAGAAATTATATATTTCTGATATTGATGCCGGAAAAACCTATGTGTATGATATATTGGGCGATGGAAAGCTATCTGAGAAAAAACTGTTTTGTGAAATGGGTTCAGACGGAATGGAACTGGATAAGCATGGGAATCTTTATTTAACAGGAGATGGAGTACATATTTTTAACCGTTTTGGAAAGAAAATGTATCATATTTCTATTCCTGAAAAGTGGACTTCCAATGTAACTTTTGGCGGAGAAAATAATGATATACTCTTCATTACTGCTTCAAAATCTGTGTATACTTTTCCTACCAGAGTAAGGGGAATAAAATAAATAAAAAGAAATGTCATTGAGAGAAGTATAGGTGGCTTTGTTGCTATGCTCCTCGCAATGACATATTATTGTTAATCTAAATGGGATTATAGCTTTAATAAGCAACCTCCATTTTTACTTTCTTTCCTTTCAGTTTTTCGTTCTGAAGCTTTCTTAAAACAGTATTTACTTTATTTCTGGAAACAGCAACATAGGAAGTCGTATCCTTTACTTCAATCAAACCGATATCTTCTTTCTGAAGTTCTCCTTTTTTGATAAGATAGCCCACAACATCTACTTTGTTGACCTTATCTTTTTTTCCTGCACTGATATAAATAGTCTGGAAAGGTGTTTTTTCCGGAACTTTAGTAAACCCGGCAACACTTTCTTCAGGGGTATTGTTTTTAATGAACGGGAAGTTTTCTTCCTCTGTCATGATGAGGTATACAAAACCTTTGGCATTCATCCTTGCAGTACGTCCGTTTCTATGAATGAAAGCATCTTCTTTTGGAGGAAGCTGATAATGTACAATAGATTCTACCTCCGGAACATCAAGTCCACGGGCAGCAAGATCCGTAGTAATAAGAATTCTTGCAGAATCATTTCTGAATTTCAGCAATGCACGTTCTCTTTCGTCCTGCTCCATACCGCCATGGAAAGTTTCCCTGTCGATTCCCATTTGGTTAAGGAGCTCAGAGATTCTGTCTACAGCCTCACGGTGATTACAGAAAATAAGCGTTCTTTTATTCCCTATTTTGCAGATTAAATTAAATAAAGTGTCAAGTTTTTCCTCAGAAATTGTCATTACTTTTCGCAATTGGATATCTGGCTTTACTTCACTTAGCTTTAAAAAGTCAATGGTTTTTTCATTTTTTAAACCTGTAAACGTTGGAATTTCATCCATCGCAGTAGCTGAAGTTAAAATTCTTTGTGAAAGACCCTTTAATGAACCTGCAATAAACTCCATATCTTCATGAAAGCCAAGCTCCAGAGCTTTGTCGAATTCATCTAAAATGAGTCTTTTAATCGTTTTCGGATCAAAATTATTATTTCTCACATGGTAAGCAACTCTTCCTGGAGTTCCTATTAAAACCGCAGGAGCTTCAATTAAATTGTTAACCTCTATTTTTTTATCATGTCCGCCATAACAGACAGAAACTTTAAAATCTGTTCCCATAGCTTTAAAAACCTGCTCAATCTGTAAAGCAAGTTCTCTTGCCGGAACCAATATCAATGCCTGAACTCCCTGAACATTTTTTTTCAGATTCCTAAGAACCGGGAATAAAAAAGCAAGAGTCTTTCCAGATCCTGTAGGAGAGAGTAAAACAATGTCTGTGTTGTTTTCAGACGCATTATAAGTAGATTTCTGCATCTGATTCATATCCTGAATCTGCAGTTTCTGGTAGATTGATTGTAGTTCCATGGTGCAAAGGTAGTGAATTTAAGCGGGTGATTCGTGGGAGAGTCTGAGGGCTGGAGTGTTTGGGAGTAGGAGAGTTTGGTAGGGATAGGAAAGTGTTGCTCTTCTTTAACTCTTCGTTACTGTCATTCTGAATGAAGTGCAGCGAAATGAAAAATCTCATATTTGTATTCCTGCTCTTATGATCAAAAAAAAAATAAGTTTTTCTGAACCGTCTGATTTTTCAATTTTTAAATTCTTTAATCTTTTAATAATAAATGTTGACATTCAGTTGTTTAGCGATAATATTTACAAAGGTAAATCTATTGTTTATCTTAAATAAAATTCCTATCTTTGCACCCACTTTTGTGGCGAAAAGGTTTGATGGGTAAATTACTTAAAATTAATTACTTCCGTATTTTTTAATCCGCATTTATTCAAACCGTTAAAAAAGAAGGAATACAAATTTTTATTAGAAAATGTCAAAAGAGACAAATTCAGCAGAGGTTTTATTAAACCAAAACGTAGCACCAGAACAATTTGATTGGGATTCTTTCGAATCAGGTCTTGATGCAGATGCGAGAAAAGAAAAAAGCGATTTAGAAGAAATCTATAACGGATCTCTTAACAGCCTAAACGATAATGACGTTTTAGTTGGTAGAGTTGTAAGATTAACTGACAAAGAAGCTATCGTAGACATCAACTTCAAATCTGAAGGTGTTATTTCTCTTAACGAATTCCGTTACAACCAAGGCCTAAAAGTAGGTGATGAGGTAGAAGTAATGGTTGACAAGAGAGAAGACAAAACTGGTCAGTTACAATTATCTCACAGAAAAGCTAGAACACTTAAAGCTTGGGATAAAGTAAACGAACTTCACGAAACTGGAGAAATCGTTAACGGTTTTGTTAAATCAAGAACTAAAGGTGGTATGATCGTTGACGTTCACGGAATCGAAGCATTCTTACCTGGTTCTCAAATTGACGTTAAGCCAATTAAAGATTACGATCAGTTCGTAGGAAAAACTATGGAGTTCAAAGTTGTGAAAATCAACCCTGAGTTCAAAAACGTAGTTGTATCTCACAAAGCATTGATCGAAGCAGATATCGAAGGTCAGAAAAAAGAAATCATCGCTCAGCTTGAAAAAGGTCAGGTTCTTGAAGGTACTGTTAAGAATATTACTTCTTACGGTGTATTCATTGACTTAGGAGGTGTTGATGGATTGATCCACATTACAGACCTTTCTTGGTCTAGAGTGAACCACCCATCTGAAATCCTGGAGGACGGACAGACTGTAAAAGTTGTAATCCTTGATTTTGATGATGAGAAAACAAGAATCCAATTAGGTATGAAGCAATTAGAAGCTCATCCTTGGGATGCTCTTTCTGCTGACTTGAAAGTAGGTGACAAAGTAAAAGGAAAAGTAGTAGTTCTTGCTGACTATGGTGCATTCGTAGAAATCGCTCCAGGTGTAGAAGGATTAATCCACGTTTCTGAAATGTCTTGGTCTACTCACTTAAGATCTGCTGGAGATTTCGTAAAAGTAGGTGATGAAGTAGAAGCTGAAGTATTAACTTTAGATAGAGAAGAAAGAAAAATTTCTCTTGGTATCAAGCAATTGTCTAAAGATCCATGGGAAAATATCGAAGCTAAGTATCCGGTAGGATCTCAGCATGTAGGAACTGTAAGAAACTTCACTAACTTTGGTGTATTCGTAGAGTTAGAAGAAGGTATCGACGGATTAATCTACATCTCTGATCTTTCTTGGACTAAGAAAATCAAGCACCCATCTGAGTTCTGCGCAGTAGGTGATAAATTAGACGTTGTAGTTCTTGAATTAGATATTCAGGCTAGAAGATTATCTCTAGGTCACAAGCAATTGACTGAAAACCCATGGGATAAATTCGAAACTAAATATGCTGAAGGAACTATCCACGCTGGTAAAGCTGTAGAAGTTCACGATAAAGGAGCTTCTGTTCAATTCGAAGATGCTGAAGTAGAAGCATTCTGCCCTTCAAGATTATTAGAGAAAGAAGATGGATCTAAAATCAAAAAAGGTGAAGATGCTCAGTTCAAAGTAATCGAATTCAACAAAGAATTCAAGAGAGTAGTAGTATCTCACACAGGTATCTTCAGAGATGAAGAGAAGAAAAACGTTAAAGAATCTTCTTCTAGAAACGTATCTTCTTCTTCAAACAACGAAGAAAGATCTACTCTTGGAGACATCGATGCATTAGCAGAGTTGAAAAGAAAAATGGAAGAAGGTAAATAATCTTTGAACCATTCATACATAAGGAGCCGCTCATTTGAGCGGCTTTTTTTTATCTAAATATGATAAATATAAAATTTGATAATCATTAAAACAAATTCGTTAATATGTGATTTATTTAATGAAATAATTATATCATAAATATTTAAAAATAAGTTAAATATAATGTGGTAGGCATAAATTTATGATGAGGTTCTCTTTATTGAGAAATATGCAAAACAATATTAAGATGATAATTTTGCGGGTATTTATTTATTTTTAAGTTTTAGGTAAAAAAAATATTGAAAGTTTGTGAATTATTTGTAGATTAGCGGCTTTAATAATGGATATGAAAAATAAAGCTCTACCTCTTTTATTTGCAGTATTTTCTGCATTTCCAACAGTATTGTTTGGACAGGATAATGAACAACTGATTAAAGATTATATTTCTCAAAATAAAATAAGAGAATATAAAAAATATGATCTTAATAATATCATTGTTGATAATGTAGATCCATCAAAATCATTGAATGGTAATGTTGTTAAATTTTTACAGACATATAAAGGTTTACCGATATACAATTCTGTAGGAACAGCATTGATCAAAGACAGCAAAGTTGTTTATTATACAGATAATTTTGTAAAAGATTATACTGTATCTACATCCGGTACAGCTGCAATTAATAAAAATACAGCGCTTCAAAAGATTGCTGAAGACCTGAAAAACCCTGATATTGCAAATTTTACGATTCTTGAATATCTTGAAAAGACTCAAAAAAGAGCTACATCAGCCAATCAAAGACTGGTATATACCAATGACGAAAACGGAAATCTGCGTTTGGCCTATGAGTATACCTTAATGGAACCAAAGTCTCCGAATTACTGGAATATTTTAGTAGATGCAAACAATGGAAATATCCTTTTAAAAAATAATCTGACTTTATCTTGTAATTTCCATCATGATGCCTATAGTTCAGATGCTGAGTACAGCCATGCTGATCATTTTGAGAATACATTGATAGGACCTCAAAATAGTATGGTACAAAACAATACTCCATTACTTTTGCCAGATAATGCATCCTATAATGTATTTCCATTACCAATTGAAGCACCTACTTTTGGTTCAAGATCAGTCATTAACAATCCTTGGGATCTAAGTGCCTCTCCTGAAGGATGGCATTCTGACGGAACTAATCATTATACCATTACCAGAGGAAATAACGTTTTTGCCTACGAAGATGTGGCGGGAACAGCTTTAACAGCTCCCGGTTATCTTACAGGTACTCCCGCTGAAGGTGGTGCTACAAGAAACTTTAATTTCCCTTTTAGTATTAATGAAACTTCTGTAAATAACAGGAATGCTTCAATCACTAATTTATTTTATCTGAATAACAAAGTTCATGATGTTTTCTACAAATTTGGATTTACAGAATCTGCAAGAAACTTCCAGCAGAACAATTTTGGTAATGGACCTGTAGGAGGAGATGATGACTCTGTATATGCAGAAGCGCAAGATGGAGGAGGTTCAAATAACGCAAACTTTAGTTCTCCTCAGGACGGTTATAACCCTAAGATGCAGATGTATCTTTGGTCAACAACTAACAGCCGATTACTATTTTATAACAGTCCTGGTTCTGCGGTTCCTCGCGAACCGATAGTTATAGCAGCTGCATTTGGGCCAGCATTAAATGTTTTAGGTGTAACGGGAGATGTAAAACCATCAACAGATATACAAGGTTGCCAGGCATTACCTGCAGGATCTCTTACAGGAAAGATTGGGCTTATTGAAAGAGGGGGAACTAATTGTGGCTTTACAGTAAAGGTAAAGAATGCTCAGAATGCCGGAGCTGTTGGGGTTATAGTGTATAATAATGCAGCCGCGGTTAATATTCCTCCTGCAATGGGAGGTGTAGATGCTACAATTACTATTCCTTCAATACTTGTTACAAATTCAGAAGGAGAATATATAAAAAGTCAGCTTGCTGCCAATGCAACTGTAAATGTTACATTAAAAAAAGATCCGACATATAATGTAGTTCCTGATGGAAGTTTCGATAATGGAATTGTCATTCATGAATATGGACATGGAATTTCAAACCGACTTACAGGTACAGGATCATCATGTTTGAACGCAAATGTAAGTAAAGAGCAAATGGGAGAAGGATGGTCTGATTTCTTTGCATTAATGTTAACCAATAAAGCAGGAGATAATGCTTTAGTACCAAGAGGTATGGGTACATATGTAGGTGGACAGCCAAATGAAGGAGGAGGTATAAGGCCAGCAAGATATTCTCCTAATTTTGCTATTAATGATTTTACTTATGGAGATACTAATACAATGCAGTATACCAATTCAAATGGTAATTTAGTTCCGGACGTACATTCCATTGGGTTCGTTTGGGCAACAATGCTATGGGATCTTCACTGGAAATATGTTGAAAAATATGGATATTCCTCGGATGTGTTGGCAAATACTACCAATGGAAGTACAAGAGTATTGCAGTTAATCACCAATGCATTAAAACTACAGGCATGTAATCCTAGTTTCGTTGAAGGTAGAGATGCAATACTGGCGGCTGAATTAGCAACTACACAGGGTCAGGATAAATGTATGATTTGGGGTGTCTTTGCCAAAAGAGGTTTAGGTTTAAATGCTTCAGCTGGGGTTAAGAATAATATTACAGATCAGGTTGAAAATTTTGCAGTGCCTGAAGAATGTTTGCTGGCTACTAATGAAGTGAAAACAAAGAAAGATAATAAAGTTGTGATCTATCCAAACCCGGCTAAAGATGAGTTTTATATCAACTTCCCAAGCAATACTCTTGGAAAAGTAAGTGTAGAACTTTATGATATGTCAGGTAAACTGGTTTCTTCTGAAGATAAAATTTCACCGGATGCTAAGAAAGCAATTTCTACAAGCAATTTGGTAAACGGAACTTATATGGTTAAAATCAAAGGACTTGGTTTTGAAGCCGCTTCAAAAGTAATGGTTAAAAAATAATTTACTTATTAATTAATTTCAAAATCGCCACAAGCTTGCTTGTGGCGATTTTGTTTATCTATCATTATAACATTTCAGATAGGTTTAATTTATATGTTGTACCTTTGCAGGCTGTTAAAAAAATTATGAAGAAGAAAAATATACTAAAAGGTGTTTTATTTGTAGGGATTGGAGCTAGTATATACGGTATGTTGGCCACTTTTGTAAAAATGGCTTACCATGATGGTTTCACCACTTCGGAAGTAACTACTTCCCAGTTTGTTTTAGGTTTGACGGGACTTTTGATCCTCAATCTTATTCAGACACTAACCTCAAAACAGAAATTATCGCTGCCAAATTCTAAAGAAGTCAGAATGCTGTTGCTTGCAGGAACTTCTCTAGGAGGAACAAGTTTATTCTATTATATTGCTGTACAGTATATCAATGTTTCAATTGCTATTGTACTATTGATGCAGTCGGTATGGTTCAGTGTGGTGGTGGAAAGTATTCTTACAAAAAAACTACCCAATGCTAGAAAAGTAGTTTCCGTAGTTATCGTATTGCTGGGAACAGTTCTTGCAACTAATCTTATTAATATGGAGATAGAACTGGACTGGCATGGAGTCTTCTGGGGGTTGATGGCTGCTGCTTCATATACCTTGACGATGTTCACTTCCAATACGCTGGCTACGCATCTTCCAGTTTTCAGAAAAAGTATTATTATGCTGGCAGGTGGTTCTGTAGTGGTTTTTGCATTTTTATTCTTTGCACAGATCGGGCCTATGTATTTTGATGGTTTAAAATCATTGTACTTAAATTTTACTGATAATACAGAACATATTCATTCATTTAATTATTCAATATTCCTGACGTATGGATTTGTACTGGCTCTTTTTGGAACCATTATTCCACCAATTTTATTCAATATCGGATTCCCAAATGCGGGATTGGGTCTGGGAAGTATTGTTTCATCATTGGAGCTTCCGGTTTCTGTAACGATGGCCTTTGTTTTATTGGGTGAGAAAGTATTTCTGATCCAATGGATAGGAATTGCCCTCATCCTTTTTGCTATCGTTTTGATGAATTTACCTTCAAAAAAAGAAAAAGAAGTTTCAATAGCAGAATTGTCCTAAAAAAATATTTAAATAAAATAATAGTTGAAACCGTTCCTTTTGGAGCGGTTTTTTTAATTTTAATCCTTTAAATAAAAGTTTCATGAAACATTTCAGAAATATAACGGCTGCTTTTGCATTGATGATGTCCGGTTTTATGTTTTCACAGGCAAAGCCTCTGGATGCAATGCTTTCCGACTATAAATATCCTTATGAAGTTCATTTTCTCAATTTTAAGTCTCAGGGTGAAGATTTGAAAATGGCCTATATGGATGTACACCCGCAAAAGCCCAATGGGAAAACAATAATGCTTCTCCATGGAAAGAATTTCAACGGAGCGTATTGGGAGAAAACAGCAAAGGATTTGTCTGCTAAAGGATTCAGAGTAGTGATTCCTGATCAGATAGGATTTGGAAAGTCTTCAAAGCCTCATGCATACCAGTTTTCTTTTTCTCAGCTGGCAGAAAATACAAAAGCAGTTCTGGATGAATTAAAAATTGAGAAAGCAATAATACTGGGGCATTCAATGGGAGGAATGGTAGCTTCCAGATTTACATTGCTGTATCCGGAGAAAGTACAGAAACTGATTCTTGAAAACCCAATCGGGCTTGAGGATTATAAAACGTTTGCAACTTACCAGACAATTGATCAGGCATATCAATCTGAACTTAAAAATACATCAGAAACCTATAAAAACTATCAGCTGAAATTCTATTATGATAACAAATGGAAAGAAGAATATCAGCCGTGGCTTGATCTGATTGCAGGTTGGACGCTTCATAAAGATTACCCTCAGGTAGCCTGGGATGCAGCTCTTACCTCGGATATGATTTACAATCAGCCGGTATGCTATGAATTTAAAAATATTAAAGTTCCTACACTGCTTATTATTGGAACAAGAGACAGAACCGCAATAGGGAAAGACAGAGCTTCCAAGGAACTTCAGCCGAAAATGGGACAATATCAGGAGCTAGGAAAGAAAACTCAACACGAAATTGCCGGTTCAAAGCTTGTAGAACTTGACAATGTAGGACATCTTCCTCATATAGAAGTATATCCTGAATTTTTTGAAGCCCTGTATAATTTTATACAATAAATTTAAAACTATAAAATATCTGAAACATTAAGTTTTCTTAAATGATTACAATAGAGTTTAGGCAGATTCAATATTAAGCTTATTCAACTGTTCGTTTATTTTTGAGGAAACGACGATTCTTGTTATCTTTTAAACTTAATGTTTCAGATTTATTGCTTCTTACAATCAATGAATAGTAAAGCACACACTCCAATTCCTGAAAACAGCACACAGGAAAGTCCCAGATTCTGTATAAATCCAATACTTACCAACCCTAAGCCGATCAATATATAATAGATCAACCCCAACAAAGCTCCCGCGCTGCCGGTCTCATTTTTATAATGGATAAGTGCGGTACTTAAAATATTTGGAACTGCCATGCTGAACGCCATTACAATGAAGAAATAAGGAATTAAAAAATATATTCCTGTATCTGTCAGAATCCATACGAAAATAGAAGCAGCAAATGCTGAAATAACACTGACTTTAACTAAATGTTTAGGTTGTATGTTCCTCAATAACAGAAATCTGTTAAGTTTTGCTCCTGCAAATGTCCCGCCAGCCAATATAACACTACTGTATCCGAAGGCATATGAAGAATAATGATACTCTTTAAAAATAAATGGCGCCAATGAATAGTAAGAAAACAGTAAGACATTAAAACTCATAATCAATAAACAGCATTTTATGATCGCCTGATCACAGAGCATTCTCTTTAATAAACCTACTAAAATACCCATGTTGATTTCTTTTACTGAATGTTGAGTTTCAGAAATTTTTTTACGGGAAAGAATAAAAAATAATCCCGCAAGCAGACATAATGTTATGAAAACACCCTGATGTCCTACAGAAGAAGACAATACTGATCCGGTAATCATTCCTACTACAGGACTTATGGATAAACCGATTCCAATCCAGGAAAATACTTTGCTGATATTGTTTTGATCATAAGTGTCTCTTAAAATCGTTTGTGTTACAATAGATCCTACGGAGATTCCAAATGCTGAAATAATCCTGGCACTAAGGAGAATCATAAAATTGGGTGCAAAAATAGCGGTCAGTGTTCCGATTCCATAGGTGATAAGCCCATATTCAAGGGACTTTTTCCTTCCGATTCTGTCACATTGTATTCCCCAAAAAGCTACTCCCAGAGCAAATGCTATAAAATATAAACTGATTGTCAGGGTAACTGATTCTTCTTTTACCCGGAATAGCTCCTGAACCATTGGTAAAACCGGGCTGTAAATGGTTTCTACAAACTGAGGAAGCATTACAAGTACGGTGAGCAGCCAGATAGGATTCGTCTTTTTCATTTTTTTTCTGCAAAGTTTCCAAAATTTCAATGTATATTTATAATGATATAAAAACAAAAAACATCAAAAATAGGACATGGCGGTATTGAAACAGAATGAAGAGTTTGATGCAGATTCTATTCAGAAAAAAGTAATTGGAATAGCTTCTGATATGGTGATGCATGATTCCGGTTTTCATTTTCATACAACGAAAACTCAGTTACTATATGCACCTTCTGGCTGTATGACAGTTACTACTTCTGACATGCAGTTTGTTCTTCCTCCATTCAGAATGCTTTGGATTCCTGCAAACACGGTTCATCGTGTGAATTTCCGGAATATCGTAGCCTATAGATCTGTCTATTTTGATGAAAGTTATTCTGAAAAATATATGAAAGCTGGTCTCAAGGTTCTTCATGTAAATTCTTTATTAAAAGAAATTATAGAAAGGATCTGTTTTTGGGAATGGTTGGAGCTTGATAATGATCAGGCTAATCTTTTAAAAGTTTTTTGGGATGAAATGAGTAAGTCTCCGGAAGAAAAGCTGGAGCTTAAAATACCACAGGACAGGCGTTTTAAAAAGCTTTCAGAAGAATGGACTCTGCGTGATGCAATGCCGCCGATGTTGAAAGATCTTGCAGAAAAAGCTGGGGCAGTGGAGAAAACAATCAGCCGTATTTTTAAAAAAGAAACAGGATTATCTTATCAGGAATGGAGACAGCAGTGGCGGTTGCAGCGATCGATTGAACTTTTGGTGGAAGGTAATTCAATAGGAGAAGTTTCTCATATTTTAGACTTTTCATCAGATAGTGCTTTTATAGATTTTTTCAAGAAACAGACAGGTTCCACTCCTTTGCAATATCTCATGAAAAATGAGTAGCCATCAAGTAAAAAAATTGGAAAATGGTGTTTGTAACCAAAGAAAAAATTAAATATTCTCCATGTCAAGGTTTTACACCTTGACATGGAGTACATAGTAGTAAGAATTTCTTGTCTTATGCAAAGTCTATTGAAAAGTAATTTGATTAACATTGGATGTATCAATAGAATAGCTAAATAAAAAATAAAAGATATGAACAATTATACTACTACAATCGAACTCAAAGCTTCGGCAGAGAATATCTATGAGGCTCTTTCTCATCAGATTCCTCTTTGGTGGTCTGAACTGTTTACCGGAGCATCAGCACAGGAAGGAGATGTATTTACGGTAAGATTTGGAGACCTTATTCATAAGACAATACGGATAAAAGAAGCAATATCCAACTCAAGATTGATCTGGTATGTTGAAGATTCACTGATTGCCATACCTGAATTAAAAAATCAGACAGAGTGGATTGGGACAAGTATCGTCTGGGAAATGGAACAAAAGGAGAACAGCAGTTTGCTGCAGCTTACCCATGTGGGTTTAAATCCGACTGTGGAATGCTATACTATTTGTTCCGGTGGCTGGAATCAATTTATCGGGAGTCTGAAACTCTTTCTGGAAACCGGAACCGGAAATCCTTACAAAAAATGAAAAATATTGAAACAAAAAAAGAGACTGTTTACGTGTAAACAGCCTCTTTTTGTATGTATTGTTGTCTGAATTATTTCTTCTTGTAAGCAGCGTCTTTGATTCTTGCTTTTTTACCTCTAAGGTCTCTGAAGTAGTAAATTCTAGCTCTTCTAACTCTACCTTTTCTGTCAAGCTCGATTTTTTGAAGCGCAGGTAGGTTAATAGGGAATACTCTTTCTACACCTACATCACCACTCATTTTTCTGATCGTGAAAGTTTTTGTAGAACCAGTACCTCTTAATTGGATAACTGTTCCTTTGAAGAACTGAGTTCTTGTCTTTTGTCCTTCTTTAATTTCGTAATACACAGTAATTGTATCACCTGCTTTGAATTCAGGGAATTCTTTTTTAGCAATGTACTTGTCTTGTACGTACTTTAATAAATCCATTATTAATAAAATAAAATGTTAAAGCTAAGCAACTTACACGTTCTTCGTCAGAGGTTGAATAACAGGTTGCAAATGTACAAAATAGTTTTTGAATATGCCAAATAATTAATGTACTAAAAACTATAATTTTTTCATTCCGGTTTTGCTAAAAAATTAACGGTTTCTTTAAAATACCATCAGACAGAGTTTATATGGGAATTCTACTTTTGCCCGAAGTAAAAATCCGGACAACGGTTTTTTAAATTACTGATTCACAACTTAAAACTATATGATATTTTAAAACTAAAGCTATTATGAAACATTATTTCTTCTTTTTTTGTTTCGCGGTCCAGATGGCTTTCGGACAGGTTTTGTTTCCCTATTTACAAAATCCAACCCCGAATTCTATGATCGTCAATTGGAAAACAGCTTCCAATAATGAAACAACCGTGATCTACGGAGATTCTCCAACGAATTTGAATGTGACAGTAACAGGAACCACCAATATCTTTTCTGATACCGGATACAACAACAATTACTATTATCACACGGCAAAGGTTACCAATCTTCAGCCGAATACCAAATACTATTATAAGATAAAAACGGGAACCAGTGAGTCTGCCGTTTACAATTTCAGAACACTTCCTTTGCCAGGACAGGCTGTAACTGCCAATGGAAAGATCCGTTTCCTTATTATGGGTGACAATCAGATCAAAGCTGAACCTAGATATGATACGCTTACGCTGAATGCTTATAAAAAACTAAAGGAAAAATTCGGAGCTGCTTCGGATCCGTCTGATAATATTGCCCTTACTTTTATGGTGGGAGATCAGGTGGATGTAGGAACATTGGATCACTATGAGAATGTTCACTTTAAAAAGAACATTAAGTTATCACCTTATCTGCCTATTCAGACAACAGTAGGAAACCATGAAACCTATGGAACGATGGGAATGAATTCTTACTATGCTCATTTTTATATTGATGAAATTAGTTATAAAGGGATAAGCTCAGGAAATGAAAATTATTATGCTCAGCAGGCTGGGAATGTATTATTCGTAAGTTTAAGCTCTGAACATACGGGATCAGCACAGCAGACCTGGCTTCAGCAGATCTTAACAGCAGCTAACAATGATCCTACAGTAGACTGGATTATTTCTTTGAGCCACAGACCTTATCAGGCTGAGCAATATGTAGGAGATATCTCTACATGGGTAAGAGAAAATGCGGTACCGCTTCTGGTAACCTCTGATAAATACTTAATGCACGTTGGAGCTCACCATCACTTATACCACAGAGGTCAGCTGAAAAATACACCGAACTATCAGATTATCTCCGGAGGAACGGCCTGGGATCAGTATTGGGGAATGTCTAATGAAAAAGATTTTGATGATGTTCAGAAAACTTTGACAGACTGGACTTATCAGATTGTAGAAGTAGATATTCCAACCGGAAAAGTGGATATCGAATGTTATTCCATCGGTGGAGTTTACAACAAGAAAAATAATGTACTGGTAGATTCCTTCCATAGGTATAAAAATCAGCCTAAACCAGCGAAACCATCCATTACAAACAATTTCTCAGGGGCTATCACGTTACCTTTGACCTTGAATGGAAGTGCATTTGCTTCTTCAAATAATGAACTGTTGAACACTACACAGTTCCTGATCAGTAAGACATCTAATTTTTCTGTGATTGAAAAAGAATTCTACCGTGATTTTGAAAACTGGTTCGGAAAAGACGGAAACGGAACTCCTGATAAAACCAAAAACCTGAATGATGGAGTAGACATTACAAAAGCCACCTTAGCTGCGAACTCTATTCCAAATGGAATTTATTACGTAAAAACCCGTTACAGAGACAGAAACCTGGAGTGGAGTGACTGGAGTGATGTGAAACAGTTTGAAATCACTGGAAGTGTAGTTTCAAACCCTACATTTACTTTAAATAAAACAGAATATGCCCAAAATGAAGCCATTACCGCTACTTTCACAGGAGGTCCGGGGAACCAGCAGGATTGGGTAGGAATCTATAAAAAAGGACAAACACCGGCCAGTACTACTTCACAAGTGTACAGCTATACTAACGGACAGGTAGCAGGAACGGTTACTTTTAATAATGGTATGGCTAATAAAGGTCAGTATTTTGCCGGATTCTTTGCTAATGGCGGCTATACAGAAATCACTCCAAGAAAAAATTTCTATGTAGGACCGAAAGTTCAGCTGCAGACTACTTCTGATACCTATCCGGTAGGAGGAACAGTTGTTCTTAATTTTACTAATGGGCCGAACTTACAGAAAGACTGGATCGGAATTTATAAAATGGGGCAGACTCCTGGAACTACAGCTTCTATCAAATGGAGCTATGTGACTACTGCATCAGGAACCCTTAATTTCACGGGACTTCCGAAAGGGTATTATTACGCGCAGTATCTATTGGAAGACGGATATAACGGAATCGGGGAGAAGGTATTCTTTAAAGTAGGAGATATCGTTACAGATCTTTGGATCAATAAACCGGTATATACTTTGGGAGAAAATATTACGGCTTCATGGACGGATTCTCCGGGAATCATCAAAGATTGGTTAGGAATTTATCCTCAAAGTGTTCAGACTCCAGATGACAACTTCGTTTCTTATACCTATTTTGACGGGGTAACTCAGGGAACAAAAACCATCCAGGGAACAGCAGTACCTGCTACACCAGGAAACTATTATATGGTAATGTTTACCAATGATTCCTATACAGAAGTTTCAAACAGAGTACAGTTCCAGGTAACTTCACCAACATTAGGAACGGAAGAAACAAGAAGTACAGAGAAAAATGTAGTGCTATATCCGAACCCAACCAAACCGGGACAGCCTACTTTTATCAAAAGTGATTACCCGATTGAAAAAATAGAATTGGTTTCAGCTTCAGGAGAACTGCTTTATGTATCAAAAAATATCAATAACCAACGCTTCTCTTTGGTGAATGAGAATCTTCCGGCAGGCGTTTACTTTGTAAAAGTACACGGAAGAAAACTATTTACTTTAAAGCTGATTATTCAGTAAGATAAACGAAACACAATTATAATTTTAGAGACTGCTGGAAATAGTGGTCTCTTTTTATTGACTGTAAATAATCATAAAATTTTTCATAATCATCTGTGAAAATTTGTGTCATCTGTAGTACATAAAAAAAAACGGTTCCAAAAAATGAAACCGCTTTTGATATATAGATATGTAATTAGTCAAATGGATAGTACAGATCATCCTCATTAAGTTGAGCCTGACTTTCTGTAGAAGCACTTTCATCCTGTGCATCAGCTAGCGTCTTTGTTTCCTGAATAAGTTTTCCATCCGTATTATAAAGTTTTAACAGGATCCATTTTCCGCTGCGTTCAAGCTCTTTGGCTCCATCAAATGTTTTCAGCCTGATTTTTCCTGACTGAATAACACCGGCTTTTACAGAAGATTTATTGGCTGGCTTGCCTTTTACATATTGTGTGATTTGTGCTGTGAAATAATAATCTTCACCATCTTCACTGAAAGGCTGGGTAAAAGTATACAAAACAGTGCCTTTAGGATCATAAACAGTTGCTTCATATCCTGTTTGCTTGGCATTCAGCTTTTTTTCATAATTCAGTTTATTAAGACCTTCATAATAGTTTTTGATATTTACAATCACACCATCTTTATAGAGCGTTTCATTAAAGCCTTCATAAGTGGTACCATTATATGGGATACCATCCTGGTAGGTCAATGTAGATTTCAGCTTTCCATCCGGGGAATAATATTTAATTTCCTGTATGACATCATCTTTTAGAAACTTCTCAGATGATAATTTTTTGTCTTCATCAAAGTATTTACTATTTACAATTGAGCCTTTTTCATAGGTGTCAATAGATGAAACCTGTGTATATTCATAGGCCAGCATGTAATCTTCTCCATCCATGGGATTGTAAATGTCATTTTCTTTATCATATTGGTATACAAGATGCCCTATTTTTTTACCAGACTCCTCATAAGTGGTTTTATAACCGTCTTTTTTGTTCATTTTCTGTTCCTGTAAAATCTTCCCGCTCTTGCTATAGATTACACCTTCTTTTACACTGCCGTCTTTTCTGTATTTCTCAATTTTTGAGATCTTCATGGGGCTGGAATAGTAATCCACCATCATATTTTCTCCTGAGCCGGAAGTAGTACTGCTGCCAAGATATTTTCCTTTTTCACCATAATATTTCGTTTCAGTATTACTATCCTTATCAATGATGGTTTCATTTCTTATGCCTTTGATATCATCATCATAAACGGTTGTTTTTACAGGTGTTGAGTTTTCGTAATCAACCAGAATATTAAAATCAGTTCCGTCCTCAGCATCTTTATAGCTGAACATCTTTCCTGAAAAATTTCCGTCAGCTTTATATACCACATCTTCTGTCAGCCTGCCTTTTGTATCATAAGTCTGAGCCGGGCCAACCTGCAGACCGTTAGAATAAGTGGCAAAATTCTGAACCTTTCCTTCAGGGGTATACCAGGTTACTTTTCCGTCAAAAACTTCACTGTTTGGAGTAATGTCAGAAGCCAGACCTTCCATCTGTAATTTTCCGTCCTTATAAAAATCTTTAATAAGAGTTAGCTTTCCTTTAGGAACCGTTTCACGGTAATATTCCATGTTATCCTGAGTGGTTTTTTCCCAGTTTTCATCGAAATACGTTTTTTCTTGTGCATACACATTGATGCTAAGTACCAGGGCAAGTAATGCTGAGGTAAATAATTTTTTCATGTTTTTATTTAAAGTTTGATATTTTATATATGATTAATGTGGCAGGTGTTGAAATAAATCTCTGCAGAGATCGAATGGAGCGAAAAGGGCAGGTAATTGTCTGCCGTGAAATAATTTCTACATTAGAATTGTGTTTAAATAATTACTATCCTGAAACAGCAAAACAGGCTGTGATTCTGGATTTGAAGGCTCAAATATAAATCAAATTGATGGAAAATACCACGAAAAATGAACAGACTTGTTCATTTTTATAAATAAGTGTTTGATTATTATAAACTTAAATGATAAAAATAGATCACTTTAATAGAGATGAAATTCCGTATCATTTCCTTTCATCGGATATACAAGAAAATTTATTAAATTTAGCCAACAGAAAAATCTAATATTTCATGATAGATAAAAGAGTAAAAAATGCAAAGGAGGCCATCGAAGGAATTAATGATGGAATGACACTGATGCTTGGCGGATTCGGACTTTGCGGTATTCCGGAAAACTCAATCAATGCTTTGGTAGAAAGCGATGTGAAAGATCTTACCTGTATTTCAAACAATGCAGGAGTAGATGATTTCGGATTAGGATTATTGCTTCACAAAAGACAGATTAAGAAAATGATCTCTTCTTATGTAGGAGAAAATGCTGAATTTGAAAGACAGATGCTTTCAGGTGAACTGGATGTAGAACTTACTCCGCAAGGGACTTTAGCTGAAAAATGCAGAGCTGCTCAGGCAGGAATTCCGGCTTTTTACACACCTGCAGGTTACGGAACTGAAGTAGCAGAAGGAAAAGAAGTAAAAGAATTCAAAGGGAAGCCTCATATCCTGGAGCATGCGTATGATGCAGATTTTTCTATTGTAAAAGCATGGAAAGGAGATCATGCAGGAAACCTTATCTTCAAAGGATCTGCAAGAAATTTCAATCATCCTATGGCAGGTGCTGCGAAGATCACGATTGCCGAAGTAGAAGAATTGGTAGAACCGGGACAATTGGATCCAAACGAAATTCATATTCCGGGAATCATGATTCAAAGAATTTTCCAGGGAGAAAAATTTGAAAAAAGAATTGAGCAGAGAACAGTAAGAACTAAAGAATAAGCTCAAATAATAAAAATAAAAAAGCGCTGAAAATGTTTTCAGCGCTTTTTTTATGCTTGAGGAGTAAGAGTTTTTCTTTCTCCGATCTGTTGTCTCCACATAGCGTAGTAAAGCCCTTTTTCGTCAATAAGATTGGCGTGGGAACCTGTTTCTACAACCTGTCCTCGTTCAAGAACATAGATTTTATCGGCATGCATAATCGTACTTAAACGATGTGCAATAAGAACGGTGATTTGTTCTCTTTCTTTGGAAATGTCTTTAATAGTCGTGGTAATTTCTTCTTCCGTAATACTATCGAGTGCGGAAGTTGCTTCATCAAAGATCAACAGATGAGGTTTTCTCAAAAGAGCTCTTGCAATGGCAATTCTTTGTTTTTCACCGCCACTCAGCTTCAGACCGCCTTCACCAATCACTGTTTCAATTCCTTTTTCTGCCCTTTCCAGCAATGCTGTACAGCTCGATTTCTGTAAAGCAGCAGCCAGTTCCTGTTCAGTAGCCGCAGGATTTACAAAAAGAAGGTTTTCTTTAATAGTTCCTGCAAATAATTGAGTATCCTGAGTTACAAAACCAATTTGATTTCTCAGTTCATCAAAATCAAATTCCTTCCCATTAATTCCATTGTAAAAAATATTCCCTTCCTGAGGTCTGTACAGCCCAACCAGCAGTTTTACCAGTGTGCTTTTTCCGGAACCACTAGGCCCTACAAAAGCAATAGTTTCTCCGTTTTTGAGATCAAAAGAAATATTATTTAGAGCTTTATACTGAGCAGATTGATGTTTGAAAGAAACGTGTTTGAATTCCAGTTCTTCAATAGCACCAATTTGTTTCGGATGAAGAGGTTTTTCTTCTACCTCCTTTTTCATTAAACGGTCAAAATTCTGAAGAGAAGCTTCTGCTTCACGATAAGAAATAATGATGTTCCCGATTTCCTGCATCGGCCCGAAAATAAAGAAACCATAAAACATTAAGGATAGATACTGCCCCGGAGTCACAATATTTTTAAAAATTAAATACAATAAAGTCAGGGTAATCATCTGCTGAAGAAAATTCACCATCGTTCCCTGGATAAAACTTAGAGAACGGATGCTTTTCACCTTTCTCAGTTCAAGACCAAGGATCTTATAAGTATTGTTATTTAAACGGATCACTTCCTGGTTTGTCAATCCTAAACTTTTCACAATTTCAATGTTTCTTAAACTTTCTGTAGTACTTCCGGCTAAAGCTGTAGTTTCTGAAACAATATTTTTCTGTATCACTTTTATTCTCTTACTTAATAAATTGGTGACAATGGCGATAAAGAAAATCCCACAGATATAAACCGGCATAATAGACCAATGCAAACGGATTGCATATACCGAAACGAAAATAATACTCACCAGAATTCCGAAGAAAATATTAATGAAATTCGTGATAAATTTTACAGTGTCTTCTCTTACTTTTGTTAAAATGGATAGGGTTTCACCACTCCTCTGATCTTCAAATTCCTGAAAAGGCAATGCCATGGAATGCTTTAAACCGTCTGTAAATATTTTTGCTCCGAACTTTTGGGTAATAACACTTACCACATAATCCTGAAAAGCCTTGGCAATTCTACTCACCATAGCCGTTCCGATAAGCAGCCCAAGGAAATAAAAAGCACCGTGGTATACAGAGCTTCCATATAAATACTCATTCAGGTTTCTGGGCAATAGTTTTTCTTTATCAAAAAAGTTGGGGTGGGTGACCAGCTGGTCCAGAATATTTCCTGTAATAGCCGGGGCAAATAAAGAGAAAACCTGATTGATCGTAGCCAAAAATAAAGAAATGATAATCAGCCACTGATAAGGTTTAAGATATTTGAAAAGTATTTTCATTCTGTTAAAATAATAGAGCAAAATTACAGATATTATTTTAACTAACAGTGTTAATTATTGAACACAACAAAGCTCTTTTGTATTCAAGTGAAAATAATTAAATTGCAGTCTAAGTTTTTATTATGCTTACAAAAGAACAAATTGCCAAAAGAATTTCAAAAGAACTGAAAGATCGTTATTATGTAAACCTGGGAATTGGGATTCCTACTTTGGTTGCCAACTATGTTCCGGAAGGTATTTCCGTAGAATTCCAGAGTGAGAACGGAGTTTTGGGAATGGGGCCTTTCCCTTTCGCGGGAGAAGAAGATGCTGATATCATCAATGCCGGAAAACAGACTATTACTATTCTGGAAGGAGGTTCATTCTTCGATTCTGCCTTCAGTTTCGGGATGATCCGTGGTCAGAAAGTAGACCTTACCATCCTTGGAGCAATGGAAGTTTCAGAAAACGGAGATATTGCCAACTGGAAAATTCCCGGAAAAATGGTGAAAGGAATGGGTGGTGCTATGGACCTTGTAGCTTCTGCTGAAAATATTATCGTTGCAATGATGCACGTAAACAAAGCAGGAGAAAGCAAAATCCTTAAAAAATGTACACTTCCTTTAACTGGTGTAAACTGTGTGAAAAAAGTAGTTACTGAATTAGCTGTTCTGGATGTAACTCCGGCAGGTTTCAAACTGATGGAAAGAGCACCGGGAGTTTCAGTAGAAGATATTATAAAAGCCACAGAAGCAGATCTGATCATTGAAGGAGAAATTCCTGAAATGCAGTTCTAATCTTATTACAATAAATAATTTCGGCCTCACAAAGTGAGTCCGAAAATTTTTATAAGCGACATAGGAAATCGCAGCGTCAAAAAAATAACTCCTGTGAACGTTAAGAAAATTCTATTGTCCGAAGCACGAGACTAGTTACGAACCGATTCAACAATAATGAATTCGCGCAAGTTTAGAATTTTTAGAGAACAGGATTTATTTTTAGCGGAGAGATCCCGGTCTTGAATTTTTGTTTCTTTTGTTTGACTCCGTCGAATCTTCGATTTCAAGACAAAAGAAATTTAAAGCCTAACCAAAAAGCTGCCTCATCAATGAAACAGCTTTTATATTTTAACAGTTAGTTGTTAATCTAACTTCTTATTTTATTTCCCATCCTGCGCCCCAAACACCTTCTGCAAAATGCTCGTTGTTCTCATTGCAGGTGTATTTCTGATGCCGCTTTCTTTATCGGCTACCATTTTGAATACACCGTTGATGGTTTCTGTAGTAACATATTCGTTAAGATCTGTGGTTACAGACTGTCCTGTAAAAGTATTGTATTTTGAAATCAGATTTTTCCAAAGTGTATCAGCACCTACTTTTCCTAATGATGCTTTTACTTTAGGCTGAAAAGCACTGAACAGCTGAGATTGGGTTTTTCCCTGAAGATAACTTGTTGCTGCGTTGTTACTGCCCAATAAAATATTCTTGGCATCCGTAATGGTCATAGAAGTAATAGCATTGGTGAAAATAGGAGCAGCTTCTGTTACGGCATCTTCAGCAGCTCTGTTTAATAATTTTACGCCTTCATCAGCAAGACTTCCCATACCGATAGAACGTAACGTGGTATCGATCTTTCTTAATTTTTCAGGCATTAAAATTTTTACTGCTTCATTTTTGAAAAAACCATCTGTAATAGCCAGTTTTTTGACTCCATCCGTTACTCCCATGCTTAAGGCTTCTTTTAATCCTGAAGAAATCTGGGTGGAGGTAAGGTTTCCAAGATTGGCAGAAGATTTAGTATTTTGACTGGAAGTTGTTGTTGCAGTAGTGGTTTTAGTCCCGTTATTTTTTACAGGAACATTCAGGTCTACGCCTGTTTTATCTTTAACGGTAGATTTTATGATATCTAAAAGTTGTGCCTGTGTAGACATTGAGAATAATAATCCGGCTATAAGAAAAAAGTTTTTTTTCATCGTATTTTTTTACAAATTTAAATCTTTTAATTTTTTTAAGTCGTTTAAGTTGATCAAAAAATAAACCATAGTGTACAGAATATAATAGAACAATATCTAAGAAAATAATTTGGCAAACTGTAAATTGTCCACTCACAAGAATTTAAACAATTGAAAATGTCTAAATTTTGTTTTAAAAAGACTCCAGGAGTTTTGAAAATTAATTATCTTAGCTCAAACCTTAATTCCATCCAATGATACGGACTTTTTTAGTATTTTTTGTATTGATTTCAAACGTAATTTTTGCTCAAAATAAATTGAATATAATTCCTTACCCTCAAAAAGTTCAACTTTCACAGGGAGAGTTTGTAATCCCTAAAACTTTTGTATTAAGTGGTGATCTCCCGAAAGAGGAGACAGAAAATTTCAAAAAACAAATAGGCTCTCACTTAGAATTTCAATATGCTCAGAAGGGTGGCGGGATTCATTTAACGAATTCGATAATTCCTCCCGCTTCAAAAGCAGAAACTGAGCAGAAGAAAGAATACTATTCAATAGAAATCTCTCCAAAGCAAATTCATATTAAGTCTTATACTAAACAAGGATATTTTCTGGCTCTTCAAACTTTAATTCAGATTATTGAACAGTATAAAGATGGTAAGAAAATTCCAGCAATGACAATTGAAGATCAGCCAAAATTTGCTTGGCGTGGAATGCACCTGGATGTGTGCCGTCATTTTTTCACGGTGGAAGAGGTGAAGCAGTATATCGACTATCTGGCGATGTATAAACTGAATACTTTTCACTGGCATTTAACAGATGATCAGGGATGGAGAATTGAAATTAAAAAATATCCAAAACTGACTCAGATAGGTTCAAAACGTAAAGAATCCATGATCGGGGCTTATGTTGACAATACATTTGACGGAAAGCCTTACGGACCTTATTTTTATACTCAGGAACAAATAAAAGAGGTGGTAAAATATGCTCAGGACAGACATATCACAGTAGTTCCGGAAATCGAAATGCCGGGGCATGCTTTAGCCGCATTATCTGCATATCCTGAGTTGGCCTGTACAAAAGGGCCTTTTGAACCTGCTACAAAATGGGGTGTTTTTGATGATGTTTTCTGCCCGAAAGATGAAACATTTACATTCCTGGAGAATGTTTTGGATGAAGTGATCAAGTTATTCCCATCCCAATACATTCATATTGGCGGTGACGAGTGTCCGAAGACGAGATGGAAAGAATGTGCACACTGTCAGGAATTGATTAAGAAAAACAATTTAAAAGATGAGCATGGCTTACAAAGCTATTTTATTCATAGAATTGAAAAATACGTCAACAGCAAAGGCCGAAAAATTATTGGCTGGGACGAAATTTTGGAAGGAGGATTGGCCCCTAATGCCGCTGTAATGAGCTGGACTGGTGTAAACGGTGGTATTGAAGCAGCAAAATCAAAACACTTTGCCGTAATGACTCCCGGAGCATACTGTTATTTTGACCATTATCAGGGAGATCCGCAGTCTGAGCCTAATGCTTTTGGTGGTTTTACTCCTTTAGACAAAGTATATTCTTACAATCCTATTCCTTCCGAACTGACTTCCGAACAGGCCAAATATATCATGGGAGTTCAGGCTAACTTATGGACAGAATATATTTTAGACTTTAAACAGGTGCAATATATGATCTTCCCAAGATTAATGGCACTTTCTGAAGTAGGTTGGGGAACATCAGACCCTAAAAATTATAAAGAATTTGAAAACAGGGTGATCAATCAGTTTAAAGTTCTGGATAAGATGAAGGTGAACTATGCAAAAAGCATTTATAATATCACCGGAAAAGTAATTCCCTCAAATAATGGGATTGCTTATGAACTGTCTACCTCACAGAACTCAAACGGAATCAGATATACTTTAGACGGAACAGATCCTTCGATCAACTCTAAAACTTATGAGAAAATGGTTCAGATTCCTAATTCTTTAACGATAAAATCAGCTTATTTTGAAGATGGCCAGCTGAAAAGTGCTGTTTCTACCCAGCAATTTACCATTTCAAAAACTACTGGGAAAAGCATAAGTCTTGAACAGCAGCCAAGTGAAAATTATTCTTTTGGAGGTGCTTTTACTTTGGTAGATGGTATTATCGGAAATGTAAAACAGCTTGGTAAAACATGGCTTGGCTTCCAGGGTAAAGATGTTGTGGCAACCATAGATTTTGGTCAGAAAACAGCTTTTTCAGAAGTTTATTTCAATATTCTAGAAAATAAAGGAAGCTGGATTCACCTTGCAAAATCTGCGAAAATTTTCGTTTCTGATGATAATAAGAATTTTAAAATGATCAAGGAAATTGCGGCTGCAGAAATTCAAAATACCAAAGGAAAAATCAGATTGAATGTGGGAACACAGAATGCAAAATACCTGAAAGTAAGCATTGAAAATGCTGGAATCATTCCGGCAGGAAATCCTGGAGCAGATTCAAAGGCATGGCTGTTTGTAGATGAAATTGGCGTAAATTAGCCTTATTAGTTGCAATATTATCAGACTTATGTACAAATCAATTTCCTTCATTTTATTGTTTTTTTTTATGTTTTCATGTAAGCCTGAGAATGTAAAAGCAAAAGAATTTAAAATAGGAAAAGTTAGTTTTAATTATCCTTCTGATTGGAAATTAATAGAACCAAAGATGATTGATTCTTATAGTGCATATTTAACTAATAATGAAGATACTATATTTATAAATTATGGAAGATATAATCATAAAATTTACAAAAATAAATTAAGTGAAAATTTAAGGGAACAAATTGAAATAAATGGGAGAGAAGCAGTCATTGAAATTCCAAATTTTAAACAAGGATTTTATAATATTTATGTTCCAAAATTAGATTCATTAGATGGAGTTATTATATCGTCATCTTTATTAAAAGATAGGGAAAAAGTTGCTACAATATTATCTGGTTTTAAAATAGACAATATTGGCAATTCAAATATTTTAGATAAGAAGAATTTCTCAAACAAAAACAAAGAAACTGGATTAACTAATTATGAATACAATTGTCTAAGCTGTCACTCTGAAAATAATCGAGTTATTGGGAGGTCATTAGATAAAGCTTTTATAAATTCCAAGAGCAGTGAATGGCTGACAAACTATCTATACTCAGATAAAAAAAGTTATTATACTGATATTAAATGCTTTCAATTTGATAAAAAAGATTCGATATTAGTAAATCAAATGGTAAATTACCTAAAACATAAATAATTTAGAATTAAAATTATGCAGAACAATACCATACTTTCTTCCGAATTTTCATCACCGGACCTGGTAGAAAAGCTGTATCAATATGGTACAACCAAAAACTACCATGAAGGAGATATCATATTAGATGAAAATGCTTCCATCCGTTCTATTCCTATTGTGATGAAAGGAATGCTGAAGGTCATCAGGACTGAAGAAGACGGGCGTGAAATTTTACTGTACTACATCAAAGCGGGAGAGAGCTGTATCATGTCTTTTCTTGGTGGAATGCATAACGAAAAAAGCATCGTAAAAGCCGAGATTGAGGAAGATGCTGAAATCCTTTTTCTTCCTGTAGACAAAGTGTCTTTATTTATCAAGGAACACCCGGAATGGTTAGACTATATTTTCAGATTATATCATAAAAGATTTGAAGAACTATTGGATATCATCAATGCCATTGCTTTCAAAAAAATAGATGAAAGACTGTTGAATCTGCTTCAGAAAAAATCTGAACTTACCCATTCTGAAACCATCAACACAACTCATGAACAGCTTGCGAATGAATTGGGAACGGCAAGAGTAGTAGTTTCCAGACTTCTCAAGCAACTGGAAGAAGACGGAAAACTAAAGCTTGGCAGAAACAAAATTACCCTCCTGAAAACCCTCAATCCATAATATTTACCTCAATTTCATAAAAGGTAGACATATTCCTCTTCTCTGGAGGGGTGGCAAAAAATCAGAGAATTTTTGACAGGGTGGTCAACCTATCATTTGCAAACCAAAGGAAAACCAACCTCGGATAATTTCCTTGTGCCCTTTGTGAACATGTTAGTGTTCATTCGTGTTAAATCTTCCCTTATGTAACAAAAGTAGCTGTAGACTTTCATTCACTTTCCCATTTTTGCATCAGAATTATTTGAATAGTGAAATGGAAATTATAGGGTATGCAGCAGCAGTTTTAATCGGGGTGTCACTCGGTCTGATCGGAGGTGGCGGAAGTATTCTCACCGTTCCCGTTCTGGTTTATCTCTTTGGAGTTGATGTCTTTCTGGCAACGGAATATTCCCTTTTTATAGTGGGAGTAAGCAGTTTGGTGGGATCAATGTCATATTTTAAAAAAGGTTTGGTCGATTTTAAAATGGCGTTGATATTCGGAATTCCTTCTGTGGTTTCCATCTTTCTGACCAGAATATATCTTCTCCCTTTCATTCCGGAAGAGGTAATTAAAATACAGAACTTTACCATCACCAGAGACATTTTTTTATTATTGATTTTTGCTGGACTGATGATTCTGGCTTCTTATAAAATGATAAAAAGCAATGTTTCAGAAAGGACTACAGATAAGAATAATGCTTTGCTGGCAGCTGGGCAGGGGGTTATTGTAGGTGTTCTAACCGGATTGGTAGGTGCAGGAGGTGGTTTTATGATTATTCCGGCATTGGTCAATCTTTTAAAAATTCCAATGAAGATGGCGATTGGAACTTCTTTAGTCATTATTTCCTTGAATTCTTTGATAGGCTTCTTCTCTTCTGTAAATCACGTAAAAATAGAATGGGGGCTATTGATTTCTATTGCCACAATTGCCATTGCAGGAATTATAATAGGTTTACAATTATCAAAAAAGGTAGATGGCAAAAAGCTGAAACCTGCATTCGGATGGTTTATCCTGATCATGGGTATTTATATTATCACCAAAGAAATATTCTTTTAAATTTCTTGTGTAACAAAAGTAGCTGTAGAGGGAAAAAGAAAGCAGGAGATTTGTATCCGATAACAATATCAAAAAATAAATAATATGAAAATAGAACAGATTTATACAGGATGCCTGGCACAGGGAGCTTACTATATCACTTCAGCCGGAGAAGCGGCCATCATTGATCCTTTAAGGGAAACACAACCTTATATCAACAGATTAGAAGAAGATGGAGTACAGTTGAAATACATTTTTGAGACCCATTTTCATGCTGATTTTGTCAGCGGGCATCTTGATTTAAGCCATAAAACAGGTGCCCCGGTTGTGTATGGACCGACCGCAAATCCTGAGTTTGAAGCTATTATTGCAGAAAATGAGCAGATATTTGAAATAGGTGATATTAAAATTAAAGTTCTTCATACACCTGGGCACACTCTTGAGAGCTCATGCTATCTCCTGATTGATGAAAATGGCGTTGAAAAAGCACTTTTTAGCGGTGATACTTTATTCCTTGGAGATGTAGGCCGTCCGGATCTGGCACAGAAGGGAACGAATATGACTCAGGAAGAACTGGCAGGACTTTTATACGACAGTTTATACCATAAAATCTTGCCTTTACATGATGATATTATTGTATATCCTGCTCATGGAGCCGGCTCTGCCTGTGGTAAAAATATGCAGAAAGAAACGGTAGATACCCTGGGAAATCAGAAAAGTACGAATTATGCTTTGAATCAAAAAGACAGACAGAGTTTTATAAAAGAAGTAACAGATGGACTTTTACCTCCTCCTGCTTATTTTGGAATGAATGTGATGATGAATAAAAAAGGATACAGCAGCTTTGATGAAGTGCTTTCACAGGGACTACATGCACTGTCTCCGGAACAGTTTGAGGAAATTGCTGAAGCTTCAGGAGCTTTAATTTTAGATGTAAGAAACAACAGTGAATTTGCCAAAGGTTTTATCCCCCAATCAATAAATATAGGTCTGGACGGTGATTTTGCCCCTTGGGTGGGTGCTTTAATTGCTGATGTGAACCAATCTATTCTTCTGGTAACGGAAAAAGGAACTGAAGAAGAAGCTGTAACAAGATTAAGCAGAGTAGGATTTGATCATATTTTAGGGTTTTTGGATGGTGGTTTTAAAGCCTGGGAAAAGAGCGGAAAAGAAACAGACATTGTTAACCGTATTTCTGCAGAGCAGTTTGAAACCGAAATCAAAGAAAAAGAAGCAGAAATCATTGATATAAGAAAAGAAAGTGAATATAATGCAGAACATATTCATGAAGCCTACAGCATGCCTTTAGCATATATTAATGAATGGATTAATCGTTTACAGCCGGAAGAACACTTTTATATGCATTGCGGAAGCGGATACAGAAGCACCATGGCCGCAAGCATCCTTCAGGCAAGAGGTTACAGGAATTTTACAGAAATTGAAGGAGGATTTAAAGCCATTGCATCCACAACAAATATTCCTACAAGTGATTTTGTGTGTCAGACTAAAATTTTAAATAAATTAGATTAAAAAAAGAAGAAATGTTGGAGATTATAAAAGAACCGTGGCCATGGTATATTGCAGGTCCATTAATTGGTCTTACCGTTCCTGCTTTATTAGTGATGGGGAATAAATCCTTTGGAATCAGTTCCTCGCTTAGGCATATCTGCGCAGCCTGTATACCTGCCAATGTAAACTTTTTCAAATACGACTGGAAAAAAGAAGCCTGGAATTTATTTTTTGTCCTGGGAATTTTCTTCGGTGGAATGATTGCTGCCAATTTTTTGCTTAATCCAAATGCAATAACAGTAAATCCCAGTCTGAAAGCCGAACTGGCAGGCTACGGAATCACAGATTACAGTAATCTGGTTCCGGGACAGCTGATGAACTTTGAAAGCCTGTTGACCTGGAGAGGGTTTATCACAATGGTTGTTGGAGGTTTTTTAGTAGGTTTTGGAACAAGATACGCAGGAGGATGTACCAGCGGGCATGCAATCATGGGGCTTTCCAATTTGCAGTGGCCTTCTTTAGTGGCAACAATCTGCTTTATGATAGGTGGCTTTTTAATGGCCAATCTTATTCTGCCAGTGATCCTTTCCCTGTAAGTTTAATTTTTAAAATGAATCTGAAATAATGATAAAAGAAAAAGAAAAAGAACAGAACATACATCAGCAGGATACTGTTTGTGTGAATGAAAATACGGTTACTCATCAATGGTATCATAACCTGAAGTACCTTGCTGCAGGAGTTATATTCGGGATTATATTTGTGAAAGCAGAAGTGATCAGCTGGTTCAGAATACAGGAAATGTTCCGTCTGCAGTCTTTCCATATGTACGGAATCATCGGAAGTGCTGTATTGGTAGGAATGATTTCTGTGTGGCTGATCAAAAAATTCAAGATCAAAACAATATATGGTGAACCCATTACACTTACCCCTAAGAAGTTCAACAAAGGTCAGATTTACGGAGGATTGATATTTGGTTTTGGCTGGGCCATTACCGGAGCTTGTCCAGGACCTCTTTTTGCCCAGATCGGAACAGGTGCTTTGGCAGTATCTGTTACGCTGCTGAGTGCTGTTGCCGGAACATGGGTATATGGATATTTCAGAGACAAATTACCTCATTAATACCTTAAAAAAAGACTGTAGAAAATAATCTGCAGTCTTTTAAGTATAAAATTATGAATAAATGAAGTTCTCTGCGCCTAGAGCCATATAAAGATTAATACGCTCTATTCTGTACTGAAGTTCCAGACTGATAAGGTTCATTTCATTTTTCAGGAGATCCCTCTGTTTACGGATCAGTACAAAGCTGTTGTTGGTACCTACCTTTATTTGTTTCTCGGTGAGGGTAATATTATTCTTCAGTTCATTGACAGCGTTAGTAGTGTACGTAATCTGCTTTTCAATGGAACGGAGATTGGCTAAAGAAGATTCCACTTCGTTCAAGGCATTCAGAACAGCTTTTGAATATTCTTCAACAACCTGTTTCTGCTGAGAATTTTTTATCTCCACATTCTTTTTTAGTTTTCCGCTGTTGAATAACGGTGAAACTAATCCACCGCCTACTTTTAATAGTGGATTGGAAAATAAAGAATTAATAGATTCCACATTACTTCCGGCAGAGCCAAGAGAAGAACTGATGCTCAATGAAGGAAGTCTTGCCGCTTTTGCCTGCTGTACTTCATAAAAAGCCTTTTCAATCTGAAAATGACTCGCCTGTATATCTGATCTGTTTTCTAAAAGTTCAAGAGGAAAAGATTCCGGAATACTATTCCCTGCAGGACTGAAAAAATTCTGAGTCGCCAGTTTCCCTTCCGGATACTTTCCGGTGAGCAGTTCCAGAGATCTTCTGGATTGTGTATTCGCATTTTTTACCTTTTCAAGATAACCCTGCAGGGAAATAATCTCTGCTGTTATATTGGAGATATCCAGAGCATTTGCCGTTCCAACTTTCTTTTGAATGACATACAACTTTTCCAGGTCTTTAGACTTCTGAATATAACTTTCAATCTTATCTTCCTGAATATTTCCTGCGATATTCAGAAAATAAGCCTTAGCAATCATCCCTGCGACAGATTGATGCAGTAAGGTGTTCTGGTGTTTAGCAGAAAAATAATTGCTGGTGCTTGCCATCTGTGAAGATTTATTTTTCCCCCAAAGATCAATCTCCCAGTTAGCTTTTAACGCAAGACGCTGAATCTGGGTATTGCTGACTAAATTATTGGAAGTATTGGCTACTGCGCTTACACTGGGATAAAGATCACTTCCTGCAATTTCCATCGCCAGTTCAACCTGATTCAGTTTTTCCTTGGCAATAATGAGATCAGCATTAAAAAGCATCCCTTCATTAATCAGGGTTTCCAGTTGAGGTGTTTTAAGATCATTGATCCAGTCATAGGAAATTGATCTTGCATTTGCTTTTCTGTCGAAGATCCATTCATCCGGGATTTCTATGTGGGAAGCGATTTCACTCTTTTCTTTAAGCTGGTCTATATTTTCCTTTGTGGGCTCTTTATAACCGATGCATGAACTTAAACTTACGGAAAGTACACCCAATAAAATTAATTTCTTGTACATGTTAATGAAGTTTAGGAATCAGATAGTTGACTTTACTGTTGACACGCACCATTACTTTTCGGATGAGATGAAGCGGTTTGATATGGTCAGAATAAATGACAGCTGTTCCTCTTGCTCCAACAGTAAGCTGTTTCTGGCTGTCTTCCAATACAAACTTGGCAATAAGTTTCCCATCTGTTTCCGGCAATTGTCTGGCTGTGTCTGGAAGTCCGGCCGTAGAACCGTTTCCTCCCAGCATTCCTCCTGCATTATTCATGATTCCCTGGCTGGTAGCATCTATTACATATTCAAGTTTTGCTTTCACTACTTTTCCCGGTTCCGTTTTAAGAGCCAGCTCCACTTCATCACCGTTTTTTACTGTTTCCAGTTCGTTTTGGGCAAAAAAACCAATCACAGACTGTTGCTTCTGAATCAGGACGAATGCAGATTTAAAAGGTGCCATGATAGCTCCTTCATTCAGCTGAACATTAGGAATTACACCATCAGTAGGAGCCAGAACAACTGTTTGTGATAGATTCCATTTCGCCTGGTCCAATTTTGCCTGAATTTCAGATACTGAAGAATTTTCTCCACCATAAGATGCATTGGACTTCGTTTCCAAAGATTGCTGCTGTGATTGTGCAGCACTGATTCTGGACTGCAGATCCTGTACATTGGTGACTGCCTGCTCAAGATCAAACTTATTGGCTGCTCCTGCTTCCACCAATTCTTTATACTGAGCGGTTCTTTTATTAGCCAGTTCCAACTGTGACTGTAAACCTGCAATATTTTTTCTGGAAGCTGAGATGTCTGTATCATAAGAACTTACAGTAGCTTTCATATTGCTTAGCTTAGCCTCCAGAGACTTTATTTCCTGTATGTAAGGCTCTCTGTCCAGTACAAATAAGGTATCTCCTTTCTTTACTTCCTGATTGGTGCTGACATATACTTTTTTCACTTTCCCCAAAACCTGAGTGGTAATATCCACACTTCTGTTTCCTACCTTTACATCAGAAGTAATAGGGCAGTAGTAATTTAAGCTTAATATCAAAGCAATAGATCCGAAGATAGGTAATGAATAGACAACAACCTGTGTGGTGAACGTCCAGGGGATCAGTTTTAATTTTTTAATAAGAAGCCAGCATATTCCGGCATATATTGCAACTAGTAATTCCAGCATGTTTTTTTAATTTTCGATTGTTTTAAATTCTTCTTCAGTAAGGTTCGTGTTATCTGTTTCTTTGTCAGGAACATTTTGGTTGCCATAATCATAGTTAGCCCAGATTAAAGCAACCGGCCATAAAAGGCCTCCAAAAACAAGGGAAAGGAGGCACATACTTTTTATGGCGTTCAGTTGAGGGTGTTTCTTTTTTTCTGCTACTTTTTCCGGGTAAATATGAACTTTCCAGAAAAGATAGATTCCTGCAATAGGTAAAACCAATAAGATTAACCATGATGCGGCGTTAGCTATATTGTCTTCCAAATTGCCTGTTGATGCCTGAACAAAATTGCATGAAAATAACAGGCAAAGAAGTAAGGATGTTCTTTGCATAAAATAATTGTATAAGGTAATAATGAAGTGTAAACAAGGTTGTAACCGGCCGTCAGTATAGACCCGCATGGTTACTATAAATCTTAAGAAAGATTAAAGATGATTCAATAATAAGGTGCTTTTTTAGATGATATTTTTCTCATTTTGCTTTTAATTGTTGGTGTAACAGTATTTTCAGTAAGCAAAAATAGGATGAACAAAGTGAGAAAAAGTATTCCTAAGTTATTTTTTTCTTTCGTTCCTTTTTTTATGGATACGGGCTGTCATCCTTGAAAGTGAGTTCGGAGTAATGCCCAGAAAATTGGCAATATACTTTCTGTTGGCATTCTGTGAAGTAAAAGGACGGGTTTCCAGAAATTCCTCATATCGGGAATGCGGAGAAGTGGAGCAAAACTGTTCTGTACGTACTTTTAATATACTGATGATTTGTTTTAAAGATTTGAGATATACATTATAAATACCTCTGTTCTGAAATGCAGCTTCTTCAAATTCATTTTTATTGAACAGGAAAATCTGACTTTCCAGTACGGCTTCTATAGTATATTTTCCTTCATTTTCATTAGCATAAGACTCCGGTCTTTCCATAATGGCAGCCTCCTTTTCGGATGGGAGAAAAAGATTGCTTTCAACCCCGTTTTCATCATCAAAGAAAAATCTTAATAATCCATGGGAAAGAATAAATAATTGATTGAAAGACTTACCAGGTTCTGCCAGCTTCTCTTTTCTTCGGAGCAGTTTCGGAGTGCTGATATTGACCAAAATAGCAATTTCCTCATCAGAGAGTTCCTGAAAGAAAGAGATATTTCTGAAAGTTTTGAATGAGTGCATCACAGCAGTAAAGATAAATAAAAATAATACACGGATATTCATTGAGCCGCCATGAGGATTTCATAGAAGTTTTTTTTAGATTTGTGGGTATTATACAATTTGAGATACCATGAACAATAACCGAAGAAGTTTTATTAAAAAACTGGGAATTGCAACAGCAGCACTTGCCGTAAACCCATTGGATTTAATGGCTGCTGAATTACCCGAACCCACTGCTAAAGCTGTCAACAAACCGATTGTCCTTTCTACCTGGAATTTCGGATTAAAAGCTAACGAAGAAGCATGGACAATCCTCGGAAAAGGAGGAAAAGCTTTGGATGCTGTTGAAAAAGGAGTTCGTCTTGTAGAATTAGATCCTAAAGAAAGAAGTGTAGGGTATGGTGGCCGTCCGGACAGAGATGGGAGAGTAACGCTGGATGCCTGTATCATGGATGAAAATTATAATATTGGTTCAGTAGCATGTCTGGAACATGTGAAAAACCCGATTTCTGTTGCCAGAGCTGTAATGGAAAAAACACCCCACGTGATGCTGGTAGGTGACGGAGCATTGCAGTTTGCCCTTTCACAAGGGTTTAAAAAAGAAAATCTTCTCACTCCCGAATCCGAAAAAGAATGGAAAGAATGGTTAAAAACCAGCCAGTATAAACCCATTGCCAATATTGAAAATCACGATACCATAGGAATGATTGCGCTGGATGCACAGGGAAACCTTTCCGGTGCCTGTACTACCAGTGGAATGGCTTTTAAAATGCATGGAAGAGTAGGAGATTCCCCGATTATCGGAGCAGGCCTGTTTGTAGATAATGAAGTAGGAGCAGCTACAGCTACAGGTCATGGTGAAGAAGTGATAAGAACGGTAGGAACCCATCTTGTAGTTGAACTCATGAGACAAGGCAGAAATCCTCAAGAAGCCTGTAAAGAAGCTGTAGAGAGAATTGTAAAAATCAATCAGAGAAGAAATAAAAACCTTAAAGATATTCAGGTAGGCTTTATTGCGATCAATAAACAGGGAGAATATGGATCTTACTGTATTCAGGACGGATTCAACTTTGCGGTATATGACCAGAAAGGAAACCGCCTTGAAAAACCGGAATTTGCTTTGAAATAAGTATATAATAGAAGCAACATTGTAAAAGTGCAGAGTTATATATAAATTTTATCGGAGATAAAATCCTTGTACCTTAAAGAAGTGCCAGAAGAAAAATCTTTGCGCCTTTGCATTATTCCAACAACGAAAATTAAAAATTCAATAGAAATGGGCTTTAGCCCATTTAAACAAATCAATGAAACCTATTGGCTTTAGCCAAAACATAAAATATGAAAAGAACGATTATCGCTTCTTTATTTCTCATTATCGCATGCAAGGAAGAAAAGAAGGAGATTAAAACACAGCAGATACAAGAAAAAGTAGTTTTGCATAATGAGTCCAATGAAGCTGAAGAAGCCCAAAAATGGCTGAAGACAAGCATCGTTGATTATTTTAAAGCTGATATCGGAAATGAAGAAAAGAATATGCAGAAGATCACAACCAAAGATTATTTCGATTATAAAACGGATGCAACTAATGTAGATCTGGATGTAGACGGAAGCCTTACTGAAAAAGAATTCCAGGATAAATGGAAATCGAAATTTGATACCAGTAAAGCAGGAATTGGAGTTGGTTTTCTGATCTCAGCACAGGATTGGGATAAAATTGAAGTCGGAAGCTGTGAATTAAAATCTTCCTCAAAAGATGAATATATCTTTAATGTAGTGTTGACTGATAATAGTTTTAAAGCTCAATATCCGTCAGTGATAAAAGTAATAAAAGAAAACGGTTCATTTCTGATTGCAGATGTTTTGCAGGATGAGCCAAAATAGAATTAAACAGATACATACAATGTCAAAAATAGAAATAGCTTGTTTTAATCCTGAATCAGCAATGATTGCTTTTGAAAACGGAGCGGATAGAATAGAATTATGCGACGGTCTCAGTGAAGGTGGAACAACCCCGGATTTTGAAACCATGAAAAGGCTTCGTGAAAAAATGAATATCCCGATTTTTGTAATGATCCGCCCAAGAGGAGGAGATTTTACCTACTCGGATTCAGAATTTGAACAGATGAAAAAAGATTTGGTTCATCTGAAATCATTACAAGCAGACGGTTTTGTATTCGGTATTCTCGATGATAATGATGAGGTGAATATAGAACAGAATAAAGCTTTAGTTGAATTAGCTGCACCACTTCCATGTACTTTCCATCGTGCTTTTGACCGTGCTGCAAGTCTTGAAGAATCTTTAGAAAAAGTAATTGAATGTGGTTTTACAACCATCCTTACTTCCGGCCAGAAACCCAATGTATCAGAAGGAAAAGAAAACCTTAAGAAATTAGTTGAGCTCTCTGATGGAAGAATAGAAATTCTTGTTGGAGGTGGACTTCGCTCATCCAATATTGAAGGAATAAGAGCCGTTACCAGTGCAGGTTACTTCCATTCTTCGGCCATTACTGATGGTGGTGCTTTTGCGAACCCCGCTGAAGTGATTGCATTGAAGAGTAAATAATATAGCTGTTTATTAAATGCAAAGTTTAAAAAATAAACTGTATTATATTTTGAGAGAGCAAAGAGTTGCGGCAATGCCGCTGATTAAGCTTATGAAAAAACAGTTAGCTTCATCCGATCGATTTTCAATCCATTCTGTCTTAGCTTCCTTAAAATAAAGCATAATAGTAATAAATACTTTGCGTTTAAATAACATAATTAAAAAATACACAAATGAATGACCGAAAACGAATTATCATACAAAATAATAGGAGCTGCTATAGAAGTACATAAGAACTTAGGAGTTGGCCTTTTAGAAAATGCATATGAAGCAGCTTTAGCTTATGAATTAAAGATGCAGGGGCTTAATGTTAAGCAGCAGTTATCCTTACCTTTAAGGTATAAAGAAGTATTTATAGAACATGCATACAGAATTGATTTGATTGTAGAAGATAAAGTTATTGTAGAAGTGAAATCTGTATTAGAGCTACATTCTATTTTTCATTCACAAGTATTGACGTATCTGAAACAGACTAATATAAAATTAGGATTACTTATTAATTTTAATAATGAACTTATTAAATATGGAATCCATAGAATTGTAAACAAATTTATTGATGAATAGAACGATCCTTTTTGCTTTCCTTTTCACGCAGAATATCCTTTCTGCACAGTTTTCCCAAAGAAATTTGTCTTCTGAGAGCTGGCAGTTCAAAAATTCAAAAGATCATAGCTGGCTTCCTGCGAAAGTACCGGGAACAGTTCATCTGGATTTAATAGATAACAAGATTATTCCTGATCCTTTTAAAGATGAAAATGAAAAGAAAGTACAGTGGATAGAAAATGAAGATTGGGATTATCAGACAGCATTTACTGTTTCTTTCCAGGAATTAAAGAACGATAATATTGATTTGGTTTTTAACGGATTGGATACATTTTCAGAAATTTATCTTAATGGTAAGCTCTTAAAGAAAACAGATAATATGTTCAGGAAGTGGAATATTCCTGTGAAAGAGTATCTGAAATCGGGAAATAATACATTGCAGATTAAGTTTACATCTGCGGTAAATACGGGAAAGGAATTAGCGAAAAAAGTTCCGTTTACAATGCCGGAATCACCAAGAAGTTTTGTGAGAAAAGCACAATATCAGTTTGGCTGGGATTGGGGACCGAGACTCGTGACAGCAGGAATATGGAAAGACGTTCAGTTAGAATTCTGGAATAATGCCAAAATTATTACCGTTAAAGACATTCAGAACAGATCTGATAATTTACATTTTGATGTAGAGATTGATGCACAAAATGCCGGAGATTATACCTTGGATCTTAATAAAACCCACCAAAAGATAACTTTAAAAAAAGGAATCAATACAATTACGGTACCTTATAATACAAGTGGGATGAAGCTTTGGCAGCCTAACGGACGTGGTGAAGCCAATCTTTATGATTTTGAAATAAAGCTTTTAAAAGGTCAGAAAAATATTGATGGTAAAAATATCAGAATAGGATTAAGAACGGTCGAATTAGTTCAGGAAAAAGATGAAAAAGGGAAATCATTCTACTTTAAAGTCAATGGGCAACCATTGTATATCAAAGGAACCAACTGGATTCCGGGAGATAGCTTTTCACCCAGAATGACCAAGGAAAAATACCAGAAACTGATCAGAGATACTAAAGATGCCAATATGAATATGATTCGTATCTGGGGCGGTGGTATTTACGAAGATGACGAATTTTACAGGGCCTGTGATGAAAACGGAATCTTAGTATGGCAGGATTTTATGTTTGCAGGAAGCTTTTATCCGGCAGATGAAGCGTTTTTAAACAATGTAAAAGAAGAAGTGAAAGATCAGGTCAATAGACTTCAGAATCATCCGTCAATTGCCTTGTGGTGCGGGAATAATGAAATTGATGAAGCTATTGTCAACTGGGGATATCAGAAACAGTTCAAATATTCAGAAAATGATTCGCTGCAGGTTTGGAAAGACTATAAAAAGTTGTTTCATGATGTGATTCCCAATGCATTGGCAGAAAATCTGAAATCAGATAAAAATATATATTGGCCAAGTTCTCCGTCTATCGGCTGGGGACATAAGGAAAGTCTTACAGAAGGAGATTCTCATTATTGGGGAGTTTGGTGGGGTGAGCAGCCCTTTGAAATTTACAATGAAAAAGTAGGACGTTTCATGTCTGAATATGGTTTTCAGGGTACACCCAGCCTTCAAACTACAAAATCAATGTTTTCTGGAACTCCGGACTTAAATCTGCAAAGCTCAACAATCAAGGCACATGAAAAGCATGCCCGAGGTTGGGATATCATTAATGAATATCTGAAACGTGATTATAAAGTCCCTGTAGATTTTGTACAGTATAATTATGTTTCACAGCTGTTGCAGGCAAGAGGAATGCAGATCGCTATCGAAGCTCACCGTCGCGCAAAACCTTATAATATGGGAACGCTATATTGGCAGCTTAACGACTGCTGGCCCGTAGTTTCATGGTCGTCTATTGATTATCTCGGAAACTGGAAAGCCTTCCATTACCAGGCAAAAAGAAGTTTTGAACCTGTATTGGTATCAGTTGCAGAGACCGAAAAAAGTTATGACGTTTATCTGATCAGTGATTTATTGAAGGAATTTAAAACAGACATAAAGTTTGAATTAATTGATTTTAAAGGAAAAACACTTTGGAAAGCGAATCAATCAGATGATATTAGAGCTGATGTAAGTAAGAAAATTCGAAATATCAGTAAGTCAGAACTTGCTCAATTTGATTTGTCCGGAGCAGTTTTAAAGGTCAGTGCTGAAAAGGATACAAAATTTGAAAAACTTTTCTTTTTTAATAAACCTAAAGAATTAAAACTTTCAAAACCTGAGATTAAAATCAGAAAAGTATCCCCAACTGAAATTGAAATATCAACAGATGTCCTGGCAAAAGATGTCTATCTGATTGGAGATGCTCATTTCAGTGATAATTTCTTTGATCTGTTACCGGGAACTTCAAAAAGAATTATCCTTTCAAAACCTTTGGAAAAAATTGAAGTAATAAGTCTTTGGGATGTAATGAAAGATTAAAATATCTTCTGAAAAACTCTATCAGGTAGTCAAACCATGTCAAGGTTCATAAGCCTCTGAGATGCTGTGAAAGTTTAAAAGTAGAAGATTTAAGAATAAAAAACCATTTTATTTCAATATCAGCTTAATTAGAAATCTTACCAAAAAAAATATAAATTTTACCCTTCCAACTCAAAAATCAGCCTTAAATTTGCATTATATTTCTTTATAATTATGGTAAATTTTGTTCTGATTGCAGTTTGCATTATTGCAGGAATGATATTCAAAGCAACAAAATCTATCCACCCCGATGCCCACAAAGGTATCAACACCTGGATTCTTTATCTTGCTCTTCCGGCAGTTTCATTTAAATACCTGCCTAAAGTAAAATGGACAACAGAGATGCTGTTCCCGATTGCAGCCACATTTTTAATTTCTGTGTTCTGTTTCTTCTTTATGATGTTTTACAGCAAGAGCAGGGGATATTCAAGGCGTTCCAGAAGTACTTTAGAGCTGGCAAGCGGTTACAGCAATACTTCATTCATAGGATTTCCTTTAATCAGTGCCTTTTATGGAGAAGGACTTCTGAGTATTGCCATTATTTGTGACCAAACGATGTTTTTTGCACTTTCTACACTCGGGATTATTGCTGCTGTGAAAGGAGGAAGCAGATCAGGAAAAGTGAGTGCAATGTTTATTTTAAAAAGACTTGTCACGTTTCCACCATTAATTGGCTGTATCTCTGCTTTGGTATTGTCACAGTTCATTGATTTTACGGTTGCAGAACCTTTCTTTGATAAACTGGCGGCTACAGTAAGTCCATTAGCTTTGTTTTCCGTTGGATTACAGCTGAAATTCAACGGATGGAAAAAACTGATTCCACAGATGTCGATGTCAATGCTTTATAAACTTATTCTGGCACCGGCAATTGTTCTGGGAATGGCTCTGCTATTTGGAATAAAAGGAGATGTGGCTAAAATTACTGTATTTGAAGCAGCAATGCCTACATTGGTTACCTCAAGTATTATCGCAGAACAGTTCAGACTGAATACAAAACTGACCAACCTGATCATTGGAGTCAGTATTATTGTAGGGTTTTTTACTTCCGCATTTTGGTATGAGATGACAGAATACTTTTTTAGTTATCCATAAATTCTTTCTTCGATACTTTCGAATTTGTGCTGTTCTTTTATCCACACGCTTTGTCATTCCGTAGGAATCCAGCCTCTCATACCATTGTTTTTGATCAATAAAATTCTGGACATTAAAAAATATCTGATTGTTTAGATTCCTACGGAATGGACAAAAGAGGAAGTAAAAACATACAACAGCCTTAGTTTCTAGTTCTGTTAAAGATCACGAAAGAATCTCCACAAAGTTGCAGTTCTCTGAAGAAAAATTTAATTTTACACTTTAAATATTTCCCTTGCAATACGCTCAAATTGTTTTACCACTGAACCTCAAAGGATCTTTCACTTATAAAGTTCCCGAAGAAATGATGTCCGAAATTCAGCCCGGAATGCGTGTTCTGGTACCGTTTGGAGGAAAGAAAATCTATACAGGAATAGTATTTGAGCTTCATGACAATGCACCGGAAAACTTTGCAGCTAAGGAAGTCATCAGCATGCTGGATGATCAACCTATTCTTCCTGAAGAACAAATCAGTTTCTGGAACTGGCTTTCCGGGTACTATCTGTGTAGCCTTGGTGAAATTTACAGGTTTTCATTTCCTTCTTCTTTGAAACTGGAAAGTGAGACCTATTTAAAATTAAAACCAGGGGCGGTGGTTGATTTTGAAAACCTGGATGTCAATGAAATGTACCTTATTCAGGCGTTGGAAGTACGGCAGCTGATCAACCTGACAGATATTGAGGCTTTTATTCCTAAAAAAGACATCATCAAGACCATCAACTCATTGATTGATCTTCAGTATATTGAGATTGACGAAAAAATCGCTGAAAAATATAAGGCTAAAGAAGTAGCATATGTAAGAATTAATGATGAGGTTTTAGCCAATCAGAACCTTACAGATATTCTTTTAAAACTAAACAGAGCTCAAAAGCAGAAAGATCTGTTCCTCCTTATTTTAGAAAAACAAACCGAAAATCCTGATGCTCCTATCAAAAAGTCTGAACTGTTTGAGGATGGTTATTTCGGAAGTTCCCATTTCAAGCCTTTGGCAGACAAAGGTCTTGTAGAGGAATATTATATGCAGAAAGACAGAATTGAAAGCTATGAAGGGGAGATTGAAGAGCTGGAAGAACTTTCAGAACAGCAGAAAATTGCTAAATCTGAGATTGATGAAGCTTTTGAAGAAGGGAAAAATGTCCTGCTTCATGGGGTAACTTCATCAGGAAAAACACATATTTATTTAGAAAAAATTGAAGAATGTGTCAAAGAAGGAAAAAATGTTTTGTTTTTACTTCCTGAAATTTCCCTGACCAAACAAATTACGCAGAGATTAGAAAAAAAATACGGACGGCAACTAGGATTTTATCACCAGAAACTGACTGATTTTGAAAGGGTAGAAGTTTGGAGAAGAATCAAACAGAATGATATCCGTATTCTGATAGGAACCCGTAATGCTTTGTTTTTGCCTTATCAGAACCTTGGACTTATTGTTGTTGATGAGGAGCATGATTCAGCGTACAGACCAAGAGAAGTTTCTCCTTATTTTAACGCTAAAGATGCAGCATTGGTTTTAGGTGGATTTTATAATGCAGGTGTGATTTTAGGATCAGCAACTCCTTCTGTTGAAAGTTACTACAGAGCCCGAAAAGATAAAATGAAATATATTTTCCTGAATGAGAGATTCGGGAATGTGAATCTGCCGGAATATGAACTGATCAATTTCAAAGAAGCCCTGGAATCTAAAAAGGTTTCCGGAAATTTCTCCCTGAAACTCGTTGAAGAGATTAAGAAAACGGTGGATGAAAAAAAACAGGCTATTGTTCTGCACAACCGTCGTGGCTATTCCAATGTAATAGAATGTGAGAGCTGTGGTTATGTCAATTACTGTTCCAATTGTGATGTGGTGATGACCTATCACAAAGCAGCTAATGAAATGAAGTGCCACTATTGCGGGCAAAGAGCTTCAAAACCGAAGACCTGTCCAAAATGTAATTCCGAAAAGCTGAACGAAAGAGGAGTCGGAGTAGAGCAGATTCATGAGGAAGTTTCCAAGCTGTTCCCTGAAAATGAGGTGGACAGAATGGATGTGGATTCTATGCGTAAGAAATTTGCCTACGAAAAGCTGTATGAAAAGATTGAAGACGGAGAAACAGACATTATCGTTGGAACTCAGATGATTTCCAAAGGACTGGATTTTGATCATATTGAACTTGTTACAATTCCAAAAGCAGATTCCTTATTATATGTACAGGATTTCAGAGCAGAAGAAAGAGCCTATCAGCTGATTACACAGGTTTCAGGAAGAGCCGGAAGGGTTTCAGGAAAAGGGAAAATCCTCATTCAGACCTTTAATCCTGATCATTCTGTATTTCAGCTGATCAAGATGAATAATCCTGCAAAGATCTATAAATATATCCTTACTGAACGTCAGAAATTCCATTATCCGCCGTTTACGAAACTCATTATGATTGAAATGAAACACAGAAAGGAAGATAAAGTAGACCGTGCTTCTCAGTTTCTGGGTTCCATTTTAAGAAAATATCTTCCGGAAGATTGTGTTTTAGGTCCTGAAAGAGCTCAGATTGCAAGGCTGAATAATCTATATCAGTTTCAGATTATGCTTAAGCTTCCCCGTGGGAAAAACTATGAGAAATTCAAAAATCTGGTTTTAGTAAGTTTAAAAGAATTTGATGAAATCACTGCGTATCAAAGCATTAAAAAAGATGTTTTTGTGGATTTTTAACAATTTTTAACAAACTTTACACTCTTTTATAGGGTGGCGGTGGCTCGTTATATAACAATAATTTCTACTTTTGGACGTTGATTAAGTGTTTGGCTCTTTTCTTGAATGATTTAACCTGTCATTTTTTATAGAGTCAAAACTATAGAACAAAAAGAAGATAGATGGTAAATTTCAGAAAATATATTTCAAGTGCGGCGGTGTTGGCTTCTGGTCTTTTCCTGGCTCAATCTACCGTTTCTACCGTTCTTTATTCTCAGAATTATGACAGTCAGAAAAGCAGCTTAAACCTGCCTTCACCCGTTAGTACGATGGTGGAGAAAACTGTGTTGTCAGCAAAAGAACTTGTAGACATTAACGTAAACACAATGATGGCGGATCCTGTGCTGAAAAATGCAAGCTGGGGATTCGTAGTGTACGATCCGAAAACGAAGAAAGTAATTTCTTCGTACAATGAAAATACCCCTTTAGTACCTGCTTCTACTACAAAGCTGCTTACAACGGAAACAGCATTAAACCTGCTGGGTGAAAACTACCGTTGGATGACTCAGCTGGAGTACTCAGGAACTATAGATGAAAATGGAGTTTTAAATGGAAATCTTTATGTGATAGGAAGCGGTGACCCTTCTTTGGGAACCAACAAAGCAGGTGCTTCATCTTATAGAGATATTATTTCAGATTTCGTAGGCGGAGTTTCAAGAGAGGGAATCAAAAAGGTAAATGGTGATATTATCATTCAGACAGCGCTTTTCAAAGGTAATATTTCAGTGCTTCCGGAAAATGTTGTATGGTTGGAAAACAATAATTATTACCTGCCTGCAGGAAGTACCCGGGATATTAACCCAGCTAACGAAAAACTGATTGTTAAAAAAGGAAGCTTTTCTACAGATAAGAAATTTTTCTACGTTTCTCCTTACAATCATCAGATGGTATATGCTGATAAATATGAAGGAAACGGAGCTTTAACAACAAAACTTCCTGATGCTCCGGCTTATCTTGCCAATTCTTTCAGAACTACATTGGTAAAAAGCGGAATCCCTGTTACCGGAAAAGTAAGTCCGAAAATGACAGATTCAGCTCCGGAAGGCAGAAAAATGCTTTCAGCTTATAAATCTCCAACCTTAAGTGACATTATTTATTATACTAATCAGCACAGTGATAATTCATTGGCAGAAGCTTTATTAAGAACAGTAGGTTATCAGAAAATGGGTGACCAGACTTCAGAATCAGGAAGAATTGTAGTGACCAATCACCTGAAGGATGCTGGTTTTGATATGAATGGTCTTACTTATATGGATGGAAGCGGGCTTTCAAGAAGCAATAATGTAACGCCTATTTCTCAGGCGAAATTTCTAACCTCTTTGATGGATCAGAAATACTATAGATCTTATCTGACTTCTTTACCGATCGGAGGACAATCCGGAACTTTAAAAAGAATGTTCATCGGAGGAGGTAACGGACAGGTTTTTGCTAAAACAGGAACTTTAAATAAAGTAAAAACATTAGCAGGCTATCTGAAAACAAATTCCGGAAAAACATTAGTGTTTTCTTTAATGGTGAACAATTATTCCGGATCTGTAGATATGGTGAAAAAGAGAATGGAGAAAATTCTTGAACCTGCACTGGATCTTTAAAAATTTTTTATTTTATATATTATAACAGCCTTTTAATCATTGATTAAAAGGCTTTTTTTATATTTGATTAAATTTTTCTAAACATGACAAAATTGTACCTGTTGGTGTTGGGATTTTTATTATCTCAACAATTTTATGGCCAGAAGCATGGGCAAAATACCGATATGAAAGGGTTGATCGAAAAAGAGAAACAATCCTTTACTCAGAAAATGAATATTGGGAATACGAACCCCAATACACTGAATTATGACTTACAGTACCAGAGAATGGATGTCAGCCTGGATCCTGCGGTGTATAATATTTCAGGATCTGTAACTTCTCACTTTAAACCTAATCAAAGTATGGGAAGTATTTATTTTGATCTTTCCAATTCTTTAACGGTTTCTCAGGTAAAATACCATGGGACTAATATCACAAGTTTTCAGCAGCTTCCTTCAAAAGAACTGAAAATTGATTTTCCTGCTTCTATTCCTGCCAATACATTAGATTCTCTTACCATCTATTATGCAGGGGCGCCATCTACAAGTAATGATGCTTTTAAAACGGCACTTCAGAGCGGAACTCCGGTGCTTTCTACTTTGAATGAGCCCTACGGTGCACAGGACTGGTTTCCTACAAAACAAAGCTTAAATGATAAAATTGAAAGATTTGATTTCAAAATTACAACACCCTCTAATTACAGTGTTGCAGCCAACGGAAAACTGATGTCCGAAACTTTTCCTACGGGATCAACGAAGCTTACTTTCTGGAGAACGATGTATCCTACACCGGCTTATCTGATTGCGTTATCTATTACTAACTTTGTTAAACTTACCGATACAATAGGAAACCCACCTTTTCCTTTTGTGAATTATATTTATCCATCCACGAATTCAAATGCCACCAGTATAGCAAATATTAACTGGACAAAGCAGGTTATGAATACTTTTGAGACCTATTTTGGGGCTTATCCTTTCCGTAATGAAAAATATGGTCATATGGAATTTATGTATGGTGGAGGGATGGAACATCAGACGATGTCTTCTATGGGAGGCTGGAGCAAACAGCTTATTGCTCATGAGCTTACCCACCAGTGGTTTGGTGATAAAGTAACTTGTGGAGCTTGGAACGATATCTGGCTGAATGAAGGTTTTGCAACTTTTGGAGAGCACCTTGCCAATGAAAAACTACTGATGACCAGTACCGAATTCCTGAATTATCTGCAAGGTCAGTCCAACTACATTACAGCAAGTACAACAGGAAGTGTATATGTACCAGATTCCGGACTTTCCAGCATCAACAGAATATTTGATAGCAGATTATCTTATTCCAAAGGAGGATATGTATTGAGAATGCTGAAGTGGATTTTAGGGGATGCTGCTTTTTATCAGGCACTCAAAGACTATCACGCAAGACCGAATCTGGCATACAGCTATACACGTACTGCTGATTTTAATGCTTCATTGCTTCAGTCTACCGGAACAGATTTTACGGAATTTTTCAATGACTGGGTGTATGGAGAAGGATATCCTACTTATACTATAAAATGGATGCAGGGCGGTAATCAGGCTTTATTTAAAGTTTCTCAGACACAAAGCAGTTCTAACGTAACCTTTTTCGAAATGCCTTTACCGATAAAAGTAACCGGAACTTCAGGACAAACTGCTTATCTGGTCCTTAACAATACTTCAAATAACCAAAGTTTTTTAGAATCTGTACCATTTCCCATTGCAAGTGTTCAGTTCAATTATGAGTACCAGATTCTGGAGAAAAACTCTACCGTTACTCAGGATAATACCTTAAGTGTTTCTTCTGTTGAGAAGGAAAGCTTTGGACTCTATCCGAACCCTGCAAAAAATGAAATTAATCTGAAAGGAATAAACAGAGCTGAGGATTTTACGATTCATGCTGTAGACGGAAAACTGGTAGGAAAAGGAACTTATCAGCCAGGTAAAGCGATTGGGATTTCAGAATTGGTTCCGGGAACTTACTTTATTACGATTGATGAAAAAAGCATCAAATTTATCAAGCATTAAATTAATTAATGATCGGGAAGTATGACTAAATACTTTGCTTATCATTGACAATAAAATAATAAGAAGCTTTCAGATCTGAAAGCTTCTTTCTTTTCTGGCTGCTTTAGCTCCTCTTTTCCTGGCGATCTTTACTTTGTATTCAAACCATTTTTCTTTGAAGAGTTTGCGCATGAGATTATCAAAATGTCTGGTGATAACTAAGTTTTTAAATCCTCGCCATTTTTCAAGCGGGCTTGATGGAAGTGCCCTCACAGAGATGGAATAGCCTTCCGTATCATACTGAATATAATGCCACCACCCGGAAGGAATATAAAGTGTTTCACCAGGATGGATGGCTGCTTCATAACCGTTTAAATAGCGCAGAGCCGGATATTTTCTGTAATCCGGATTTTTAATCTGGGCCAGACTGTGAAAATTGTATGGAAGCTTATACATTAAATCGGATTGTTCCCACGGGAAGAGCCAAATTCTTTTGATTCCCTGAAACTGGGTTATAAAAACATGCGACATATCAATGTCAATATGATTTCTGGTTACGGAACCTTCACCACCAAAAAACATAAAAGGCAGCCATTTCAGTATTTTACCACTTGTAACATCATTGTAGATAATATCATTCTTAAGTTCGGGTTTTATTTTTAATAAATTAAATAAGAAAAGGCGGTGTTCTGTAGGAGCAGACTGTATAAGGTTGAGATATTCTGAAAATGTGCTTTGGGCTATAGGATCACTTGCCACTCTGTCAAGGGAATCAAGTTCACTGCCATAAATATTTACCTTATGATCTCCTGCAATTTCTTTGAAATATTCATAATTCCATTTTTTGAAGGCAGGACTTTCCGGATGTATAAAATCTTCAATAATAATTGGAACTCTCGGCTTCATATGGTCTTTAATAAAGGTTTCTGTACTGTTTGTCTTTATTTTTTGTACCGGCTTTAATCTCATTCTTTCAAATTTTAAACAAATATAAATATTATCCTACTAAATTTATAGACTAATAGTGTTAAAACTCGAAACTGAATTGATTTTTTAGAATTAAACGTATAAAAGGTTTTATTTTACTGCCTTTTTAGTAAATTAGCACATCTAAAAAATTACTAAAAATGATCTCTGAAAAATACCTTCAACATTTACAGAATGAACTTCAGAATATTGAGAATGACGGACTTTACAAAAGAGAAAGAATCATCACGTCTCAGCAAAGTGCAGAAATAGAAGCTAACGGAAAAAAGCTTTTGAACTTCTGTGCAAATAATTATCTGGGATTATCCAACAATCCGGAAGTGATGAAAGCGTCTCAGGAAATGATTCAATCTCATGGATATGGGATGTCATCGGTACGTTTCATTTGCGGAACACAAGATATTCACAAGGATTTGGAGAAAAAAATCGCTGAATTTTTAGGTCTTGAAGATACTATCCTTTATGCTGCAGCATTTGATGCAAACGGTGGTGTTTTTGAACCATTGTTTACTGAAGAGGATGCTATTATTTCAGATGAACTGAATCATGCTTCGATCATTGACGGTGTTCGTCTTTGTAAAGCAGCGAGATACAGATATAAAAACAATAATATGGAGGATCTGGAAGCTCAGCTGATTGCAGCTTCTGAAAAGAACCACCGTTTCAAAATTATTGTAACAGACGGAGTGTTCTCAATGGACGGTATTGTGGCTGACTTAAAAGGAGTGTGTGACCTTGCTGACAAATATGACGCTTTGGTAATGGTAGATGATTCTCACGCAACAGGTTTCATTGGGAAAACGGGTCGTGGAACCCATGAAGCTAATGAAGTAATGGGTAGAGTAGATATCATCACTTCTACATTAGGAAAAGCTTTAGGGGGAGCCTTAGGAGGTTTTACTTCCGGTAAAAAAGAAATTATTGATATGCTGAGACAGCGTTCAAGACCTTATTTATTCTCCAACTCTTTAGCACCTGGAATCGTAGGAGCTGCTTTGAAAGTATTGGATATGATTTCTGATAATACTTCTCTTCGTGATCAGGTAATGGAAAATGCAGAATATTTCAGAACAGAAATGAAAGCGAAAGGCTTTGATATTCCTGACGGAGATGCTGCTATTGTTCCGGTAATGCTTTATGACGCGCCTCTTTCTCAGAAAATGGCTGAAAAACTTATGGATGAAGGTATTTACGTAATCGGGTTCTTCTATCCTGTAGTACCAAAAGGAAAAGCGAGAATCAGAGTACAGCTATCTGCTGCTCATACCAAAGAACATTTGGATAAAGCGATTGCTGCTTTTGAAAAAGTTGGAAAAGAATTAGGAGTGATCTCTTAATTGTTGAATTGGTTACAACAATGAAAATATAATGTTCGGCTCGGGCAGCTTTGCTGCCCCGAGCCGAACTATTTTTTATAGAAACCCATTTTACTTATATTTTCCTGATCAAAATAAATTTATTTTTAACAATTATATAATAAGCTTATCTTTGTGCCTGATTAAAATTGAGATGTTTTTAAAGTCCAAATATCAAGTTCTATTTTCGAAGCCAAAGAAATCTGTGCTATATAAAATTGAAGAGAGTATATTTAAAAGCTTCCCTGATTATAATGGCAAGAAATTTAAAGGAGAAGTAACTGGTAACGGATTTGAAGTAAAAGTAATGGGAAATGAATACTTGTCTTTTATAGGAAAATTTGTTTCAGGAAAAAATAATGAAGAAATTCTTGAAGTATCTATAGGAGTTAAATATTTTGATGTACTTATTCTTGTTTTTCTTTTGGGGATTTTTATTCCTTTTTATACAGATGAAAATTCTGGAACTACGTACGGAATTATATTTGTCTGTCTGGGGCTAGCCACTTTTATGGGATATTCGTATTATAATAATTCAAAGAATATGAAAAAGATTTTTTTTGATGTATTGAAGAATTTAGACCAGGATTGTAAAATTATTTCTATCAATAAATTTATTTATTAAAAATGCTTTATACAATAATCAAAGCGCTGCACATTATTTTTATGGTAAGCTACTTTGCGGGAATTTTTTATCTCGTGAGGATTTTCGTTTACTATAAGGATACTGATGAATTTTCTGAAGAGAAAAAGAGAATTCTGAGAGAGCAGTACACCTTTATGGCCAGAAGACTGTGGAATATTATCACCGTTCCTGCGGGGGTAATCATGGCAGTATGCGGATTGGTCATGATCTTTTTAAATCCGGGGCTGATGAAAATGCCGTGGTTTCATTTAAAACTTACCTTCCTGATCGGACTTGCTATTTACCATTACTGGTGCTGGAAAAAAGTGCTTCATTTGAAGGCGTTGAATGGAAATACACTGCCAACTGCCAATATCAAACTGAGACAGGCCAATGAAATTGCTACATTTATTCTGTTTCTGGTGGTATTTACCGTTATTTTAAAATCGATGGTGATCGAATACTGGTGGCAATTAATTGCAGGATTTTTCGTTCTTGTATTTCTGATCATGATGACAGTAAAACTGGTTAATAAAAATAAAAAAAACAAATAATTGTGGAGTAGGGCGTATGTCTGAGAATATGCCTTCTTTTTACATCTTACAAAAAAACTATGATTGCAATTTTAAAGAAAGAACTTTGGAGTTACTTTGGAAACTGGAGCGCATGGGTAATCATTGCCGCTTTCAGCTTGATAGCCACTCTTTTCCTGTTCTTTTTCGACAACGATTCTAATATTTTTGAAATCGGAATGGCCTCGCTTCAGAGCTATTTCGTATTGGTTCCATGGCTGCTGATGTTTATTATTCCGGCCCTTTCTATGAAAACTTTTGCGGAAGAACAGCAGACCGGAACATTAAACTGGCTTTTTTCACAACCCTTAAAAGTTTCAGAACTGGTGACCGGAAAATTCCTTTCTGTATGGATTGTTGGAATTTTATGCCTTATTCCTTCACTGATTTACCTTTATACAGTATATGTGCTTGGAGTTCCTGCAGGAAATATAGACCTTGGAATGACCTTGGGGAGTTACCTTGGGTTGATTATTTTAATTGCGGCATTTGCTGCGGTGGGAATTTTGGCTTCTTCATTGTCACAGAACCAGATTATGGCTTATCTGCTGGGTGTTTTCATGTGCTTTATCATGTATTTCGGAATCGAGCAGCTGGCGAGTTATAAACTGTTGGGAGGAGCAGATTTTATCCTTCAGAATATAGGTTTCTATCAGCATTTCTTAGGTTTTACAAGAGGCCTTATTGATTTTAAAGATATCGCTTATTTTGTCCTTGTTATAGGAGCTTCATTAGTATTGTCCAATCATTTTATAAACAAAAAGAAGTAGAATTATGAAGAAGATCAATGCTAAATCTCCACTGGGAATATTCTTATTTGCAATTGTTCCTTTAGTAATTATCCTGACGTATTCAGGAATCAGATTAGACTTAACAAAAGAAAAAAGATATACTCTTTCTGATAACACCATCAAAGTACTGGAGTCCGTTAAAAAGCCTCTGACTGTTGAAGTGTATCTGGAAGGAGATTTTCCGGCAAGTTTCAAACAGCTTCAGAGCGAGACGAAATTCATGCTGGAAGAATTCAGAAAAGTTAATCCGAAGATCGATTTTAAATTTATCGATCCGATAAAAACAAAAATGTCCCAGGACACCCTGATGGCAATGGGAATGCAGCCGTCTATCCTTCCGGATGTAAAAGATGGAAAGATTTCACAGATTACGCTTTTCCCATACGCTGTTATCAAATATGGAAATGATGGAGCTTCTATACCTTTAGTAGTTCAACAAGCAGGAATTGATGCCGATCAGCAGCTGACAAGATCTATTGAAGGATTGGAGTATAACCTTGTTTCCAACATTAAAAATATTGCAGCAGCAAAGAGAAAGAAAATCGGAATTCTGATCAATCATGATGAATTGAACCCGGATGAATTCCAGGGATTTGTGCAGCTTGCAATGGAAAATTATGATGCAGGACCTATTATTCCTAAAAATCAGACTGAGCTTTCATTGGAAGATATTCCTTTATTAAAGCAAATGAGTGCTTTGGTGATTGCAAAACCAAGAAAAGCCTTTACAGATAACGAAAAAGTAATTCTTGACCAATACATCATGAACGGAGGAAAAACCCTTTGGATGATTGATGCGGTAAATGCTGAAATGGATACCTTAACAAGATCCAAAAAAGTAATGCCCTTCCCGGTAGACATCAATATGACAGACTTCTTTTTCAATTATGGCTTGAGAATTAATCCTGCTTTGGTAAAAGACGTTAAAAAGTTTGCCCTGTTAAGACTGGTTACGGGAGAGGTGAGTGGAAATCCACAATACACAAGCTTACCTTGGCCTTATTATCCGCTTGGAATTGCTGAAAATAATAATCCGGTTACAAAAAATATCAACCCTGTAAAATTTGAATTCCCGACTTCTATTGATACTTTAGGAGGAAGAAAAAACATCAAAACAAAGGTTCTTTTTGAATCCAGTGAAAGAACTCTATTGAAACAGGTTCCGAACTATGTAGACCTGAAAGAAATTGCAAGCGTAGACAGTCTTGGACAAATGGAAAAACCAAGTACGCCAAAGATCTTTGCTGTGGCATTGGAAGGAAAGTTTAATTCTGCCTATGCATCCAGAATTGAAAGAAAATCGTATCCTGGTTTCAAAACTTCAAGCCCTGAAAACAAAATGATCGTCATTGCAGACGGTGATGTGGGAAGAAATAAAGTGATCAAAGGAAAACCGCTTCCACTGGGTGTAGATCTGCTGACGAACGAGCAGTTTGGAAACGAGCAGTTCCTTAGAAATGCTTTAGATTATTTGTTGGATGACAGCAACTTGATGGAGCTGAGAAACAGAAATATTGAAGAGAGACTTCTTGACAGACAACGAATTACTGAAGAGAAATCTACATGGCAGTGGGTGAATTTACTGCTTCCGCTGGTAATTATCGGCCTTATCGGAGGATTGTTCTTCTGGTTGAGGAAAAAGAAATTTGGATAAAAAAATAAAGAGAGAGGTTGATGTACTTCTCTCTTTTTATGTACAATTGTTAACTTTTCCTTACTTCATATTCTTTAATACTAAGTTTTCTACCTTTAAAAAATATTTTAGTTTTCTCGCTCATAACTTTTTCTAAGGCCTCTTTTTTTTCAAATTCTATTATAGCAAAACCACGTGGTTTATTGGAATTATAGCCTTTAGGGATGCTTACTGAGGAAACTTCACCATATTTTGAAAATAAAGTTTCTAATTCTTTTTCAGTACTTTGGAAAGGGATATTATTAATAAATAATTTTGCATAATCTGAATCATCAAATAAACTTAGATCAGTTTTTGTTTGTTTTTGAGGAAGTTTATTAAATGATATTCCCAAGTTATTATTTGGTATTGAGATCTTAAATCTAGGTATTGATTTTCTATCTTTTATTCTAGTTTTACGTACAATAGCTAAGGCTTGTGTTTTTGAAACTTCACTCGAAAGAATCCCTTTTTGTTTTAGGGATTCTAAAAGTTGTCTGTAAACATCTGTATCAACGATTCCAACACTATCCCAAATTAGTTTTGGAGATATTAGCTCTCCTTTTGCTCCTAATCTAACTATAGTTCTTTCTTCTCTACTTAAATCAACATCAATAAAATTTTCCAACCAAATTTTCTCCTCATTTGTATAAACAAGTTTTTGACTTAATGTAACTAAGAAAGATTTATCTTTTGATTCTAAAATAGGGGCAGCTAAATCGTTACTTTCCATTAAGTCAAAAATTCTTCTAAATCCTTCGCCTAATTCTCTCATGTATCCAATTTCTCTTAATACTCTTGCTACGTAAGTATTTCGTGATTGATGTATTCCTGTCCTTTCTTGGATATCTTTTATTTTAACTGAAGATAATAGTAAACCTGGTGATTTAATATCAAGTCTGTCATCAAAAACAAAAATTTCAATTCCTCTTCCTTCGATACTATAATCTCTATGAGCAATAGCATTTATTAATGCTTCACGACATGCTAATTCAGGATATACAATTTGTGATTTAAATATTGCATCAGTTGAAAATTTAGTCTCTGTTAAATAAGGCCTTAGTAAATCCCAAGCTCCTTCAACTAGTCTCAATATATTATCACTTATTTCCTCATCTTTTAAAACATTAAAATCTTTACCACTTTTTAATTCTATTCCTTTTACTTTTATTACTCTAACTTGTAATCTTGGGTGCCATTTTTGTGGATTTTTTGAAAATAGTAACAGTGCTGCTCTACGTAGTCTTAACTTAGTTCCATCAAATTCAGCTAAATCTAGATGTTGCAAAAACTTCTCAGCAGAAATTGTTTTTGAAAATTCTTTAGCAGCAAAACTTAATAATGTTGAATCTAAATCATTTATATCTGCACCATCTAAAAATTCTCTATCATATTCTCTAGATTGCTTTTCATTACGTTCTATCTGAATAGATTCTGGAGAAATAGGTATAGATTCTAAATCCCTCCTTTTTAAGCATTTGCCATCAGATGTTATATAAACATAATCTGTCCCCTTTGGTAAAATAAAATATGCTATTTTTTTACCATTATAATTAATTATTTGCGATTTAATTGTTGGTAATGGAGTGGTATCAAGTACATATGATTTAGGAGAGTTAATTAAAACATTCAATAAATCTTCTGAATATTCTAATCCAGTAACAGTACCATCGTCTTCAACACCTACTAGTAGTTCTCCTCCATCTGCATTAGCAAATGCAACTAGAGTTTTAGATATGTCTTGGCAAACATCTTTAATGGGTCTTTGTGTTTTCTGATTTGCCGGACCTTGAAATGCGCTTTTAAATTCTCTGAAATGACTTTCACCCATTTCAATTGCAATTTCAATTCTTTCTGTAAGTTTCAATAAATCCATTAGTTAATTTAGTTTTTACTAATATAAGTTTTATTCTTGTATAAATATGTTAAAAATTAATAAGTGAAAAGAAGTAATTATATTTTTCTATTTGATCTGTTGAATAAGTAGTAGTATCTTATAGAGCTCAGAGAGGACATTGAAGAAAGACTTCTTGACAGACAAAGAATTACCGAAGAGAAATCCACATGGCAGTGGCTGAGCTTACTGCTTCCATTGGCGATTATCGGTCTTATCGGAGGATTGTTCTTCTGGCTGAGGAAAAAGAAATTTGGATAAAAAATAAAAAGTCCGGAAGAAAATATCTTCCGGACTTTTTTATATCTGGTTTATAGTTTCAATTGATATTTCTCCAGTACATTCCAGATCCCATAAAAAGCATCATTCCCTTTCTTATCAGAGAAATTGGTGTTAAAGATCATAATCCTTCCCAGATTATTTTTAGGATCAAAAAACAGCATAGACATTACTCCCGGATCACCTCCTGTGTGGCCAATATATCCTGTATAACCAAAGCCGATGAAGATTCCTGTATTATAAGATTCGCTATAAGGATTTTTATCATTTCGTTCCGTAAAATTGGAAGCTGTAAGCTGGGGAGTAAAATATTCTTTATAGTTTTTCTGAGTCAGAATTGTTCCTTTGCCATTGTAACCTTTGATGAGTTCGGTTAAATACTTACTCAGATCGTTGATATTTGTAATAAAACCACCATCAGGATACGTTGCAGATTGATAATAGGGAAGAGGAGTATTAGGGTTTTCATACAGCCTGGAAAATTTCGAGAACTTTATTTCTTCAAATGACCAGCCTGAATCTTTCATCTGTAAAGGCTTCAGAATATATTCTTTTGTGAAACTATTAAAGGATTGTTCGGTAGCTTTTTCAATAATAAAAGCAGCCAGAGCAGTTCCTACATTTGAATATTTATAGATTGATCCCGGTTTGTGGGTGGAGAAACTGTTTTTATTCCATTTTCCGTTTTCTGCCAGTACATTTTCTAAAAATACAGACATTGAAATTATTGAATCTGCAGGATTGAATATCTGCTCATCGTCGAAATTGAGCTTTATACTATTCAGGTTCTGATCAGATTTCAGGAAATAATTTTTAGATAAATAAAATTCATTGTCCAGAATAGATGAAGTATGAGTTGCAAGTTGACGAATGGTAATCGGTGTTTGAGGAAAATTAGGATTAGTTATTTTAAAGGGAACATATTTTTGAACAGGATCATCTAGATTCAATTTTCCCAGTTCCTGAGCTTTAAGAAGAGCAATTCCAACAAATGTTTTGGAAACGGATGCAATATTCTGTATCGTATTTTCAGTATACAATTTTTTTGCTTCTACATCTGAAAAACCAAATCCCTTTTGGTATAATGTAGACTTTTTATTTACAATAGAAACTGCAAACCCGTTGAATAAGCCTTGCTGGTATATTTTGTTGATATCTGCATCCACAGAATCTCTGACATCATGATTAGAATGACGAACTTCTTTCATAGAGTGGCATGATATCAATATCCATGAAATTACCATTAATAATAAAATCCTTCCCATATGTTTTTAGTAATAAGACACTTGATAAGGTTATTTTGTTACAAATAGAAGTATTTAAAAAAGAGACTGCCCCAATCCTGGAACAGTCTTTATTTTTATTTTTTCTGAGATTCGATTTGTAAAATACTGATAGCAATCTCCAAAATAATTTGTAAGATCACTAAATTCTGGTTTCAGTTATAAAAAGTTGAGTTCACATCTATATTCAATAATATTTAAGGTTATAGTTTTTAATAGCATAGATTATTGCTGGTAAGCTTCTTTTGGGAGCAAAGCAGCAGTTTTATAATAGCTGATATCACTAGGTATCTGTGCCTGAAGATCCTGAAAAGTATCATAATCATATTGAACCCAGTTTTCTTCATGGTCGGGATCAGGAGTCTTATCTATAGCCAGTTCCAGTTTTCCGTCTTCCTGGTAGCTGCATTCTATAGCTGCATATTTTTCACCGCTTTCGTCCTGTGTATACCAACATTTCACGGTTCTTTCGAGCTGGGGTTCATAAGTTTCGTTATCGATGACCTGTGAACAGATAAAGTTTTCAGGATCGTCCGCTTTGAAAACGGTTTTAGAAATTAAGGGTAGCTCATCTACGGATAAGGAATAGAGTTTATTGGTGGAAATAATAAATCCATCGCCTGTTTCTTTTTTTTCAATATCAAAAAAGTCAGATTTTTCCTTAAGATAATCTACTACCTGCGTTTCGTCTTCTTCGTCACTTAGAAAATAATTGATGTTGTAAACACTGTCTTCATTGATGAATTCAATTTCTTTTAGGAAATCGGAACCTTCCTCATAATAATACAGATGATATTCGTTTAGCTTCACAGCTTTACTTTTGGAGATAATTTCTCCAAAAATGTTTTTGTACACTTTTCTCATTTTTAATCATGTTATTTAGTTTCATCTATTAGTTTAAGTGGTGCTACAAAGATAAGTTTTCTTTTTTATCTAAGCTTGAAGCGTAAAACAGTATTTATTTCGTAAGTATTCTATATATCCTTTATAAAATCCTCATATTCATAGTAAAACCTTTCGAAACCATCCATTTTGTCCACAAAAAACTCAAAAATTTCTTGCCATGTATTTTTGTTGAAAATAGAAACACCATGTTTTTCTATCCATATTCTACTGATAATCTTACCGTTATCAAGAGTAAAGTATTCTTCTTTTTGAAAATCTCCGGTGAAATCTTTTAAAATATCTTCCAATGACCAGATCTTTTCGTAATAAGCATTTCGGAAAATTTCGTCTTTCATTTCGATATCCAGAGAAACTTCTGTTTTTTTATTGTCGGCAGAAAATTTAAATGCCATATCCTTGATTTTGGTATCATAAAGAATCCATTTTCTGGGAAATGATCTTCCAAAAGCTGTCCAAAATTCCTTTTTTAACTGCTGTGCTTCTTGTTTGCTGAACATATGGCAAACATAATGATTTAATAGGAGAAAGGCAAAAATGTGGTACTGAAACCGTAAAATTACGGATAAGCCGTCTAAGCAGAAATACGTAAAGACAGACTTTAAATTTGCAATTTATCTTTCCGCTTTATCTGTCTTTTTCAAATGTTAAACAATTTTCTTATTTTTGCTGTAATGCTTTCAAAAAAATCTCAATATGCGTTTAAGGCACTTTCATATCTTGTAGAAAAAAGAAATGAAGGTCCAATTCTTATTTCTGAAATTGCGGAACACAAAAAGATTCCTTTAAAGTTTTTGGAAAATATTCTGCTTGAACTGAAAAAAGCGGAAATTCTTGATAGTAAAAAGGGAAAAGGCGGAGGATATTTTCTGAAGGAAAAACCTGAAAATGTTAAACTGGCCAAAATCATTCGTCTTGTAAACGGACCTATTGCTATGCTTCCTTGTGTAAGTCTGAATTTTTATGAAAAATGTGACGACTGCAATGAAGACCACTGCGGACTTCATGATGTACTGATAGAAGTTCGGGATGCTTCACTGAATATCCTGGAGAAAAAAACTTTAATGGATCTGGTCGACTGACCTGATCCTTTTTTTTGAATTATTAGTCTACTTATTTTGTAGAATAAATATTTTTATCAGATATTTGCAATACTTCAAAGGAAGAAATTATGATTTCAAAAGAAGAAGAACACCGATTACAAAAGCTTACACCTTTCAATACAACAGTGAATACAGCTGCTGCATTCACCTTATCTGAAAAAAAATCTATTTGCAGAAATGCGATTGGCAGACAATTGTTAAATGTCTTTATTCTCGATGATTTTGATAATGAAGTAGTATACTCTAAAATGATTCTGTGATATGGTGATTTCAAGAAAAATTCAGGTAAGGCTTAATGTCCTTTTTGTGACAGCTGTCATTATATCTATTGCTGTTTTTTCAATGTATGAACTGGGATATCTGGATGAACTCCTGAACATTTTAGCAAAAGATAATTACATTTTTTACTGGATGCTTCTGGTAGGAGTTTTTGCAGAAATTGTAGCAGGATCAATGGGAATGGGGTATGGTGTGATCTGTACCACCACACTCATGCTTCTGAATATTCCGCCGCATATTGTGAGTGCAAGTATCCATTCGGCAGAAAGTTTTACGACGGCTGCTGGAAGTCTCAGCCATATCAGATTGAAAAATGTAAGTAAAAGTTTAGTGAAGAAACTTGCAGTACCAGCAGTTATTGGGGCCATTATTGGTGCGATAAGTCTTACTTACCTTGGAGAATATTATGCTAAGATCACCAAAACGCTGATTGCTTTTTATACTTTATATCTAGGGATTCAGATTTTATCGAATGCTTTTAAAGAAAAACAAAATAAAGCATTGAAAAGAAGAACCAATCTTACCAGGCTGGGAGTGATAGGAGGTTTTATAGACTCTTTTGCAGGCGGAGGCTGGGGCCCTCTGGTAACTGGAACCTTGATTAAAAATGCGTTTACTCCAAGATTTGCTGTAGGAAGCTCTACCGTAGCCAAATTTATTCTCACCATAACAGCTGCTGTTACCTTTTTCTTTACTCTGGGAATTCAGCATTGGAATATCATTCTCGGCCTTTTGATAGGCGGAATTATTACGGCACCTTTTTCAGCGATGCTTACTGCAAAACTTCCTGTGAAGAAAATGTTTGTGATTATCGGAATATTGGTGATTGTGATGAGCTCTATAACTATTTATAAATCAGTTTTTAATTAAAAATTATGCATTGTATTGAAAAATAAAGGGTCTAAAAAGATATTCGGTTTTGAAAATATTTTACTTTTACATCACTAAATATTAGAACATGAATTTACATATCATTGCACTTTTTAAGTTTAATGAAAATTATCTGATGGATGCCGTAGAGCTGTTTCAGAACCTTGTGAAAGAAACAAGAAAAGAAGAGGGCTGTCTGCAGTATGACCTTATTGAAGATAAAGATAATAAAGGAACTTTTTTCCTGATTGAGCTTTGGGAAAGTGTAGAACATCACAACAGACATAATGGCCAGGACCACCTTTTGGATTTCCGTAAAGATGCTTCCAAAATCATGGAGAGCTCAGCAGAGGTTTATAAAGGGTTTAAAATATATTAATGCTATAGAAGAATTTAAAAATTTAAAGATTGAAAGATTTAATGGATAGTGCATAAACTATTCGTTTCATGAATCTTTAAGTTCACTCATAGCTGGAAAAATAAAAGGCGGTTTCAATACTCTGAAACCGCCTTTTTATTAGAAAAAATAGAAAGTATTAAAATAAAATATTTATTTTACGATAAGCTTTTTCGTTTCCGAATGGCCTCCGTAAGTAATTTTTACAAGGTAATTTCCTGATGTAAGTGTAGAAAGATTCAAATCTTGTTTGTAGAATCCTGCCTGGTTGGTAAGTTCAGCAGAGTATACCTTTTTACCGGTAAGATCATAAACTTCTACATTTCCTTTGTTGCTTGCCTTTTCTTTAACATCAAAAAGAACAGTTACTTTTTTATCAGCTGTTGCCGGGTTAGGATAGATTCCAAAAGATGCCTTTTTTCCAACTTCAGTAATACCTAATGTTTCAGTAATCTTCTTGTATTTGAAATACATATTTCCTGTAGTTGCACCGCCGTTTGTGGTGAAGTACATTCTGTAGTAATCATTTCCTTTTTTGACGTAGTATACAACATCACTTTTAACGGTTCCGATCCCTTTCCAGGAGTGTCCTACAGTAGTAATAGCTGATGAGAAGCTTGCTGTGGCAGGAATTGTATAAGCTGTTGTAGCCTGAGTTTCCGGCTGCACCATGGCCACTTTGATATTTGGGCTCTGGATTGCTCCTGAAAGCGGATACATCTGTACACCCATATAGAATGTGTAATATTTAGTAAATATGAAATCCCATGCAGTTCTGGACGGCTCCAGACTAGGAACTTTTGCTCCTGTATCAAATGAGAAATAATTGAAATAAGAATCATCCGTTCCGTTAGCGATTGTTCTGGTTTCTGTAGCTCCCCATGAAGTACCATTCCATTTTGAATATTTAAAAGTATATCCTGCAAAAGCATCTTCAATGGCAAATTTGATGTATGTTCCTGAAGGGTATTTTAAAACAAAAATAGCTTTTCCCTGAATATGGTGATTGATTGGGTTATAAACTCCCCATCCTGTTGAAGGGATATTAGGGTTTGGTGATGTTACAGGCCCTTGTTCAAAAGCTCCCTGGCTCCAGTCAGTTGTCTGGTCCGGGTTATAAAGAGGAGCTCCCCATGAAGATTCGTTGCTGATGCTGATGTTGTCCCAGTCAGCTAAATTGGTTGAGGCAGTGAATACTTCGATATCTTTTGCATCATTTATTCTTGATCCGAATGCGTAGTTTGAATTTCTATAAAAAGCAACATCCCAGGTATTGGCAGGCTGAGAAACCATATTACCATCTGCAAGGTTTACGAACACTCTGTTTTGGTATCCGCTCCCCATTGTCATATTTACCTGTGAGTATCCCTGTGCGTCAGTTTGTGCCAAAACAGTCTGCTGAACAGACATTGCCAATACTGAAGCCAATAATAGTTTTGTTTTCATAACTTATTTTTTAAATCCTTATTTAGAATGATTCCACAAAAATATATAATTATTTTTAATGATTCTAAATAAAAACATGATTTTTATCGTGTTTTTATTTTAATCATCTATTGGCTAAGGGAAAATAAGAGCATAAAAAAGCCGGAAGGAGACATCCCGCCGGCTTTAAAAAAGGCAAATAATAGTCTAATAAACCTTATTTTTTAATGAATTTTGATTGGATCAGTTTCCCTTCCGCAGTTTCAATATTCATGTAATATACTCCAGTCTGAAGAGTACTGATGTCGAATTTTTGTCCGTTGGGTTTTCCTTCTGCTGCTTTTTGTCCTGCAGCAGAGTAAATAAGTACATTTTTAAGGCCTTTTTTTGATATAAATTCCAATGCTGTTTGATCAGAGTTTAAGGCAAATCTGATGTTTTCTGTTACTTTATTGTGATCATTTACTCCTAAAGAAGCTGTAGTATTATAGACTACATTATCAACCTGAATTGCAACGTGTGTAGCAGTAGGAGTGAATTTAAATACAATATATGAACCTGTGGATGCCGGAATATTTACGCTGATATTCTGAACCGTACCAATAACCGATACATTGATAGGGTTTCCTACAGGAACAAAAGTTGACATATCCGCCGGATTGGATGCTACTCCTATCTGGATACTTCCCGGACCGGGAGATGGAGATACCAAAGTAGTATCAAAAGTTAAGGTTTTATTTCCGGTTGGAGTTTCAACCTGTGGAGAAATCAGGTAAGAAGAACCTGTTGCATTATTTCCTGCATATGACTGAACGAATCTGTTGGAATCTCCTGCTACAATCATTCTTGGAGGTACAGGAGGAAACTCGCCGGTTATTGGTGCAACGATGGCAGACCATCCAAACTGAGGGAAAGTAGTATTCCCCGCTGTAAAATTATTGAAATTTTCATTGATGTTAGATACCTGAGCATTCGCTGTTAAGGCTGTAAACATCAGAGTTCCTAAAAGTAATTTTAATTTCATGAGATTATTTTTATTTAGAATTATTCCACAAAAATATATATTTATTTTTAATGAGTCTAAATAAAGTTTTATATTTGTCGAAAATTTGTGCCCTTATGAAGAAGAAAGTGCTTTCCGTTCTATCATTATCCGTAGCCATATGGATGAATGCGCAAGAAAAGGATTCTCTTAATCAAAAGAAAATTGAAGAAGTTGTTATTACAGGACAGTACATGCAGCAGTCTATTAACAAATCCATATATAAGGTTGATGTCATTGATGCAGAACAGATTAAAAATATGGCAGCCACTAATGTTGCCGAGGTTTTAAATCAAAGTCTTAACATACAGATCACTCCGGATACCCGTTCAGGAAATTCCACCGCCAATATCATGGGACTTAATGGAGATTATGTGAAAATTCTTATAGATAATATTCCGGTAGTAGGAGATACAGGACTGGGAAGCAATATTGACCTTACCAAAATTACCTTAAGCAATATCGAAAGAATTGAAATTGTAAAAGGAAGTATGGGTGTAGAATATGGAAATGGTGCTGTTGCCGGGGTAATCAATATTATTACAAAGAAAACCAGTACAAAAAAAGTAAGTGTAAGAGGCTCCGTACAGGAAGAAACAGTGATAGACAATTACGATCTTAAGAAAAGAGGGAACGGAAGACATATTCAGAACCTGAATATAGATTATAATATCAGCAACGAATGGTTTGCAAGCATCAATTTCAACCATAATCAGTTTATGGGATATGAAGGAGAAAGCAAAGGCTACAAATATTTCGGACAGGATAACCAGAGAGGGTATGAGTGGAACCCGAAAGATCAGTATGATGCCTCAGCATTGTTAAGGTATACAAAAAATAAAACAACATTTTTCTACAAACTGTCCTATCTTAATGAGAATTTTAACTTCTACAACCCGGAAGTAAGCCGGAACCCGCTTAATGACGGAATGGGTGGAGTATCTTATGAAAGTAGAGACAGAAAGTACAATACTGACCGCTGGGTGCACCAGTTCAATATACAGACCAATCTGGGACATATCCGATACATGGGAGACTTCTCGTATCAGAATCAGGACAGAAAATATTATGACTACAATTACGATATTCCAAACAGAGCGATAAAGAGCCGTCAGGACGAAAAATCTTACTATAAAACAGATGTTATCTATTCAAGAGGAATGTTCAGTAATTTTCTGGATAGTAAAGTTTTTGATTTCCAGCTGGGTTATGAACTGGATTACACTAATGGTTATGCTGCTTTGATCGCCGGAGACTTCTTTGGTGAAGCAGTAAAAAGAAAGATATTCACCTATTCCAATTTCCTTTCTGCAGAATGGAACGTTTCAGACAGATTTTCTTTAAGACCGGGAGTAAGACTTTCCCTTAGTGAGAACTTTAACAATCAGTACAACTACTCTTTATCAGCAAGATATAAAACTTCCGAGAATTCAAATCTTAGAGCCATCGTGGGATCTGCAAACCGTTTTCCTAAATATGATGAGCTGTACACCTATTTTGTAAATCTTAACCATGATGTACAGGGAAATCCGGATTTAAATCCTGAAAAAGGGTTCTCAGCAGGACTTTTCTGGAATCAGAATTTTTCTGTAGATAATGGCTGGAAAATCGCTTACGGAGTGGATGCATTATATCTGGATGTGCGTGACAGAATTGAAATGGTAGTGGTAAAACAACCTTCTACCTACAAATACATGAACCTTAATACCTATAAAAACCTATTGTTCTCAGCCAACGTAGATGTCAGAAAAGATCAGTTTGCCCTGTCTTTAAGAGGTTCTGTAAACGGTACGTCGGTATCAATGAATGAATTAACATCTTCTTCTCCTACAGATTTCCAGTATTTGGTACAGGCAGGAGCTTCAGCAACCTATAAACTTAAAAATACTGATACCAATTTTGCTCTTTACTACAAATTCACAGGTCCGGACAGAATTTATGTATCTGACGGAACAGGTGGTTTCCGTCTGGGAAAAGTAGACAGCTTCCATATGATGGATTTTATTGTAAGCCAGCCTTTCTGGAATAAGCATTTTGAAATTTCTGCCGGGGTAAAAAATATATTTGATGTAACAAGATTAAACTCTACAGCAGTTGCCGGCTCAGCCCATACAGCAGCGAATGGGTTTGTTAATTTATACTATGGCAGAAGCTATTTTGCCCGATTAATGTTTCAATTTTAAATAAGTTACTGTTATGAAGTATTTAAAAATATTATCTGTTCTTTCCATCATGGCTGCCACACAGTCTTGCCTCTCTGCAGATGAAGACCCGGTTCCGGTTCCTCCTATGACCGGATCAGAAGTGAATGTAAAAATCGGTGGCCCTACAGAACCTAATCAGGTTTGGATTGATCTGAGTGATTACACCAATCCGGCTGTTAACAGCAGAACAGATTGGGATCTTGGTTTTTATACAGGAGATGAATTTCGTGTAATTATGAACGGATCTCTTGCCATGACGGTTATTAAAATACCAGATGCTACCGATATCAGTAAAGTAAAAGATACTGATACAGCAAGCTTGAAAGAAATAGCTCAGGTGGGAACATTTGATGCTGCCAATATGAAATATATTGACAATCCTAACGGTAATTTTCTGACTCAGACTTCAGGAATTGATGCTATCAAAGAAAATGACGCTGATAATCCTGTTTATCTGATCAATCTTGGAAGGGAAATACCTTCAGCAGCCAATATCGGGGCAGGTTCCGTTTCATTGTCCGGTGATCCGAGAGGGTGGAAAAAAATTCAGATTCTAAGAGTTCAGAATGGATATAAAATCCGTTATGCTGATGTGAATGCAACAGGAGCTGATATCAAAGAATATATCATTACTAAAGATACAGAACACAACTTTTCGTTCTTCAACCTGAAAACAGGAACTCCGGTAAAAATTCAACCTAAGAAGAAAAAATGGGACATCGCGTTCACAACATTTACCAATGAAGTATTCATGGGACCTACAACCAGTGCAGGAAGCTACTTCTACGCAGATTTTGTAACTACTAATACATTGAATGGAGTAGGTGCTTACCAGGTAAGCGTTACAGGAAATCTGGATCAGGCTTACACTGCATTTAAACTGAAAGACGTTGAGCCTGCCAAATTTGTTTTTAATGATCATAGAGCCATTGGAGATAAGTGGAGAACTACTACCGGTACAGCAACCAATCCGGTTCCTTTTGTGTATTCAGACCGCTTCTTTGTGTTGAAAGACGCTGAAGGTTTCTACTTTAAACTGAGATTCAACAAAATGAAAGACGAAAACGGAAACCGTGGTTACACCAATTTTGAATTTGAACCTTTATAAATAATCAAATAATAGTATATCATGAAAAAATTCATCCTTGCAGCTTCTGTACTTGTAGCAGTATATTCCTGCAAAAAAGCAGAAGCATCAACGAAAGAAAATACAACAGAAGCTACTTCTGAAGCACCAAAAACCAACAATAAAATAGTAACATTAAACGGTGGAATTACTGAAATCGTAGCTGCTTTAGGCCATGAAAAAGAAATTGTAGGAACGGATGTTACCAGTACCTATCCCGCATCTTTAAAAGCTACGGCTAAAGATTTAGGGCACATGAGATCAATGACGATTGAGCCCATCATGGCTGTTAATCCTACTTTGATTCTGGCTTCTGATAAAGATATCAATCCGGAATTAATGGGGAAAATCAAATCTTCAGGAATTCAAACCGAAGTTTTCAAACAGGAATATACAGTAGAAGGTACTAAAAAACTTATTGAACAAGTAGCAAAAGCGATCGGAAATACAGATTATCAGAAACTAAATGATAAAATTGATGCTGACTTAAAGCAAGTACAGCCCATTGCTAAAAAACCAAAAGTATTGTTCATCTATGCAAGAGGAAATATGCTGATGGTAAGTGGTAAGAATACGCCAATGGCTTCATTGATCGCTCTTGCAGGAGGAGAAAATGCTGTAACTGATTTTGAAGACTTCAAACCATTGACACCTGAAGCCGTTGTAAAAGCGAATCCTGATGTACTGTTCTTCTTTGAAACAGGCCTGCAGGGAGCAGGAGGAAATGAAGGAGCTCTTAAAATGCCGGGCGTTTCCCAAACCAATGCCGGGAAAAATAAAAAGATCATAGCAATGGACGGAGGTTTAGTATCAGGTTTCGGACCGAGACTAGGAGAAGCAGCAGTAGGATTAAACAAACTTTTAATTGAAAACACAAAGTAAACTATACTTTTATCTTATTATAAGTGCCATATTGTTGGGTATTCTGGCAGTGGTGGCACTTTATATCGGCGTTTATGATTTTAACGGGGTATCACCGTTCACGGTTTTAAGCAAGTTTATTGAAGGAGATCCGGATCTGTCGCTAAGTGATAAATATGTCATCTGGGAAGTAAGAACTTCCAGAATTATCATGGCCATTCTGGTGGGGAGTATGCTTGCCGTTTCAGGAACCACATTGCAGGGACTTTTTAAAAATCCATTGGCAACTGGTGAAGCAATTGGTTTAACGTCGGGAGCAACATTATTGGCTGCATTTGCTATTGTTTTGGGAGGGCATTTTAAGCAGTATCTTCCTGAAATTGTACAGTTTTCCCTGGTAGGGATTTCGGCTTTTTTAGGAGCTTTGCTGGCGATGATGCTGGTGTACAGAATTTCTACAAGTGCAGGAAAAACAAATGTGGTGATGATGCTTTTAAGTGGTGTTGCCATTACCTCCATAGGGTTTTCAATTACAGGATTCCTTATTTATATTTCAAAAGATGAACAGTTGAGAGACCTTTCATTCTGGAATATGGGAAGTCTGGCTGCTGCCACATGGACAAAAAATATCGTTTTAACAGTAGTTATGGTCATTTCTTATGCAATTTTACTTCCTAAAGGAAAGGCGTTGAATGCCATGATGTTGGGAGAAAGAGATGCTCAGCATTTGGGAATCAATGTAGAAAAACTGAAAAAACAGATTGTTGTTATCACTTCATTAATGATAGGTACATGCGTTGCATTTTCAGGAACAATTGGTTTTGTAGGTCTTATTGTACCTTATATTTTAAGACTTTTATTTAAATCAAACTACGTGTTCATTTTGCCGTTGTCAGCAGTTATGGGAAGTATTTTGCTTCTGATTGCCGATACCATCAGCAGAAGTATTGTGGCACCGTCAGAACTGCCTATCGGTATCTTAACCTCTTTGATCGGAGGGCCTATTTTTATTGCTATTTTAATTAAATTTAAAAAATCACTCTAATGATAAAAGCACATCAAATTAATTATCTGCACAAGAATTTTAAAATTCTTGACAGTGTTGATGTCTCTTTAGGGTATGGCGAGTTTTTAGCAATCGTTGGACCGAATGGAGCAGGGAAGTCAAGTCTTTTAAGTGTTTTGGCAAATGAAGTAAAAGAAGGAAAAACTAATATTGTATTCAAAGAAAAATCTATTGCAGACTGGGCAGTAAAAGAGCTGTCTCAGCATAAAGCCAAGTTTTCGCAGCACAATTCCAATGAAATTCCTTTACAGGTAAAAGATGTAGTCATGATGGGAAGATATCCTTATTTTGACGCTCAGCCCGGTAAAGAAGATCTGGAGGCCATGAATAATATGATGTATGAAACAGATATTTTTCATCTGAAAGACAGAGATTACAACACCCTGTCCGGAGGAGAAAAGCAACGGGTACATCTTTCAAGAGTAATGGCACAATTACAGAACGAGATTACCCATAAGCTGGTTTTTCTGGATGAACCATTAAACAATTTGGATATAAAACATCAGTACAAGGCGTTGGAAATTATCAAAAATTTTACGAAAAAAGCCAACAGCGCCATTGTTGTTTTACATGATCTGAACCTTGCCGCACAATTTGCAGACAAGATTTTATTGATGAAATCAGGAAAAGTTTCCGCCTTTGGAACTCCACAAGAAGTTTTTACGGCAGAAAACATCAGCAAAGCCTATAATTTTCCCTGTACCATCTGCGGACACCCCATTACGAATAACCCAATGATCATTTTTGGATAACTATGGAAAAAGAAGAACTTAAAATCCTTGCACAGAATCTTGCCAATCCTCAGGGCGGAAAAGGTATTGAGATTGGTGAGATGATGAATGCTACAAACATCAGCATGACGCTAGAAAGTATCAGAACCCTTGTAATGGAAGACGATCAGCATATCCTTGAAATAGGACACGGCAATGCCGGGCACCTGAAAAGTATCATGAGTCTTGCTAAAAACCTCAGATATACTGGGATTGATATTTCTGAAACCATGCATAATGAGGCCAAAAGACTCAATAAAGAATTTGAAAGACAGGCAGAATTCGTCTTGTATGAAGGTAAGAAGCTTCCTTTTCAGGACAGAACTTTCGATAAAATATTTACAGTCAATACCGTTTATTTCTGGGAAAATCCGGTAGAATTTTTAAATGAGATCTACAGGGTTTTAAAAGATGACGGAACATTCGTTCTTACATTCGGGCAAAGAGATTTCATGGAGAAACTTCCGTTCACAGAATATGATTTCACCCTGTACAGCAACAATGAAATGGAAGAACTGATTTCCAAAAGCCATTTTAAAAGAATGAAAATTTCCGAAAAAGAAGAAGAAATAAAAAGTAAAACAGGAGAAGAAACAATACAAAGAATTTATACAATTTTAACCATAAAAAAATAAAATAATGAGCACATTAGTTAATGATTTAAAGGAAAAATGGGAGGCTCTGAAAGCAGAAAACCCACACATAAGAATAAGAAATGCCGCTGCACAGTTAGGGGTAAGTGAAGCAGAATTATTATTGACCAGTGTAGGAGAAGAGGTAACTGTTTTAAACGCAGATTTCCCGGGAATTCTTACAGAAGCTGAGCAATTGGGAAAAGTAATGGCTCTTACCCGTAATGATGAATGTGTTCACGAAAGAAAAGGAACTTACCTGAATGGAGATTTCAGCAGCCCGCACGCACAGCTTTTTGTTGGAGAAGACATTGATCTTAGAATTTTCCTTAACCACTGGAAGTTTGCTTTTGCAGTAGTGGAAGGAGATAAGAAGAGTCTTCAGTTTTTTGGAAAAGATGGTCTGGCATTGCACAAGATCTATCTGACAAAAAACAGTAACGAAGAAGCTTTCGATGCATTGGTTGGGAAGTTCAAAGCAGAAGATCAGAATCAGGCTTTTGTATTTGAAGCGGCGGCTCCAAAACAGGCTGAAAAAGCAGATACTGAAATAGATGTGGAAGGCTTCAAAAAAGCCTGGACAGAATTGAAAGATACTCATGATTTCTTCATGATGACAAGAAAATATGGTGTAAGCAGAACACAGGCACTAAGATTAGCTCCGGAAGGATTTGCTAAGAAAATTGATAATGCTAAAGTGGTCAACATCCTTGAGGATGCTTCTGAAAAAAATACACCGATCATGGTTTTCGTTGGAAACAGAGGAATTATTCAGATTCATACAGGGAACGTGAAGAAAACACTTTGGCACCAGCAATGGTTCAACGTAATGGATCCTGATTTCAACTTACACCTTGATGTAACGAAAATTGCAGAAGCATGGATCGTTAAAAAACCAACTGAAGACGGAGAAGTAACAGCTATCGAGGTATTCAACAAAGAAGGAGACTTTATCGTTCAGTTCTTTGGAAAAAGGAAACCTGGAATTCCTGAGCTTCAGGAGTGGAAGGACCTTGTAGCAGGATTAGAAAAATAATAATTAGATGATTTTGAATGAGACCGTTTTGTTTGTAAAATTCAAAGCGGTCTTTTTTATGACAAGTGATCTGCAGTGCCGGAATATTTGTGTAATTTGTGATTAAATATAAAATAAAATGAAAAATATTTTCATAACGATACTGCTTGCCGGTTTCTGTTCTCTGAAGGCACAGGACTTTAAAGCTTATCAGTTTTATGATAAGAAAGGAAAGGAAGTAAAAACGGAAAAACTGGTGAAAGAACTGGCAGATTATGATGTGGTCTTTTTTGGTGAAAACCATAACAGTTCTATCAATCATTGGCTTCAGCTTAAAATTACAGAAGCTCTGTTTGCAAAGAAGAACGGGCAGCTTATTTTAGGAGCTGAAATGTTTGAAAGAGACAATCAGACTCAACTGGATCAATATTTAAACGGAAAATTTGATGCTAAAACATTCAAGGACTCTGCCCGTTTATGGAACAATTATGCAACAGACTACAAACCTTTGGTAGATTTTGCTAAAAACAAAAAATTGAATTTTATTGCTACCAATATCCCAAGGAAATATGCTTCCCAAACCGCTAAAGAAGGTCTTGAATCCCTGAATAAATTAAGTGAAAAAGAGAAAACTTATATTGCTCAGTTACCTATAAAAGTTACGTTAGATACTCCGGGATACCCGGAGATGAAAGCGATGATGGGGGATCATGCAGAAGGAACAAAAGTGATGAATTTTATTTCAGCCCAGGCAACGAAAGATGCTACCATGGCAGAATCTATTCTGAAAAACTTCCAGGCCGGAAAAACCTTTATCCATTATAACGGAAACTATCACAGTAAAGAATTTGGAGGGATCTATTGGTATATCAAACAGAAAAATCCTAATCTGAAAATGGCAGTGATTTCTGTTTTTGAATCAGAAGATCCCGAATTGAAAGTTCCCTCAAAAGACTATATCCCAACAGATTTTAATCTGATTATTCCGGGAGACATGACGAAGACTTTTTAAATTTTTAAGTGGTTAAGAAAAAATATTCAATAGGAACGGGTTTTAGCCCGTTCATTTTTTTATCAAAATTCCACCGGCTTTAGCCAAAACATATTTATTGATTTACTTTAACCGTCATTTTTATTCCACAATATTTACCTTTGTACAACATTCAAAAAAACATGAAAAAATTACCCATTCTGCTGATCTTTTTTATTGGACTGATCAATGCCCAGAAACTTACTTCTAATGAAATTTCGGTAATCAATCAAGGTGATACAAATACCGCATTGCCAATCTATCAGACTACAGATACCAATCAGCATAAAACATTGCTGAATATTTCTTCAGAAATTGATCCTCTGGATCCGAATACAGCTGTTCTGGTAAAAAGAATGAAAGAGTCTCTTCTTTCAACAGACGGTGGAGTAGGAATTGCAGCGCCTCAGGTGGGTATCAATAGAAAGATCATTTGGGTACAGCGTTTTGACAAAGAAGGAACCCCGCTGGAATACTTCATCAATCCGGTCATTGTATGGCATTCCGATCTACAGAATCTTGGCCCTGAAGGAGACCTCTCTATTCCGGATTTCAGGGATCAGTTTTACAGAAGTAAGGTGATCCAGCTGGAGTATGTGGATTTGAAAGGCCAGAAATATTCAGAAATTGTAGAAGGATTTACAGCCGTTATTTTTCAGCATGAGATCGATCACCTTTTCGGTATTCTGATTTCCGATAAAAAAGAAAAAGAGAAAAATGATTCTTATAAAAAAGTAGATGCTTATCAGAAAAGTGATGTAAATAAAGACAGAAGGTGATGATGAATTATAAATTATAAATTATGAATTATGAATGATGACGAACTGTTACTAAAAATATCCTCAATCATCTGTGTCCATTTGCAAAATCCGTGGGAAAATTAAAAATAAAAAAAGGAGCTGTTTCCATGGAAACAGCTCCTTTCATTATAACTATGCTTAAAAAAATTGGATTAATCGTTGTTGGTTACTGAAAGCTTCACCTCCATATTATTTCTGGTTGCATTAGAATAAGGACAGATCTGGTGTGCCTTTTCTGTTAATTCCTGAGCTTCTTCAATAGAAACTCCAGGGATGTTCACATCCAGTTCTGCTGCCAATCCGAAACCTCCATTTTCAATTTGGCCAATGCTCACCTGTGCAGTAACTGTTGTTTCTCCGGTTTTCACTTTAGAAAGACTGATTACTCTGTTCAAAGCGCTGTCGAAACAAGCTGAATATCCGGCTGCAAAAAGCATTTCAGGATTCGCAAAATCATCATTGGCTCCTCCCAGTGCTTTTGGCATTCTTACTTCAAGATCTAAAACTCCGTTCTCACTTTTTACATGTCCGTTTCTGCCTCCTTGAGCAGTTACTTGAGTGGTATATAGCGTTTTCATTTATTTTTCTATTTTGTTTAATATTTTTAGTACTGTGTCTTTAAGATGCAGCAGTTCTTCCGGCTGTATACCCAGTCTTTCCTGAATTTTTCCCGGAATTTCACATGCTCTTTGCTGAAGCTTTTTCCCAGCTTCATCTAAAAATACTTCAACCACTCTTTCGTCCTCTTTTTTTCTTTTTCTGATAATAAATCCTTTAGACTCCAGTCTTTTAAGAAGAGGTGTCAAAGTACCGCTGTCCAGAAACAGTTTTTCTCCAATGTGGGTTACTGTAAGCCCGTCACCTTCCCATAATACCATCATAACAAGGTACTGTGGATACGTTATGTCCAGTTCATCGAGGAAAGGACGGTAAAGTCCTGTAATCTCTTTGGCAATCACATACAGCGGAAAGCAAATCTGGTTTTCTAGTTTGGGGGTTTTCGGATTTTCCATAAGTTTGAGTACGAAAGATTCGATGAAGGTATTACTTTTTTATGATAAATTCATCCATTGGAATTCTGACTTTTTTCATAGAAGAAAGCCAGTCATTAGCTTCGTCACGGTATCCAAGATATAAAAGACTAACACTTTTTAATCCTAGTTCTTTTAATCCCAGTACTTCATCCACTACAGCATTGCTGAATCCTTCTGCCGGAGTACTGTCGATTTTAAGTTCTGCTGCCTGTGCCAGAGCGATTCCTAAGGCAATATAAGTCTGACGGGCAGTATGCGCAAAATGTTCCTCAGGGGTCTGTGCGCCATACATTTCTTTGATTTTATCAGTATAGCTTCCGAAACGGCCTCTTGGAAGGTCTCTTACATCGGTATGATAATCATAAACTTTGTCAATTTTTTCATTAGAATAGCTGTCCCATGCTGCAAATACCAAAACGTGAGAAGAATCTCTCATTACTTCAGGGTTTAAAGCGCCTGCTACCATTTTTTCTTTCAGTTCCTGATTTTCTACCACAATGATTCGGAATGGTTGTAATCCGGATGAAGTAGGAGCCAGTCTTGCTGATTCTAAAATAGTATTAAGGTCTTTCTGTGAAATTTTTTTGTTCGGGTCATAAGCTTTTACAGCATGTCTCCAGTTTAGATTTTCTATTAATGACATTTTTCTTTTTGTTTTAAATTAAACTACTTGACGGTTATTGAACTTCCTGTTTTTGATATTGAAGTAAAATAACAGTACAAATGTATAAACAATTTAATTGTGTGCAATTTAATTTTGAAAGATTTTATTTATGAGAATTATTGATAAACTAAAATAGGGAAGAAAATAAAAATTTCTTTTATCCATTTCCGCATGATTCGGATTTTTTAAGACTGTCTCTATTCCAATCTTTGCAGGAGAAATTTAAACTAAAAACAATGCAGAGATTTAAAAACAAAACCGCTTTAATTACCGGGGGAACCAATGGAATGGGTTTGGCCACTGCTCAGAAATTTATCGAAGAAGGAGGCTCAGCCATTATCACAGGAAGAAGTGAAGAGACGGTGAACATTGCCCTGGAAAAACTTGGAGAAAATGCTTTTGGAATTGTTTCCAATGCAGGAAATATAAAAGATCTGATGAATCTTCAGCAGGAAGTCAGAAAACATACTGAACATATTGATCTTGTCTTTGCCAATGCCGGATACGGAAAATTTGCTCCTGTAGAATATGTGGATGAAAACCAATTTGACGATCTTTTTAATCTACTGGTAAAAGGTCCGTTTTTTACAGTACAGCAATTATTGCCATTGATGAAAAGGGGAAGCTCTGTTATTTTTAATACTTCTGTAGCGACAGAGATTGCAATGCCTAATTTTTCGGTGTATTCTGCGGCCAAATCAGCAGTGCAGTCTTTCATTAAAACGTTTGCAGTAGAGCTTACAGAGCACGGTATCCGTGTCAACGGAGTGAGTCCGGGACATATTAAAACCAATATTTTTAATAATACAGGATTAACCGGAGAACAGATTGAAAGTGCCATTGAGGATATTATTCCTACGATTCCTTTTAAAAGACAGGGAGAACCATCAGAAATAGCCAATGTAGTTCTGTTTCTTGCTTCAGAAGATGCTTCCTATATTCATGGAGCTGAAGTAAAAGTAGATGCCGGAATTTCTGTGATCAGATAATGACAGACTATTTCAGAGAGATTAAAGATTATTTGACCTCTTTGATTTCTTTGATGATATTGGTTTTATTTTCAATACCAATATTATAAGTCTTGCTTTTCTTAAAGCTTTGAGTTGCCTTTTCTATAAGAGTCTTGTAATCAGGTGATTTTTTTGAAATATAAAATACCTGAGCACTGATCCCTATGGCGACACGTACCACTTCATTCGGCTTGTCCGGATCTTCAATGATATTTGAAATAGTGGCATTATTATACCAGGTTAAATTCTGTGAACTGGAATTACCGGAACAGGATGTAATCATAATAAAAAGTAATAATAGATAGGACCAGGCTTTCATAAGGAAAAGTATTAAGTAAAAAGCTCCTGCAATGTATCAAAATAAATGCAGGAGCTCTATATAAATTAGTTAAAATCCACAGCTTCCTACGCTAGGTGCAGGAGAAGGAGAACATCCGGAAAGGGATGAGAATATGTTTAATACACAATTGGTATTTACGTAGTTGTTATCATACAGTAAAGAACCTGATGGACTTCTGTAGTAAACGTTTCCTGCTGTATTGGCAAAAGAAGATACAGACGCAGATCCACAGCTTGTGTTTGTACATGCAGCTCTCCATGCCGTATCGGTTACCGGTCCGCTGGAGAATAATGATGGATCAATGATTCTTTTCTCAACAATTCCGGAAGCATTTTTAAAGCTTACCAATATCGCTACATGATATACCCATGATACGCAGCATGTTCCTGTAGATGCTCTCAGGTTACCATACACGAATTGTTTTTCACAATCATATCCTGCATTCAATAGTATTTGTCTCATCTTGTGAGCTCTTGCGTAGCAGCCATCCACAGGGTATCTGAATGTGATACAAGGGGAAGAAGCTGTAGAAGTTCCGCAAGCCTGATTTTTAATTTGGGTAAACAGACTGTTTAACGTTGCAAGATTAGGAATAACACTGACTGCTTTTTTGCTGTCACCTCTCTCTTCTTTATTGAATACAGACTTGAAATAACGGATGTCATCAGCTGTTGCTTTGTCTACTTTTGCGATTTCGTTAGAATTGGCCTTCAGGAAAATATGAACGGGAGTTTCGTTTTCTACAGCATCCTGGATCATGGAGATAAATCCCGCATTTTCCTTAGTATCTTTAATGAGATACGGCTGAGCCGAAACCATAAATGAAACTTTAAACTTTCCATCTTCTTTTTCAATCCCTACCGGGACAGTTTTGCCGAAATCTTTCATTGCAATTTCGTTTGACTCTTTAGCTACTAGATTAGGATCCTGATTGGCATTGGAATCTGAACAGGCATTGAATGACAGCATCGTCACGAATACCATCATGGATAACAGAAATTTTTTCATAGTTTTTATATTTTGGTGTTAATTTGTAGTGAACTTTATAATGATGATAGTTCACTATTTTGTGATATTAAAAGTAATAAAAATTAAAATATATGCAAGGCTTTTTTTCAAAAAAACACATAATTATGTTATATTTTTAATTTTATGATATTGAAAACGATTAAAACCTAATGATTGTGATGGTGAATTGAGGAAAATAGATATTTTTGATTTTGCATTATGGATTCCTCCGGAATGGACAACGCAAACAATGGTATGTACTAAAACATTAGTATTTTAAGTAGATTATCCATCTATATTGTCCATTCCGCAGGAATCTAAACTTTTATTTTATCCTCATTTATTATCACAAGCTTTCTGTGTCTGGATTCCTGTGGAATGACAAACGTTGTGGATAGTCTAAGCGAATAAAAATAAAATCATCATAAAACTAAAAAACCAGTTTCAATACCTGAAACTGGTTTTTATGATCATTATATATTAATCTGTACCGATTATTTATAAATCAGTTCTGCCTGGAAAACGTCTGCAAAATGTTTTCTGATTTTTGCTTTCAGTTCTTCCATTTCTTCAGGAGTAAGTTCTCTTTCAAGTTCTCTTTTCAGGGAGGTAACCTGCTTGTCTTTAATACCACATGGAATAATGTATTCAAAATAACGCATATCCGTATTTACATTCAATGCAAAACCATGAAGGGTAACCCATCGTGAAGCTTTCACACCCATAGCACACATTTTTCTGGCATAAGGTTTTCCAACATCCAGCCATACTCCTGTTTCTCCCGGAGAGCGTTCTCCCTTAATGCCATACTCGGCAATGGTTCTGATAATCACTTCTTCCAGATTCCTCATATATAAATGAATGTCTGTAAAAAAGTTTTCAAGATCCAGAATAGGATAGCCTACAACCTGCCCGTAACCATGATACGTAATATCTCCGCCACGGTTTACCTTTACGAAAGTGGCATCAATTTCTTTTAATTTATCAATACCGGCAAGCATATTTTCTTCATGTCCGCTTTTTCCTAAAGTATACACATGAGGATGCTCTACAAAAAGAAGGTGGTTGGGAGTAGTAATATGTTGTTCCACAGGAAGATCCCTGTTTTTTATTTTGGTATCAATGATGTTTTTCATCAGCTGCTCCTGATAATCCCAGGCTGGCTGATATTCTCTGATCCCTAAATCTTCAAATTCTACTGATTTATTTTGATTTGTATTCATTTCAATTTTTGATATACAAATTTAGTGAATTTTAGGCTTTGATGGAATGGATAAAATCTATAGCACTTTTCTTCCAGTCTCTATCCTGAAGCAGAATATTCACAAAGGCTGTTCCTATGATACCGCCATCCGCTTTTTCTGTTACATTTTCAAAATCCTCTTTCGATTTAATTCCGAATCCGATCATCACAGGATTTTTAAGCGGAAGAGATGCTATTCTGGAAAGGTAGCTCTCATTTTTTAAAACTGCATTTTCATTCCCCGTTGTGGAGGAAGAACTTACCGCATACAGGAAGCCTGAACTTAAAGAATCCAGATACACCATCCTTTCATCAGACGTTTCCGGAGTGACCAGAAAGGTGAAATTAAGATTATACTGCTTTAAGACAGACTGATAATTTTTCTCAAACTCAATAGGAGGGAGGTCGGGAAGAATCAATCCTGAAACACCACTTTCAGAACATGCTGCACAGAATTTTTCAAACCCGAAACTCAGTACAGGGTTGATATAACCCATCAGAATAATCGGAATTCTGATTTCATTTTTGATGGCTTTTAATTGTGATAACAGTTTTTCAATGGTCATTCCGTTTTGTAAAGCCAGTTCATGAGCTTTCTGAATTACCGGCCCGTCTGCCACAGGATCAGAATAAGGCATTCCGATTTCGATCATATCTGCCCCGGAATCCTGAATCAGTTGTATAATATCAGCGGTGTTTTCCAACTGCGGAATTCCTGCTGTGAAGTATATATTTAGTTTTTTCATTTTTTTTATTGTATTGATGTATTCATGTAAAATGTATTTATGATCAGGTTTTATCTGTTAAAGTCATTTTACATTAATACTTTTTACATTTTACAAATTCTTCAGATACGTTTCCATATCCTTATCTCCACGTCCGCTCAGGCAAATAACAACAACATCGTTTTCTCCAAATTTCTTCTTGTCCAGAACAGCCAGAGCATGAGAACTTTCCAATGCCGGAATAATGCCTTCCAGTTTGGTTAATTCAAAAGCACATTTTAAAGCTTCATCGTCATTAATGCTAAAAAATTCTGCTCTTTTTTCTTTAAATAAATGGGCATGAAAAGGCCCGATTCCCGGATAATCCAGTCCTGCGGAGATAGAATGAGGCTCTATCACCTGGCCGTCTTCCGTCTGCATTACAAGACTTTTACTTCCGTGAAGTACACCCAGAGTTCCTAGAAATGTAGTAGCCGCAGATTTTCCGGAATCTACTCCCAGACCGCCGGCTTCAGCAGCAATGATTTTTACTTCTTTTTCTTCTACAAAATGATAGAAAGTTCCTGCTGCATTGCTTCCTCCGCCTACACAGGCAATCACATAATCCGGGTTTTCTCTACCGATTTTTTCCTTAAGCTGTTCTTTAATTTCTTTTGAAATGATGCTCTGAAATCTCGCTACAAGATCCGGAAAAGGATGAGGTCCTACCACACTTCCGATTACATAATGAGTTGTCAGAGGATTGTTGATCCAGTCTCTTAATGCTTCATTCACGGCATCTTTAAGGGTTTTTGATCCTGAAGTGGCTGGTACAACTTCTGCACCCAGCATTTTCATTCTTGCAACATTCGGAGCTTGTCTCTGGATGTCAATTTCTCCCATATAGACGATGCATTCCAAACCAAGCAAAGCACATGCTGTAGCAGTAGCGACACCATGTTGTCCGGCTCCGGTTTCAGCAATAATTCTGGTTTTTCCAAGGCGTTTTGCCAATAGAACCTGTCCCAGAGCATTATTGATCTTATGAGCTCCGGTATGGTTGAGGTCTTCGCGTTTTAAATAAATCTGAGTCTGGTATTTCTGACTTAGGTTTTTAGCAAAATATAGCGGTGTGGCACGGCCCACATAGTTTTTCAGCAAATCCTGATATTCAGCCTGAAAATCGTCAGATTCTATAATTTCAAGATAGTTTTTTTGTAATTCTTCTACATTAGGATAGAGCATTTCGGGTATAAAAGCACCTCCAAACTCTCCATAATATCCGTTTTCATCGGGGTTTTTATAATTCATTTTTTTATTCTTTAGTAATTAAATAAGCATTATTCTGTGCGCTTAGCTGATTGAGCAGTTCTTTTGTTTCCTGTGAAGCATTAAAAATCAAAATATCATCATCTTCAGAATTCACCCATTCAGAACCGATACTTTCTTTGATCATTTTGGCTTTGTCATGAAGAATTTCAATTGAACACTTTTCATAAAAAAGACGGAGATTCGAATGACAAAATCCAATAGTGTCCTTATTTCTCTGAATCGCATTTTCCTTGAAATTACGGACTAAAGCAGTTCCATACCCTTTCTTTTTATGAGTGGAAACAAGTCCTACAGCTTCAGCAAAGGAGTAGCTGGTTCCAGCTATTTTTAACGTAAAATCAAAATTTACACGGATAACTGCTAGTATATTTTCATCTGTATCCAGCATAAAATGAAATTCCGAATCTTTGAAAAAAGTCCGGAAATAGGCAGACTTCATGGTATTCCAGGCAGAGATATCCCAAAGCAGCAAGATATGTTCGATCTCTTTTTCCGTTAAATCCTTAGTTTCTTTTATCTGATATTTCATGGGTTTAAACTATTAATAAATGTAAGATGATAATCGTATTGTTGTTTGGTAATCAGTTTTTTATAATGTAATAATTCTATTTTATGCATTAAATCAATTAAGGTTGCTTTATCTATTTTGGATTGGTACATGGTAATTGCAATTTCCAGGTTGTCAATCAGATAATAAGAATCAGAGTCTTCATACAGCAGAAATATTTTAGCATAAATCAATCCTAAGTCATATTTGATAACTGATCTTACATGGTTTTCCAGAAATTTATCTGAAATAACAACAAGATAGTAGCTGTTCCATAAACTGATTCTTTCAAAAAAATACTGGATATCACTTTCCTGAAAATCTTTAATAATATCAATGAACTCAGACAATAATCCGCCAACTTCCCAATGCTCTATATTGCCATCATTCTGAGCAACAAAATGGTACAGAGCCTGTATTTTTTCATTCCCGAATTTAGGAGGAAATAAGGTTTTATAAAATGTCTTTTTTAGCAAGTGTATGTTCATCATTGTGTTTTTTTAGTTGTTATATCTTTTACTGATATAGGTTTTTAAATTTTTTTATACGGCCAATATCCTTATTTCCAGGTTCCGTTTCAAATTTTGAATTGATATCTAAAACAAAAGGCTGCTGTTGCAAAGCCTTGATATTTCCGATGTTTTCTTCTGAAATACCACCACTTAAAAAGTAGGGCAGTGGAATCTTAAGATCGTTCAGCAAAGTCCAGTCAAACTGTTTTCCCGTTCCACCGAATGCTTTCCCGTCTGTATCAAACAGGTAGTAGGTGATAGGCTGTAGGTTGCAGGTTGCAGGCTGCTGACTGAAGGTTTGTAGTATTTTATTTTTGGTTTCTGAATCATTGTTGCCTATTCTTATCACTTTAATGATCTTGACTTCGGGATCCAGTTTTTGTCTTAATTCAGCAATGAAACGATCACTTTCGTCGCCATGAAGCTGTACAAAATTTAATCCTGCTTTTTGAACAATCTGTAGAATGATGTCTGCTTTTTCATTTACGAAAACCCCGGTTTTCCCTTGATGATCAATAGCAGATATCTCTTCCAGGCTCAGATGATGCAAAACATATCTCGGTGATTTTTCATAGAAGATAAAACCAAGGAAATCTACATTCATGGCCATCAGCTCTTGAATCTGGTTCAATTGTGTTAAACCGCATACTTTGAGTTTAGGAGTGCTGGAAGGTTGCTGGTTCATGATCAGATATTATTGATAGATTAAATTTGTACTGAGAAATTTTCAAATGCTTTAGCCGGATTCGTATTCTTCATGAAATATTCTCCCATCAGGAAGCCGTCAAATCCTTTTTCTTTTAAAAACTGAAAATCTTCAAGATTGTAAATACCACTTTCTGCTACAGATAAAACTTCTTTTGGAAGCAGGTTTTTCAATTGAACAGAGTGCTGCAGATCCACTTTGAAATCCTTAAGGTTTCTGTTGTTGATTCCCACAAGGTCAATTTTTGAATTACAATGTTTCAGTTCATCTTCCGTATGGATTTCCAGTAAAACTTCCATATCCAGTTCATGGGCAAGTGCTGTGAATTCCTCTACCTGAGCAGGTGAAAGGCAGGAAGCGATCAGTAAAATGACATCAGCCCCGATACTTTTAGCTTCATAGAATTGGTATTCATCAATCATGAAATCTTTACGGAGAATCGGAATTTTAATATCATTTCTTACGCTTAGAATATCATTTAAATTTCCTCCAAAAAAATCATAATCAGTAAGGATAGAAATTCCGCTGGCTCCAAAACTTTCATAAGCTGAAACCACTTCTAAGGGCTCTGCGCTATTGTTGATAATCCCTTTGGAAGGAGATTGTCTTTTAAATTCAGCAATGATCCCGTTTTTATTTTTGATGGATTCTTTCAGAGAATATGTAGGCCTTTCAAAAAAGGCTGTGCTTTTTAATCGGTCAAGAGATATACGTAATTTTGCTCCTGCAACTTCCTCTTTTTTTCGTTCAATAATTTTATCAAGTATGGTCATTTTTTTGTGTCTAAATTGAATCAATGGTGAATTTTAATTAATCAAAAGATTAAAACTGTTCAATGCTTTTCCACTTTGCAGACTTTCCTTAGCCAGTAGAAGACAATCATCATACGTTCCGAATTGATGAGTGTTATAAAGAGCTACCGAAGCATTTGCCAAAATCACGGAATTTTGTTGTTCCGTACCTTTTCCTTCCAGAATATTCATAAATATTTTTGCCGTTTCCCGGATGGAGGTTCCGGCCTTAATTTCTTCCAGCGTTACCGGTTTGAAACCTAAATCTTCTGCAGAATAGATTTCTTCCCCGTTTTTTGTAATGATCTTGCTGTCGTCGGTAAGACTTATTTCATCATATCCGTCAAGACCATGTACCAGGATAAACTCACGTTCTTCTTTTTGCAGCAGATACTGGTAAATTCTTGCAATTTCCAGATTGTACACTCCAATCATTGAATACCTTGGTTTTGCAGGATTAACCAATGGCCCCAAAAGATTAAAAAATGTTCTTAGTCCCAAAGATTTTCTCAATAATCCAACCGATTGCAGCGCGGGATGAAAATAAGGAGCATGTAAAAAGCAGATGTTTGCTCTTTCAAGATCTTCATTCAATTGTTCTGAATTATTTTTGAACTGATATCCCAGTTCTTCCAGCACATTGGATGAGCCCGTGGTAGTGGAAGCTCCATAATTTCCATGTTTGGTTACCTTCTGTCCGGCTCCGGCCACCACAAAGCTTGCTAATGTTGATATATTGATGGTATCTTTTCCATCACCTCCTGTTCCCACAATGTCAATGGCATTACTTGCATCTATGTGTGCAGGAACAGCCATCTGAAGCAGAGCCTCTCTGAAGCCTTCCACTTCCTTCAGGGTAATATTTCTCATCAGGAACACACTGATAAAGGCTGTAACCTCTGCGGCATTGAATTTATTCTGTGCAATCTCAATCATGGTAGCTTTAGCTTCTGATTTTGATAACGTATTATGATTGAACAGATATTGCAGTATTTCTTTCATTTGTGGAGTTTTTATTGTTGTTGAAGGGATCTCTAAGGTTTTCATGACAATAGAAAATTTTTAATGATTACTTCTCCTTCAGGTGTTAAAATACTTTCTGGGTGAAACTGTACTCCATGTACATCATAGGTTTTGTGCTGTAAAGCCATGATCATACCGTCTTTATCTACAGCTGTGATTTCCAGTTCTTCCGGGAAACCTTCTGGATTTACTGCCCAGCTGTGGTACCTGCCCACTTCCAGTCCTGAGCTTAGATCTTTGAATAATTTTGTATTCTCTTTTACCAGTTCAGTGGTCGTTGCTACTCCGTGGAAGATCTCAGTCAGGTTAATAAGATTTCCCCCGAAAGCTTCAGCGATAGCTTGCTGTCCGAGACATACTCCGAGAATACTTTTCGTAGGAGCATACTCTTTAATAAGGTCTAATAAAATACCTGCTTCTTCAGGAATCCCAGGTCCTGGAGAGAGAATGATTTTGTCATATTTTCCAATCTCTTCCAAAGTAATTTCATCATTTCTTACCACATCCACTCTTTGATTCAGAATTCTTTCGATAATCTGGACGAGGTTGTAAGTGAAGCTGTCATAGTTGTCAAAAACGAGAACTTTAAGTGGCTGCTGAGTGTTTATATTGTTGTTCATTTCTTTTTTTTGTTAGGTTGTTACTAGTTGCTAGTTGCTAGTTGCTAGTTGCTGGTTGTTGGGACTTGTTTTATTTTTCAACTATTTTTTCTGCTTTTTCAACTGCTTTTTTAAGAGCATTCAGCTTGTTATTAACTTCCTGCAGTTCATTTTCCGGAACTGATTTTGCCACAATACCGGCACCCGCCTGGTAAAAAAGTGTATTGTTTTTACTTAGGAAAGTTCTGATCATAATAGCCTGGTTGCAGGTGCCATTCAAACCGATCATTCCTATACAGCCGCCATAATATCCGCGGGAATCTTTTTCATATTGGTTGATCAGCTGGAGAGCTCTATGCTTCGGTGCACCGCTTAGTGTTCCCTGGGGAAAGGTTGCAGATACCATTTCAAGAGGATTGATATCAGTGGAAACATCCGCTGTCACTTCACTTACCATATGAATAACATGAGAGAACAGCTGGATTTCTTTAAGTTTGGTAACCGTTACATTTTTTCCGAGCTTTCCCAGATCATTTCTTGCCAGGTCAACCAGCATGGTATGTTCTGCATTCTCTTTGGGATCAGCCTTTAATTCTTCAATAGCTTGAAGATCAGCTTCAAAGTTTCCTGTTCTTTTGGATGTTCCGGCAATCGGGTGAATAATGGCTTTATTGTCTTTTATAATTAACTGGCTTTCAGGACTTGATCCGAATAATTTGTAATTTCCGTAATCAAAATAGAATAAGTAAGGAGAAGGATTGATATTTCTTAAAGCACGGTATACATTGAATTCATCACCTTTGAATTTTTGTTCAAATCTTCTGCTCAGAACCAGCTGGAAGACATCTCCGCGCATACAGTGCTTTTGGGCTGTTTTTACCAGTTCAATATAATCTTCATTTGTAATATTAGATGTTTCCTCGCTTATTTTTTTAAAAGGATATACCGGAGTATTCTGGTTTTTAATAAGGTTTTCCAACAGATGAAACTCAGATTTTACGCCATCAACAGAGTTTTCAATAATATACATTTCATCATTGAAATGGTTGATTGCAATCACATATTGGTATAATCTGTATCTCAGAATAGGGATTTCAACTTCCTTGCTTTGTGCTTTAAGATTGATGTTTTCGAAAAACTGTACCGCTTCAAAGCTTGTATAGCCAAAAAGACTCTGAGCCGTTTGTTCTATCGGGTCGTTGGTTTCTTCACATATAAAAATTGTCCGGAATTCTTCAAAAATATCTGTGATATTGCGTTCCATCATCAATTGCTTTACAGGAGCAGAAGCAGGAAGCTTGATTTCATATTCGTTGAGGTTTTTCACTTCAATTCCTGCAATGGCATTCACTGCAATGAAGGAAAAGTTATTATCTATACTTTTTGAATCCGAGCTTTCCAGAAGAATGGTATCACGGAATTTATCCCTGATTTTAAGGTAAATATTCATGGGAGTATGAAGGTCTCCCAGTGTTTTTTTCGAAACAGTTTTTATTTTAATGGTGTCAGTATGCATTTTGTTTTTTTGTAAGATTAAAGAATAAAAAAAGGCTTCAACGGTATCCGTCAAAGCCTATATATTGTTTTTTGATTATTTCTGCTGTATGATTAGCAACATGACAATACCTTCAGACCCGACGAAGAGTTTGAAAGCCACCACCAAATATTGTTGCTCATTTTAAACATGGGACAAATTTAGAAATTTTTTTAATACAAAAACTAAAAAAAACTAAAAATTAAAAAAACTTAATATAAGAATCTCCTATTTAAGCTCCTTAAGCTCAAGTTGTAATTCTTTGATTTTTTCTTTGTAAGTCTCATCATCATAATGTTTTACATACTCTTCCAATGCCGCGATATATTCTTCAATGAATTCCTTATTGGTTCTGTCTGCTTCATATTTGATTTTTGCAGAATTGACAGGAGCCAATTTTGAATATTTAAGATTAGCCTGTCCTTCATCAGACTGGTTATAGAGAATCACTATGTTTTTTTCATAGCCCGGAATGTATTTTACGGGAAAAGAAACCTCTGTTTGCGGGATTCTGATTGCATTTTCAATCGGATAGATAGAAGCAGTTGTAGTAGAGAAAAATGTTGAAATATATTTCCCGTCCTGTTTCTTTACAATAGCTTCATAATCATGAATATACATTTCATTTAGGGTAGAATTGGTTTCTACATCAGACGTGATAATAGCGGTACTTTCTACTCCGTATTTGTTTAAAAACCATGCGTTTATAAATTGTCCCCCAAACCCATTTAATATAGCCAGAGGAATAATAGGGATCAGAAACCACACTTTTTTAGTCAGATAAGAAAGAAGTCCAAAGAACACAAACAGCAGGGCCACAGTGTAAAAACCGTGATGGCTGGTGAAAAACAGAATTTTTGAAATTAAAATCATAACAGGATTATCTTTTAATATAAAATCTGATTAAACTTATCAAAAAAATATAAAAGGGACAACGTTTATTTATTATAGCCTATTTATATTAAATTCAACATCATACCCGCAAAGATTTTGACTCGGTGATCTAGCGGGCAGGACGTTAAAAATATCTAATGTACCGGTTCGGAAAGTGGAATGTCAGGAGTTCCGCTGTAGAAAACAATCAGTGTTGCTCCTTTATCTCCGGTTTTTCCTCTGTGGGCAATGTTGACCATTTCAGGTAACGCCTGGCCTTTCCTTACCCACTGTGTTTTGCCATCTTCTTTTCTTTCGATCTGTATTTCTCCTTTTTCCACATAAGCTGCATTAATGACAGGATGCTTATGCCAGTCCAGAGCTTTGTTGGGAGGGACAGCAATTTTCAGAACTGATATTTCAGGCTGTGTTGTAGGATAAGCAGGATACACAGTTCCATCCCAGGACTTTGTCGTTTTTAAAAGCGTTACTGATTCAATTTTATCAGAATATTCTGATTGTGGCTCGTTTGATGAATTATCACAGGAAAGGAGCAGGGAAGAGTGTACAGCAAAGAAAGCTATACCCAATAGATTTTTTTTAGTCATAAACTTTTCAATTAATAGATTGTTTTGGTTCGGATCATCCGTGATACAAAAATAACAAGCTGTTTTTTAATTTCCCTAGTGTTTGAATTATTTTTTTATGGATCTGATTGCAATTAAACCTTAAAAAAATATTTATCAAAGAAAACATTTGTCATAAGTTTAAAACTTTATTTTTTATATTTTTGCTTCCAAATTAGAAAAAAATGAAAAAAGTATTAGCAATCGCATTTATCGGAGGTTTATTATTAGCAAGCTGCAAAAAAAAGCCAGATCATTCTTTACAGGATAGCAACACTATGCTTGAAGAACCGGAAGCAACTACTGTTGTAGATTCTACAGCTAAAACAGCTGCTCCTGCTGCTGCAACTCCTGCTACAACTGCTCCTGAAGCTGCTAAAACAGATTCTACAGCGAAGAAATAATGAAAAAAATACTTTTGGCAGGAACACTCGGTCTTTTGATCATTTCCTGTTCTAAAAAAGAAAATACAGCAGAAGTGGCTCCTTCTTCTGAGACAGCTGTTTCAGAACCGGCTAAATCTAATCTTTCTGGTGATCAGATCATGGAAACCTTGGATTGCTCAGGATGCCACTCTGTAAATGAGAGAATGATAGGACCTTCTTATAAGGAAATTGCAGGAAAGTATTCTGAAAAGGATACCGAATTGCTGGCTTCCAAGATTATAGAAGGCGGTAGTGGGGTATGGGGAAGTGTGCCTATGGCAGCCCATCCACAGGTATCTAAAGAAGATGCCAAAAAAATGGTGGAATATATTTTAAGCCAGAAGAAATAAAATATGTCTGCTGAAAAATCCAGTCTGCACACAAGAAATCTGCATCGCAATCCCTATGATTTTGATCAGCTTATTTCTTGTGTGCCTGAACTGAAACACTATGTTTTCATTAATGCTTATCAGACGGTAACCATCAATTTCAGCATTCCAAAAGCGGTGAAACTGCTCAACAAAGCCTTACTCTTACATTTTTATCATATTAAAGGCTGGGATATTCCGGATACCAATCTTTGTCCGCCCATTCCCGGACGTGCAGATTATGTACATTATATTGCCGATCTTTTAGCCGAACAGCTTGATGAAATTCCGGCAGGAAATTCTGTAAAAGGCCTGGATATAGGAACAGGAGCCAATCTTGTTTATCCTTTAATCAGTCACAAATCTTATGGCTGGACCATGCTGGGAACAGATATCAATCAGAATTCTTTGACCAATGCCCAGCATATTTTAGATCAAAATCCAGATCTTTCATCTGTTATTCAGTTGAAAAGGCAGCCCGATGCTGAGCACATCTTTAAAAATATTATGGGTCCTGAAGACAGATTTACTTTTACTATGTGCAATCCTCCTTTTCATGATTCTGAGGAAGCTGCATTGAAAGGGAATATCAGAAAAATAAAAAATCTTAAAATATCAAACTCCCAACAGCCTTTGCTTAATTTTGGCGGCCAACAGTCGGAACTTTGGTGTGAAGGAGGTGAACTGGCTTTTATCACTAAGATGATTAATGAAAGTGCATTATTTTCATCACAGGTTCTTTGGTTTACCTGCCTGGTTTCCAAAAAAGACAATCTCAATAAGCTGACTCATTTTCTAAAGAAAGTAAAAGCAATAGAAGTGAAAACTATTGATATGGCTCAGGGACAAAAGGTTAGCAGAATGCTGGCGTGGACGTTTATTCCTCAGAAGGAGAGGAGAAGGTGGTTTGTTTAAAGTTTAAGGTTGCTGGTTGCTTTTTTTTTGTTGCTGGTTTTATTAGGTTATCATTATCTTGATTCTCCATCAAAATTCACTATGGACATCACCCCGGATCGCGAATCTCAGCACCTCGTTTTCCGCCTCTCAACACCATTCCCCTTTACATTTTGAAATTTCTGAAAAAATCAATTGACGGTCAACTCAAAAATGCCTAAATTTGTACGCTTTTAGAAAAATAAGAAATGCAATTATCAGAACAAGAAATCATTAGAAGAGAAAAGCTGAATAAGCTTACTGAAATGGGGATTAATGCGTTCCCTGCGGATGAGTATACCATTACAGATACTACAGAATCTATAAAACAGGACTTTTCTGAAAGTAAACAGGTAAAGATCGCTGGTAGATTGATGTCCCGCAGAATTCAGGGAAAGGCTTCTTTCGCAGAATTGCAGGATTCTAAAGGAAAAATTCAGGTTTACTTCAACAGAGACGAGATTTGTCCGGGTGAAGATAAAGAGCTCTATAATGAAGTATACAAACACCTTTTGGATATCGGTGATATTATCGGTATCGAAGGAGAATTATTTACAACTCAGGTAGGAGAGAAGACTGTTTTAGTAAAGAACTTTACACTTCTTACAAAGGCTTTACGTCCTCTTCCTCAGGCTAAAACTGACGAAAATGGTGTTGTACACGACGGCTTTACAGATCCGGAACTAAGATACAGACAGCGTTATGTAGATTTAACGGTAAATCCACAGGTTAAAGAAATTTTCGTGAAAAGAACAAAATTGTTCAATGCCATGAGAACATTCTTTAATGATGCAGGATATTTTGAAGTGGAAACTCCAATCTTACAGTCAATCCCTGGTGGTGCTGCAGCAAAACCATTCATTACGCATCACAATGCGTTGGATATTCCATTATATTTAAGAATTGCCAACGAATTATATCTGAAAAGATTGATCGTAGGTGGTTTTGACGGAGTATATGAGTTCTCAAAAAACTTCAGAAATGAAGGGATGGACAGAACGCATAATCCTGAGTTTACCGCTATGGAAATCTATGTAGCGTACAAAGATTACAACTGGATGATGGATTTCACTGAGAAATTACTGGAATTCTGTGCCACTCAGGTAAATGGAAATTCAGAATCTACTTTCGGTGAGCACACTATCAATTGGAAAGCTCCTTATCCAAGAGTTTCCATGACGGAAGCGATCCTGAAATATACAGGGTTTGATATCACAGGAAAAACGGAGAAAGAATTATATGATTTTGCCAAATCTATCGGTATTGAGGTGAATGAAACGATGGGTAAAGGAAAATTAATTGATGAGATCTTCGGTGAAAAATGTGAAGGAAACTTCATTCAGCCAACTTTCATTACAGATTATCCGATCGAAATGTCTCCGCTTACAAAGAAACACAGAAGCAAAGAAGGCTTAACAGAGCGTTTTGAATTAATGGTGTGCGGTAAAGAAATCGCCAATGCGTATTCAGAGCTTAATGATCCTATCGATCAGAGAGAGCGTTTTGAAGCACAGATGACTTTATCTGAAAGAGGAGATGACGAAGCAATGTTCATCGATCAGGACTTCTTAAGAGCATTGGAATATGGTATGCCGCCAACTTCAGGGTTAGGAATCGGTATGGACAGATTAATTATGTTCTTGACGAATAATGCGTCTATCCAGGAAGTATTATTCTTCCCTCAGATGAGACCGGAAAAAGCGGTTCCACAGATTGAACTGGGAGAAGATGAAAAGGTTATCCTTGAAATTCTTAACTCTCAGGAAGAAGCAATGTCTTTAGCTGAAGTAAAAGAAAGAAGCCAGTTATCTGGTAAAAAATGGGATAAAGCTTCCAAAACTCTTACAAAGAACAATATTGTGAAAGTAGAGAAAATTGACGAGAATCTTTTGATGAAACTAGCTTAAGATTTCTCAGAAAATATAAATATAAAAGGTACAGAGCTATTCTGTACCTTTTTCTTTTTTCCATTTCCGAAGTTGTGTTCTGAAGTTTTTAAATGGAGCCACAGTATTAATATGAATCCATTTCCAAACTGGCCACTGAGCGGGAGTTGTAGCCCATTTTCTCTGTCCGGGAGAGAATAATGTTTCATCATCAAGGCTTTCTATCCAGTTCATAATTTCATTAACCTGATTTCGCAGCAGTTCTCTCTGCTGTTGTAAACTATAAGAGTCATACTGATCATAAAAAGATTGGTATAGTCCTTTCAGATTATTCCATTTATACTCAGACGTAGGAGTTTTTACATCAATTCCTTTGCTTTCATCAGATTCCCATTGTAAAAGCAGATGTGTCCAGCCCAATTGATAGGAAATATTTTGTGATGGAGTTTTGTCAATTCCCGGTAGTAGAAGATCCTTTTCCTCTTCTTTTATAGTATCAAATTCCTGATCATACAGCAGATATCTTTTCTTGAGTTCCTCAATGAGCTCTGTTTTATCCTTATAGCTCTGCATATTTCATCTATTTTCTCAGTTTACTGAAAGAAGCCATCAGATAAAATAAAAACGGAAGAATAAATAAGGAGCCCAACATCAAAGCCCAGCCCAATGCTGCAATGGTTTTTTCGGGAGCCATATGTTCCAGTAATGAAAGATGTTGTCCGTTTCCTAATAAAATAATATTCGGATTATGCTGATACGTTGCGGCCACTAAAATCATAACCATCTGGAATCCTGCCAATGCACGTACAGGAAGTAGTTTTTGACGGTTCAGAGCTCTTAAAATAAGTAATAAGGCAATGGTTGCAAAAGCAATAGCCATAATACCCAAAGGTTTGGAAAATACCCACATCAAAAGAGGAATATCTGAAATATAAGCAGTCACAAACACTAATATTCCTGTAATCACAACAAAAATCATTGTCTGCTTGGACTTTCTTATCATCAGTAAAAGGTCCACTTTATCACGGGTTTCTCTTAATGAAAAGATAGAAGCAAGATAGGCACACAATGCAACAGTGAATAGTCCCACAGAAACCCCAAACCAGTTCAGCCAGCTAAAAATATATAAATCTACAAAACTTACCGCATCAGGATTGATAGAGTGGGAAACCGTTGCAGCAGCTATTAATCCTAAAAAGAACGGCGTTAACAGACTTGCATAGTAGAAAATCTGGGTGTATAAAACCTGCCAGTTATCTTTCACAGCATCATAGTGTCTGAAGGTAAATGCGGTTCCTCTTGCAATAATACCCACAAGCATCAATACCAAAGGAATATGAAGATAGGTAGACATGGTGGTATAAATTTCAGGAAATCCTACAAAGAGAATTACAATGGCAATAATCAGCCACATATGATTTGCTTCCCATACAGGAGCAATTGACTCATACATGATTTCATGAGTCTTGTGTCTGGCTTTTTTATTGGTGAAAAGTTCTACAATACCAGCTCCGAAATCAGCTCCTCCCAAAATAATATAAAGACAGATAGAAAGCCAGAGAAAACCTATTACAACGTAGATCATGATTTTTTGTTTTTATCGTTAAATTGAGAATCAGTAGGATCATAAAGTTTCGGTACCATTTGGATCTGTCTCTTTAAAAGGAAAACAAGAATCAATGATAATGATATGAAAATAGCAGTAAAGAAATAGAATGAATACTGTATTCCAGGCATGGGGGTTACCGCATCTATAGTTCTCATTACTCCATAAATGATCCATGGTTGTCTTCCTACTTCGGTCACTGTCCATCCTGCTTCCAGAGCAATATACCCAAAAGGGGTTGCTATTAAGAAGGTTTTTAACAGCCAGTGCTTACTCAGCCATTCTTTTCTGAAGAAAAAAGAATATAAATAAACGATTCCAATACCAATCATTACCACCCCGAAAAAGATCATAATCTGAAAGGCATAGTGAACAACTGCAACCGGTGGCCATTCATCTCTTGGGAAATCTTTAAGACCCTTTACTTCAGCATTGAAATCATTACTCACCAGAAAACTTAAAACCTTTGGAATTTTCACAGCATATTTCACTTCTTCTTTTTCTTCATCAGGAATTCCTCCGACAATAAAAGAAGCCCCTTTTTCAGTTTCAAAATGAGCTTCCATAGCCGCCAGTTTAATAGGCTGTCGTTCTGCTACTGATTTTGCCGCAATATCACCACTTAAAGGTGCTCCGAATGCTCCGATAAGGGCAAAACCTACCGCAATTCTAAACGCTTTGGTATGAAATTCAATATTTCTTTTCCGCATGATCATAAAGGCATGAACTCCGGCTACCGCAAATCCTGTCGCACAAAATGCAGCAACCGTCATGTGAAGAGCCTGGGGGAACCACGCATCATTGAACATCGCTTTGATCGGATCTATATTAATATACTGTCCATTGATATAATCAAAACCTGTTGGAGAATTCATCCATGAGTTGGCAGCTACTACAAGAATTCCGGAAGCCAGTCCGCTTACGCCAACCAGAAATCCACAAAACCAGTGAAACCATTTGTTGAATCTTTCCCAGCCATATAAAAAAAATCCGATGGCAATAGCCTCAATGAAAAAGGCTGTTCCTTCAAGTGAAAACGGCATTCCGAAAATAGGACCGGCATGTTTCATAAAACCGGGCCATAAAAGCCCCAGTTCAAAAGAAAGCATTGTTCCTGAAACGGCTCCTGTAGCAAAAAGGATAGCTACCCCTTTGCTCCATGCTTTTGTTAATCCTTTATATACTTCATTATTGGTCTTTAGGTATTTCCAATGGGCAAAAGCCATCAGAAAAGGCATCACCATACCCACACAGGAGAATATGATATGAAAGCCCAGAGAGAGTGCCATCTGAGCGCGTGCTGCTATAAAATCATCCATAATATCAACTTTTCAGTAAATAAATTTACGCATAAATTATTGATGTTGAATATGATTTACGACAGTTGGTATTTCACCAATAGATTTTAATTTTGATTCTTTGACCTGGTATCCTATTCCTTATGTTTTCAATAAGAAAACTCTACATTTTTTTGACACTTTTTAACTTTCATACCTCGAAAAAAATCACGATATTTGTAAGTCTTTGCATATAGCAAGATTTTTAATATTTAATATGAGTCAAAAACAATATACAGCTAGTAGTATTCAGGCATTGGAAGGAATGGAGCACGTTCGTATGCGTCCTTCAATGTACATTGGTGACGTAGGAACAAGAGGTCTTCACCATTTGGTTTATGAAGTAGTAGATAACTCTATTGACGAGGCATTGGCAGGATACTGCGACACGATCTTCGTTAGCATCAAGGAAGGAAACGGAATTGAAGTAAGTGATAATGGTAGAGGTATCCCGGTTGATTTCCACGAAAAAGAGCAGAAATCAGCCCTTGAAGTTGTAATGACAAAAATTGGAGCCGGTGGTAAGTTTGATAAAGACTCTTACAAAGTTTCAGGAGGTCTTCACGGAGTTGGGGTATCATGTGTGAATGCACTTTCCAACGAAATGGTAACTACTGTTTACAGAGACGGAAATGTTTATCAACAGATTTATTCTAAAGGAAAAGCACAGACTCAGGTTGAAGAGATCGGACATAGTGAGAAAAGAGGGACAAAGCAGTTTTTCCAGCCGGATGATACCATTTTTACGGAACTGATTTACAACTATGATACATTAGCAAGCCGTTTAAGAGAACTTTCTTACCTTAATAAAGGAATTACGATTACGCTTACTGATGAAAGAGAACAATTGGAAGATGGTTCTTTCCGCTCAGAAATTTTTCATTCTGAAGGAGGATTGAAAGAATTTGTTGCTTATATCGATGGTAGCCGTGAATCTATCATGGAGCACGTGATTTTCATGGAAGGTGAAAGAGACGATATTCCTGTTGAAGTGGCGATGCGTTATAATACGTCATTCAACGAAAATCTTCACTCTTATGTTAACAATATTAATACCCACGAAGGAGGTACTCACCTTGCAGGTTTCAGAAGAGCTTTAACAAGAACTTTAAAGAAATATGCAGATGAATTGGGGCTTCCGGCAAAAGAAAAAGTAGAAATTACGGGTGATGACTTCCGTGAAGGATTAACAGCAGTAATTTCTGTAAAAGTAATGGAACCTCAGTTTGAAGGGCAGACCAAAACAAAATTAGGAAACTCTGAAGTTTCTGGTGCTGTTGATAAGATTGTAGGGGAAATGCTTACGAACTTCCTGGAAGAGAACCCTAATGAAGCGAAGATAATCGTTCAAAAAGTTGTTTTAGCTGCCAAGGCAAGACAAGCTGCGAAAAAAGCCCGTGAAATGGTTCAGAGAAAATCTCCAATGGGAGGTTCTGGTCTTCCCGGGAAACTTTCTGACTGTTCATCCAAAGACCCGGCTGAATCCGAACTTTTCCTTGTAGAGGGAGATTCCGCAGGTGGAACGGCTAAACAGGGAAGAGACAGACACTTTCAGGCTATTCTTCCTCTGAGAGGTAAGATTTTGAACGTAGAGAAATCTATGCTTCATAAAGTATATGACAACGAGGAAATCAGAAACATCTATACCGCTCTTGGAGTTTCTGTAGGTACGGAAGAAGATAGCAAAGCATTGAACATGGCTAAGCTAAGATATCATAAGATCGTGATTATGACCGATGCTGATATTGATGGATCTCACATTTCTACACTTATTCTTACCTTCTTCTTCAGATATATGAAGGAACTTATTGAGAACGGGTATATCTATATTGCTCAGCCGCCTTTATACCTTTTAAAGAGAGGTAATAAAAAAGTGTATGCGTACAATGAAAAAGAACGTGAAGAGTTTACATTAGAGATGTCTCCGGATGGGAAAGGAGTAGAAGTGCAACGTTACAAAGGTCTTGGGGAAATGAACCCTGAACAGCTTTGGGAAACAACCCTGAATCCTGAACACAGAATTCTGAAGCAGGTAACCATTGATAATGCAGTGGAAGCAGACAGTGTTTTCTCAATGTTAATGGGAGATGAAGTTCCACCGAGAAGAGAGTTTATCGAGAAAAATGCGAAATATGCAAAAATTGATGCATAACGTTTTTTAAAATATAATAAAAAAAGCTTCTAATTATTTAGAAGCTTTTTTTATATTTGGATAAACCAAAAAAACAATAATATGCTAACTCTTTTACAAACAGACCCTTATAATGGGACAGATGCAGTATCTGGTGCAGCCGCTGCAGGATTAGGGATCGGAACAATGTTCATCAGCTTACTATGTTATATTTTCTATGGATATTGCATGTACAAAATCTTTCAGAAAGCAGGAAGACAAGATGCCTGGGCTGCTTTTATCCCAATTTATAATTTAATAGTGTTGCTGGAAATCGTGAAGAAACCCATATGGTGGATCATTCTTTTCTGTATTCCATTGGTAAATATCTATGCGTGCTGGGTTGTATATGACAGACTAGCCAAAGGTTTCTCCAAAGAGACTCCTCTGTATACCATTCTGATTCTCTTTTTGGGATTTATCTTTATTCCTGTATTGGCACTTGGAAGTGATCAGTACGATAGTAAGTTGATCCCAAATGATTAAAAACAAAATTAAAAAAAATAAAAGACTTCAGAGATGAGGTCTTTTTTTATGAATAGTTCTTTATATTGTAGAATTAATTGTACTACTGTTTGTTATTAATTCTACAGCTTTTGAATTATATAAATCATAATTTATTTTAAATTTGAAACGCAGACAATATGAAGTTTACCACTTCATGCACAGAATAAATATCTAGAATAAGTATAAATATTCTGTTTTAACTTTTCAGAATTTAAAAATGAAAAGTTGATAATGTGTTCATATCCTTATAAGTACATCTAAAAAAGTACTTTTAAAGTATTAGGTTTAAGGCTTCACAATGTTGGAGCCTTTTATATTTTTTTTAACAGTTATTAAGATTTTCTTATTTTTGCTTAATTTTAATAACTATGATGAAAATATTAGTTCTTGGGGCCTTCTCTACAGCCTCATTATATTTTGCACAAAGCTATCCTGCTTCTGCAATTCCTGAGAATTCCAAAAAATAATAACATTCCATGAAAATTAATACTAAAATTGCTGTAGCAGTGAGTTGTCTTGTGTTTAATGTATTTTTTACACAACATAAATTCCTCTCTCCACCTGTCTTTGATGAAGCTGATCTTAAGAAAACTAACTCACTGATAGAAAAAGATGCTCCTGCTGAGATTCTCTACAATAGTGTTCGATATAATATCATGAATGATAATTCTTTGGAGAAAGAATGGTATTCAAAAATTAAAATCTATGATAAAAAGCGTTCCGAAGATTGGCTTAATATAAGCATCCCTCTTCTTACCGATGAATCTCTGAGTAAGTTTGAAGTCAGAATATATAATTTATCCGATAATAAAGTCGAAAAAATCTTAATTGATAAAAAAGAGCAATTAAAAGAGAATTTTACAAAAGGAATAAATATTTATAAGCTTGCCTTACCTAATATTTCAGACGGATCTGTGATAGAATACAGCTATAAAGTGACAAGTAAGAATATATCCAATCCTGTATATTTTCTGGAGTACAATATTCCCGTTGTTTATCAGGAATATAATTTGGAATACCCAGACGAGCCTATTACTTATTCTTTCAACAGTACAGGAAACGTTATCAAACCAAAATATCATGTCTCCACTACTGAGGATCGTTTAGGAGCTTTGTATAATGTTTTCAGATTCGGATATTCGGATATGAAATCTATGCAGAAGGAAAAATATGTAAAAGATTTGGATAGATTCAGGGGGAAAATTAAACCTGAACTTAAAAGATTTTCAACCAAATATTTTACTTATAGTGAGTTTAAAGATTGGAACAGTCTTGCAGACAAGCTTTATAACTTTGATGATTTTGGAAGTTTTTTAAAAGGGAATGTGAAAGATGTTCTTCCTGAGAATATTAAGACATATTATGATCCTTTAGGAAGAGCAGATAGAATTTTCAATTTTGTCAAAGAAAATTATAAGTGGAACGAGAAGACGGGAATAATGGCTTCCCAAAACTTAAGACAACTTATAAAAACAAAATCTGGAAATAGTGCAGATATTAATCTTCTTTTGATTATGCTTTTAAGAGATGCCGGAATTGAAGCTAATCCTCTTTTGATTTCTACAGTTGATAATGGTATTTTAAATATTATTTCGCCTAATATTAATAATTTGAATTTTGTATTAACATCAGTTAAAATTAATAATCAGATTTATTTTTATGATGCGACTTCCTTTAATTCTAAGGTGAATATGTTACCGGAGAGGGATTGGAATGATTTCGGAATTTTGCTGGAAGGAAAAAAAGGAACCTCTCTTTCATTCTCCAATACTAATATAAGTAAAAAAGAGATGTCTATTAAAGCCGGCATAGACCTGCAAAACTCTTTAGTGAAAGGAATATTCACACAAAAGGATAGCGGGATGTATGCAATAAACTCTTATGATGAATTTGATATAAGTAAGGATAAATATAAACAAACGTTTCCTTTGCAATATAATATAGATGGGAAAAATGTGGAACCAAAGCTCTTGGCCAATGGTGATTTTGAGACTCAGATGACATTTTCCGATACGAATTTGATGGATGTAATTGGAGACAAAATAGTGATCAACCCAATCATGTTTTTAAATGCTGAAAAAGAATTGTTTGATCAGTCCCACGAAAGAAAACATCAAATTGATTTTATTTCAGCTTTTAATAAAGAAAAAAGAATAGAATTGGAAATTCCTGAAAATTATAAAGTTTTGAGCCTTCCAAAAGATAAAAAGATGGCTACAGATGACCAGGAAATATCTTTTTTATACAAGGTTGAAACGCAAGGTAACAAAATAATAATAACTTCAAAAATGGGGGTTGCCAGCCAAAATTATCCTAAAGAATACTACCCGTTTTTTAAACAAATCTGGAAAACAATCTCTGAAACGGAAAATCAGGTGATTAGTTTAGTAAAAAAATAAGATAAAAATTTTAATAATTTATTTAAAATTAACAGTAATGATGAAATTTTTAATTTTAGGGGCTTTGTCTACAGCCTCATTATATTTTGCACAAAGCTATCCTGCTTCTGCAATTCCTGAGAATTTAAAGAAAAATGCAAATGTTGTTATACGAAAAGATTTTACAACGGCTCAGATAAATAAAATTGATCAGATAAAATACCAGTATAATACGGTTACTACAGTTTTAAACAAAGACGGAAATGATCAGGCTGCAGCCTATATTCCTTATGATAAGTCAAGACGTATTTCAAATGTAAAAGTGATTATTTACGATGAAGCCGGAAAAAAGATTAAAAGTGTTTCAAAGTCTGATTTTCAGGATATAGCAAATAACCCTCAAGGAATTTTTTATTCAGATAACAGAGTTTTAGTATATTCTTATACACCGGCTCAATATCCTTATACGGTTGACTTTTCTTATGAGACTGACGATGAAAATACAGTTTTCATTCCTGATTTTGTACCCTTTACTTCTATCAAAACATCCCTGGAAGAAGCACAGTTTAAAATCATTAATACTTCAGGGATTGAACTGCGTACCAAGATCTATCCGTCAAAATACAACTATGCTTCCGTTGTAGAAAGTGGCAGCGCAAATGATAAAACGTATTCATACAAAAACGTACCTGCTATAGATGATGCTTTTATGATTCCGCAGCCCATTAAAATATTACCTGCAGTAAACTTTGCCCTGGCAAAATTCAGTTTGGCAGGAAAGCAGGGAACTTTGAATAACTGGACAGATTTCGGAACCTGGATTTATAATGATCTTCTGGTACCTGTTTCAGCTTCTACCTCTGCTATCAAGGCTGAAGTGGCCTCTTTACAACTGCAGGGATCTGTAGAAGATAAGGTGAAGAAAATTTATCAGTACATGCAGAACAAAAGCCGTTATATTGCTGTGGCATTAGGAATAGGTGGCTGGCAGCCTATGATGCCGGATGAGGTTCAGAAAAAAGGTTATGGAGACTGTAAGGGACTTACAAATTATATGAAAGTCCTTCTGAATGAGGCAGGGATTCCTTCCAATTATTGTATCATTACCTCGGGCCGTTCACAGGTTTCCTTTGATCCTGAATTTCCTTCTATGGGTGGAAACCATGTTATTCTGATGGTTCCGACTGAAAAAGGAAATATCTGGCTTGAAAATACTTCTCAGCAGATCGCTTTTAACCATTTAAGCTACAGTACAACTGATAGAAATGCGCTGGCCGTGACCCCAAAAGGAATCGAACTTATCAATACGCCGGTGTATAAAGCCGAGCAGAACAAAGAGAAGCAGGTATTGAGAGTTAATCTTAACGAGGATAACAGTATTACCGGAACAGGGAACTTTTACTATACAGGAAATCAGTATGATTATAATTTAAGGTTCGCAAATCTAAATCCAAAAGAGAAAAATGATGCGGTAAAAGCCAACTTTGACATTTTGAACTTTGAAAAAGTGGAAATGAAAAACTTCAACAACGACAGAGATAATGCTGTTATTACCTATGATCTTGATTTTAAAACGAATAATTTCTCTAAAAAAGCAGGAAACAGCCTTTTATTCAGATCTGTACCCATTTTTTCTGATGTTATTTATAAAACAGACGAGAACCGTGAACTTCCTTTTGAAGTCAATATGTCCTTTGAAGATGAATATGAAATTGCTTTTATTCTTCCTATGGGCTATAAAGTTGATGAAACTCCGGATAATTCAAACATCACTTCTGAATTCGGGTCCTACAAGCTAAGCTTTGTTAAAAGTGATAATCAGATAAAAGTGACAAGAAAAATGCAGATCAATAAAGGTCTGTACCCAAAAGAAAAATACAATGATTACATCAGTTTCAGAAAGAAAATTCTGAACATGGATAATTCAAAAATTTTAATAACAAAAATATAACCATGAAAAAACTAATAGTATTGGTCCTTTGCTCTGCCAATACCATAATGATTAATGCTCAGAAAAAATACGAATTTCTGAATCCTCCGAAATTTAATGATGCAGATTTGTCTAAGCCAAAATCGTTACTGGATGAAAATGCTCCTGCAGAAATTCTGTATAAATCCGCTTACTTTATGGTGGATGCAAATACAGGGAATCTGCACAAAAGATATTATTACAGAGTTAAGATTTATGATAAAGATAAGGCTGAAGACTGGCTGAATCTTGAAATCCCTATTTATAATGTTGGAACGAACAGAGAATCACTGGGTAAATTCAAGGCTTTTACATACAATCTTGAAAACGGAAACACAGTTCCGGTGAAAGTGGAAAAAAGTTCACAATATAGAAGTAAGGAGAATAAATATGTTACTCTGACAAAATTTGCTTTTCCAAGTGTGAAAAATGGATCAGTTTTAGAATATCAGTATGAAATTATATCTCCGTTCCGGTTTATGATTCCAGAGGTATTGATAGAATCTGACACTCCTTCACTGAACACAGAATATGTTTTTGATACACCTATTAATATGTCATATAATGTAAACTATACCGGAGGGATTTCACCTAAATACAGGGAAATGGAGGAAAGGAACCTGTATGGTGCCCAGTATAAAACCTTCAGATTTGCTTATGAAAACCTAAAAGGCTTTAAAACTGAAAAGTTTGTAAGAAATGACAGAAACTTCAGGACGAAAATCAGTGCAGAGTTGAACTCTACTAATTTTGGTGAGCTTAAACTCTATTCATCATCATGGGATCAGATTGGGAAAAGACTTTATGAAAGCGATGATTTTGGAGGAGAGCTGAAGCGAACAAAACTGGCAAAAGAAAACATGCCGGCAGGAGTTTCAGAAATGAAAACCGATCTCGAAAAGGCAAATGCTATTTTTTCTTACGTCCAGAAGACTTTTACCTGGAATAAAGATAAAGGGATTTATACAGAAGATGGTATCAAAAAATTGTTGGAAACCAAAGTAGGGAATGCAGCAGAAATCAACCTTTTTCTGGTAATGATGCTTCGCGAGGCGGGCCTTAAAGCTGATCCGTTGGTAATTTCTACCGTGGAAAATGGATTGATTAATTTGGTGTCGCCCAATATTTCCAACATGAATTTTGTATTGGCTTCAATTAATATTGATAACCAGCTGCATATTTATGATGCTACCTCAAAACAATCTTCTCTGGATGAAATACCTCTTAAAAACTGGAATCAATATGGAATTTTGGTCACTAAGGAAAAGACTCTGCAGATTCAAATGGCGAATATAAAATCCAGCAATACTTTCCTTACCGTGAATGGTAAGATCAATGATGACGGGAGTATTTCCGGAACTTATTCAGACAGAGATACGGGTGCCTATGCGATGTATGTGAAAGACAGCTATGATGACAACGCAGAAAAATATAAAAAGCAATATAAAGAAAACTTTTCTATGGACTTTACGGATATTGATTCAAAAGTTTTGGAAAATGGAGATTTTGAAAGCAGTATGAAATTCTCTTCAATGAACCTTATTGATAGAGTAGGAAAGAAAATGATCATCAATCCAATGTTGTTTTTAAATAAAAATTCCAATGAATTTGATCAGACGGAAGTAAGACAATATCCCATTGATTTTGGATCGCCTATCACCAAAGTGAAAAAAGTTATTCTCGAAATTCCTGAAGGATATGTAATTGAGGAAATGCCTAAAGAAAAAAGAATCGTTACAGAAGATAAAGAAATAGCATATACCTATTCTGTAGAACAAAAAGGAAATAAACTGGAAGTAACTACCACAACAAAAGTCAGCAGTTCAGATTATCCGAAAGAATATTACCCTGCATTTAAACAAATCTGGGGAGTAGCTTCTAAGTTTGAAAATCAGGTAATAAGCCTTGTTAAGAAGTAATATTTAAGAGTTTTTAAGCAAAACTTACAAAAAAAATAAAGTTTTTTCAAAAACCATTCATCTTTTGAATGGTTTTTGTATTTGATATCAAAAATCAGAATTATGAAAAATACGATTGCTGTTATAGCATTATCTTCTTTCCTTGCAGTGACGGCCTGTAAAAAAAATGAAAAGACAGGGCCGGCAGAAAAAACAGAAAATAAAACCGCTGAAGGATTTGTGGTAGACTCTGTGAAAGTGAATGATTCTACAAAGATTACAGATTCTTTAAAAGTGAGTTATACTTCAAAACTGTTGGTTTTTCCTTCATTAAAAGATAAAAAGCTATTAGACAGCATCTATTTCCAGAATGAAAAAATCAAAGACTTTTCCAAAGCAGGGCTTCAGGCTTATCTTGATAAAGAAAAGAATGATTATTTCAATTCTATAAAAAATGATAATAAAGATTGGGTTTCAGATGTTACTTATGCCCAGAATTGGTATTCAAGCTCACATATGAATTTGATTTCCAATACCAACAATTATATGCATATTCAGTATGTAAGAAGCGGATACGAAGGCGGAGCCCATGACAACTATGGTTTTTCAGAAAGAGTTTTTGATCTTAAAAACAGTAAAAAATTAGAACTGAAAGATATTACTTCAATGCCTAAAAATAAAATTGAAGCTATTCTGATGAAAAATATCGATAAAATCAACAGTGGAACAATGGATGGTGATGGAGAAGTAAAAAACTCAGAAATGCTGCTGGTTGAGAAAATTCCGGCATCCGATAACTTCTATTTTGATGATAAAAACCTGTATTTCCATTACAGTCCCTATGAAATTGCCGCTTTTGCAGCCGGAGATATTACAATTCCTGTTTCATGGGAAGACCTGAAAGGAACTTTAAATGCTGAATTTAAAGAAAGAATGAAAATTAAGTAAATTAATGCTTCCAGATCAGGAAGCATTTTTTAATTTTGCGGTAATGGAAAAAGTAGCTTTTATTATCAACCCTTTTTCGGCCAAAAAAAACTATCAGCCGTTTTTGAACGAACTTAAAACAAAGGTAAACAACCCGTTGTATTATGTATCAGAATCTATTCCCGGAACAGATGAGTTTATCCAGGCCCATTTTGAAGAAGTGGATATTTTTGTGGCCATTGGAGGGGATGGAACCATTTCTACAGTAGCCAAAAATCTGATTAATACAGAAAAAATTCTGGCTATTTTTCCGGCGGGTTCAGGAAACGGATTTTCTAATGAAACCCAGTTCAGCAAAAATCTGGATGAACTTTTAGAAAAAATAAAAATCAAAAATTCCCGAAAGATTGATACTTTTACGGTGAACGACAGGTTGTCTATCAATGTTTCAGGAACAGGATTTGACGGTAAAGTTGTTAAGGAATTTGAAAAAACAAGCCGTGGATTCAAAAACTATATCAAAGTTTCCCTGAAAACCTTCTTCAACTACAAACCCATCAAAGTAAAGTTTTTTGATGAAGAATACCAACAGTACAATGGGCGTTATCTGATGATGAATATTGCCAATACCCGTCAGTTTGGCAACAACGCTTACATTGCTCCGAAAGCAAGCAAAAGTGATGGCCTGGTAGATATGGTTTTGGTGAAAAAATTTCCTCTGACCTATTCTGCGCTGTTTGCTTTCAGAATGTTCACCAAAAGACTGAAAGATGATGAATATGTCACTTATCTTCCGGTTTCCGAAATATCATTTAAAGTCAATACCAAAAACTGGCACCTGGACGGTGAATTCAATAAGATCAAATCACCGGTTCATGTGAAAGTACAGCCAGCGAGTTTGAGTATTTTGGTTTAAGGGTACGGGTTTCGAGCATACGAGTTGCTGGTTGTTTGGCTACGAGTTAATTTTGTTTTGAGGGTTCGGGTTGCGAGTTGCTGGTTTCTTTTGTTTCGAGTTTACTAGTTGCTGGTTACACACAACCTTAAACTTTGAACTTTAAACTTTGAACCTTGAACCTTGAATTCTCCCTAATCCCTGCAACCTACAATCTGCCACCTGTTTACACTTCCAGCTTTTTCTCAACTTCGGCCGGGTGATCCAGACAATATTGAAGCTGTTTTTTATCAAGCTGTTTTTCCCAGTTGGCAACCACTACAGTCGCTACAGAATTCCCAATTACATTCGTCAGCGCTCTGCATTCACTCATAAATTTATCTATTCCGAGGATTAATGTCATTCCGGCAATTGGAATTTCCGGAACTACTGCCAGGGTTGCTGCCAGTGTTACAAATCCTGCACCTGTAACTCCTGCTGCACCTTTTGAACTCAACATTGCTACAAGAAGAAGCATCAGCTGTTTTTCAATGGGAAGATGAATGTTTAATGCCTGTGCTATAAACAGAGAGGCAAGGGTCATATAAATATTGGTTCCATCAAGATTGAAAGAATATCCTGTGGGAACTACAAGGCCTACAATGGCGCGTGAACAACCCGCTTTTTCAAGCTTTTCCATAATTCCTGGAAGAGCAGATTCTGATGAGCTGGTTCCCAAAACAAGAAGAAGTTCTTCTTTAAGATAAAAAAGAAGTTTAAAAATATTAAATCCGTTATACCATGCCACAGCTCCTAATACCAAAACAACAAATAGTATAGAGGTAATATAGAAGGTACCTACCAGAAATATAAGATTCAGTACAGAATGAAGCCCATACTTTCCAATAGTAAATGCCATTGCTCCAAAAGCTCCTATCGGGGCCAGTTTCATAAGCATATGAACGATTTTAAATACCGGAGTTGACAGATCCTGTAAAAAATCAGTTACTTTCTGACTTTTTTCTTTTGTTAAAACCAAAGCTACTCCCATTAAAATAGCAACCAGCAGAACCTGAAGAATATTATCACCCACCAAAGGACTGAATAAAGTCTCAGGAATAATATTCATAATGAAACCCGTAAGTGTTGATTCATGAGCTTTTGCCTGGTATTGTGAAACATCACCCGAAAGAGTAGAAGGATCTATATTTAAACCATGACCCGGCTGTAAAATATTTCCTATCAGTAATCCAATGATAAGTGCAAGAGTTGAAAATGTGAAAAAATAGATCATTGCTTTAATAGCAATTCTGCCTACCTTTTTCAAATCGGTCATATGGGCGATTCCTAAAGTAAGGGTAATAAAAATTACCGGAGCAATAATCATTTTGACTAATTTGATGAACCCATCTCCAAGAGGTTTCATTTTCTCTCCTAATTCAGGATAAAATTTTCCAAGAAGAATACCGGCAACAATGGCTATAATCACTTGGAAATAAAGCTGATTGTGTATTTTTTTTGCTTTCAAAGAACAGTCGTTTTGTTTTTTTAAGGGCGAAAATTAAGAAAATTTATCTGAAAACATGACAAAAGTCATTGGAAAGATCTGGGGCAGTGGGTTGATGAATAAAAAACTCCGGCTTCATTCGTAAAAAGGCAAAAGCCTTTTAGAATGAAGCCGGAGCTGTATTATAATATAGGTATAGGATATTATTCCACTGCAACAGAGTCATCTCCGCGGCCGTCTGCTACTGCATGGATGCTTCCGTTTTCATCAAGAACAATCATTTCTGTTTTTCCGATATATTTCGTCTTTTCAATGATGTAATTCTTGCTTTTCAGTTCAGAAATTGTGCTTTCAGGAAAGTTGTTTTCTACTGTAATGGTTTCCGGAAGCCACTGGTGATGAAATTTTGGTGTATTCACAGACATATTGGCATTCAGTTTAAAATCCACAACATTCACAATAGACTGATATACTGAAGTAGGGATTGTAGTTCCTCCAGGAGTTCCTACCACCATATAAGGTTTCCCATTTTTAAGGAGAATAGTTGGAGTCATGGAAGAAAGCATTCTCTTGTTAGGCTGGATAGAATTGGCTTCTCCGCCCACTGCCCCGAACATGTTTGGTACACCTGGTTTGATAGAAAAATCGTCCATTTCGTTATTTAAAAAGAATCCGGCTCCCGAAACTAAAACTTTGCTTCCATAGTAACCATTAAGGGTTGTTGTTACAGAAGCAGCATTTCCATCCTTATCCAATACGGAAATATGAGTAGTCTGCATAGATTCCTGAGGCTGTGCTATGATTTTGCCAACTTCTGCACTTGGTGTAGCTTTATCAAAACTAAAACTCTTCCATCTTCCTTTCAGATAGTCGTCAGAGATAAGGTAAGAAGTTTTATCCTGAATAAAATCCGGGTCACCCATATATTCTGCTCTGTCTGCAAAGGCTCTTCTTTCCGCTTCAGTCATGATCTGGACAGCTTTTGTAGAGTTTTGCTGATATTTTTCGAGGTTTTCAAAACTTGCCATTCTTAGCATCTGAGCCAGAAGAACTCCACCGCTTGATGGCAGGGGCATGGTTACCACATTGTTTCCTTTGTATTCAAATTCAAGGGCTTTTCTTTCCGCAACCTTATAGTTCTTAAGATCTTCCAGCGTGATGATTCCGTTACCTCTTTTCATTTCAGCCACCAAAAGATCAGCGGTTTTTCCTTCATAAAAGCCTTTTGCTCCCAATTTCTGAATCAATTTCAAGGTTTCGGCCAGGTCTTTTTGAATCAGCAGATCTCCGGCTTTCCAAGGAGCATCTTTTACAAAAATGATTGAAGATTTATTATGTTTCTGGAATTTTTCCCTTTGGTTATTCAGCATTTCTGCTTCCTTATCTGTAATGGCAAATCCTTTTTCGGCAAGATCAATGGCGGGCTGAATAATCTTTTCCATAGGTAGTTTGCAGTATTTCAGGGTAGCAAAAAAACCTGCCACACTTCCAGGAATACCTACTGCCAGCCTTCCGTTTTGGGAAAGATCTGTATCTGCTTTTCCTTTTTTATCAATGTACATGTCTCTGGAGGCTTTTTTCGGTGCAGTTTCCCTGTAGTCTAATGTAAATTTTTCCCCGTTATTTTTTACACCTACTAAAAATCCACCACCACCAATGTTTCCTGCCTGAGGATACACCACAGCAAGGGCATATTGTGTGGCTGTAACAGCGTCATAGGCATTTCCACCCATCTTTAAGATTTTGGCTCCAGCTTCACTGGCTAATGGATGTGCAGATACTACAACACCTTTATTTTTTACCTGTGCTTCCTTGATGATATTGAAATTGGTAAACTGAGCCCAGCTAAGCGGACTGGCCAGCAAAATCGAAGCAATTAAAATCTTCTTCATATGATTGTTTTTTCTTTGAAACAAAATTATTGAATTTTAAGTTAATCATGAGGTATGATCAATGCATTTGATATTTTCTATTGTTTAAGGAGAATTTTACCTGTTTGAATTGAATATATCCGTATTCATTATTAGAGGAGTGTTTTTAAATACACCTTTTTTATTATGGTTGGCATGTTTTTTTTACTTTTGTACAATTCTAAAAAAATCTGAAAAATGGAATCCTATACGGAAAGAATACTGATTACAGGTGCCTTGGGACAAATTGGTACCGAACTTACGAACAGACTTGTTGAAATCCACGGAGCGGAGAACGTTGTTGCTTCAGGATTGGACAGATGGCAGGAAGGAATTACTTCTGCCGGACACTATGAAAGAATGGATGTTACCAATACACAATTGGTAAGACAGGTGATTCATGATTACGAGATTACTACAGTGTATCACTTGGCATCGCTTTTATCCGGGACTTCGGAAAAGCAGCCTATTTTTGCATGGAAACTGAATCTTGAGCCACTGCTTCATTTTTGTGAAATGGCGAAAGAAGGGCTTCTTAAAAAGATCTTCTGGCCAAGTTCTATTGCTGTATTTGGAAAAGGAATTCCAAAACATGATGTAGGACAGGATGTAGTGTTGAACCCAACAACTGTTTACGGGATCTCAAAAATGGCAGGGGAGAAGTGGTGTGAATACTATTTCGATAAATATGGTGTAGATGTAAGAAGTATCAGATATCCCGGATTGATCTCATGGAAAACTCCGGCAGGTGGTGGAACTACTGACTATGCTGTTGAGATTTTCTATAAGGCAATTGAAGATGGAAAATATACAAGCTTCATTTCCGAAGATACAGGAATGCCGATGTTGTATATGGATGATGCCATCAATGCAACCTTGAAATTAATGGACGCTCCTAAAGAAAGTTTATCTGTTCGTTCTTCCTATAATTTGGGTGGAATGTCATTTACTCCGAAAGAACTGGCGGCAGAAATCAAGAAAGAAATTCCGGATTTTGCTATCGACTATAACCCGGATTTCAGACAGGCAATTGCTGATTCATGGCCGGCTTCTATTGATGATTCTGTAGCTAAAAAAGACTGGGGTCTGACTTATGATTTCGGAATTTCTGAAATGACAAAGGACATGATCAAGAATCTGAAAGTAAAATTAAGCAAGGATTAATAATATAAAGTAATGCTTTAATTAATAATTGTTTTAACGTCTGATTTTTAATATTTTATAGAATTTATATAAATTTTAATTTAAATGGTATTGTTAACTTTTAACATCACTTGTATTGAAGCTGAAGTAAAAAATGGCTCTCAAATTACTGATGATGAACGATTGAAAATTATAGAAAATAATACCAGAGCAATTCTTAGGATTTTAGATATTCATGATATCAAATCAAGTTTTTTCGTAGAGGTTTCTCTTGTCGGAAGACTTCAAAATTTAATAAAAGCAATTTCATCCAAAGGGCATGAAATTGCTTTTTATAATAAAGACTCCAATCCTGAAGAAATTGAAAATGCCAAAAAGGATATTCAGGATCTGCTGGAAAAACAGATCAGGGGAATCCGTCAGAAAGATGTGAAAGTTTCACAGGAAGTTTTGAAACTGATGGAATTTAATTATGTCTCGAACATTGATAATGCTAATATTCTTTTTCCTTTCAAAAGGCTTAAAAGAGATACAGAAATTACAGAAGAGGACGGGCTGAGTATTGTTCCTGAAAGCATCTCTCCTTACAGCCAATTGCCCTATAATGATTTTGTGTTTCAGATCCTGCCGATGAAGTATTATCAGAATATGGTTCTGGAAACATTGCAGAATGAGGAATTTGTTCTGATTTATCTGAACACATGGCAGTTTACAGACTTTAAGAAATACCGTTTTGATATTCCTTTTTACCGAAGCTTATTTTCGGGCAAAAAAATGGAGGACAAATTAGATGCCCTCCTTACTTTTCTTAATGACCGGGAAATGGCTACTTCCCGTATGAAAGATTATATTTTTTAGGTTGCAGGTTGCAGGGATTAGGGAGAATTCAAGGTTCAAAGTTTAAGGTTCAAGGTTCAAAGTTTAAGGTTGTGTGTAGCCAGCAACAAAAAATTAGTAACAAAAAGAAACCAACAACTTAAAACCCAAAACAAAATTAACTCGCAACCAAACAACCAGCAACTAATAACTAGCATCCCGAACCCCGCACTTCTAGCTCAGTTCAAAAAGTGTAATCTCCGGCAATACACCCACTCTTCCCGGATATCCCAGTACACCAAACCCTCTGTTTACGTACAATAGTTTCCCTTCGCTTTCATATAAATCGGCCCATTTTGGGTATCGGTATTGAACCGGTGACCATTTTACATTTTTAAGATCTAATCCAAACTGCATCCCATGCGTATGTCCTGAAAGGGTCAGGTGGATGTTTGAAGGGTGCTTTTTTACCACATAATCAAAGTGGGTGGGGTCATGGCTCATTAAGATCTTTGTGGCGGATTCCGGTACTCCTTGTAAGGCATCGTCTATTTTTCCGAATTGAGGGAATGGTTTTAATCCCCAGTTCTCAACGCCAAGAATATATAACTTTTCTCCGTTTCTTTCGATAACTCTGTGTTCGTTTCTCAGCATATCAAAACCAGCCTGTTTTTCATAACCGATCAAAGTATCAAGATTTTCTTTTTTAGCTGCTGGTGATGCCCAGGTTACGTAATCTCCGTAATCGTGGTTTCCTAATACCGCAAACTTGCCATCTTTAGCCTGGATTTTTGAAAATAAAGGAATGAAAGGTTTGAACTCATCAGCAACGTTGTTCACCATATCTCCGGTAAATAATACCAGATCAGGTTTCTGCTCGTTGATCAGGTCAATCGCATGCTGCAATTTACCAGGATCGGAGAAACTTCCGCTGTGAACATCTGAAATCTGAATGATTTTGTATCCTTTGAAACTTTTCGGAAGATTGTTGAATTTTACTCTTACCCTTCTTACGGTGTGACGGTATTTGCCAAAAGTAATCCCATCTATGAAAAGAGCGGAAAGAACACCTCCCATTCCCAGGCCTACAATACTCAGGAATTTCCTTCTTTCCGGGAAGAAATTTTCCGTAGACTGGGTAAAGCCGATCAGGTATCCTCCGGTTCTGATGATATCATCAATTAATAGAAACAGAACTACGAAGATTTTAGGAAGGATGAATATCAAAAATAAAGAGATCATGATCTGAGCTCTTACCGTACTTCTGTCTGATCTTTGGAAGTGAGTGACTTCGTAAGCGAAAATTCCATACACGGCTAGAGAGAGTACCCAATATCCGATTCTTATCCATGAATTATCAGTGAGTGTTCTGATAGCCTGATAAATATAAACTTCCAAAAACAGGAAGATTCCCGCAATGATTAAAAAATTCTTTTGCATGTTCTGATCAAAAAAGCACAAAGAATAACTTCCCTGTGCTTTTATATTTTTTTTATTTATTAAATATTTATTTAAGGAAATCTGTAAACGATAGCATTAATGTTCATTCCGGCACCTACCGAAGTCATCACAACGTTACCTTTTTCTTTAAACGATTGACCTGCCATTTTTCCTTTAATTATTAAATCATACATGGTAGGAATTGTTGCTACAGAAGTATTTCCAAGATCCTGAATTGTCATAGGAGAGATCGCATGATCGTATTCTTTCACATCATAAAGCCTGTGAAGTCTTTCAATCATGGCGTAATCCATTTTAGCATTAGCCTGGTGAATTAAGATTTTGTCTATATCTTCAATAGAAAGGCCTGCATCTGTAATGGTGTCCTTGATGGCATCCGGTACATTTTTAAGAGCGTATTCGTAAATTTTTCTTCCTAACATTCTTACATAAAGGCGCTTTTGGTCTACTTCTTTATTGATGGAAGGTTGATTTTCAAGGTAGTTTAATTCCGGTCCGTTGTCACAAATTGTGTTGTGGGCAATAATTCCTACATTCTCTTCGTCTGTTGCCTTTACAACTACTGCTCCGGCACCGTCAGCAAAGATCATTCTGTTTCTGTCATGCGGGTCTGTTACTCTGCTTAAAGTTTCAGCGCCTATGACAAGAATGGTTTTGGCAACCTTAGCTTTAATTAAATTATCAGACAAAATCATAGCTTCTACCCACCCAGGACATCCGAAAACCATATCATACGTTACGCATTTTCTGTTTTTGATCCCAAGCTTATTCTTTACTCTAGCTGCCATTGTAGGCATAAAATCAGCATATCCGTTTTCAGTAACTTCTCCGAAATTGCTTGCATAAATGATATAATCCAATTCCTCACCGTCTACTTTTGCATCCTCAAGGGCAATTTTTGCAGCTTCATAACCGATTTGTGAGTTGGAAAGATCATCCTCAATGAATCTCCTGTTTTCGATTTCTGTAATCTCTACAAATTTCGCAATGGTCTCTTCCACAGGCTTTTCAATCTTTACTCCGTCTTCAGTATAGAACTCGGAATTCATGAAGTAATCTCTACCAATAACTCTGTTCGGAATATAAGATCCAGAGCCAATAATGATCGTATTCGGCATTCGTTTATATGATTTTTTTAAAGATGCAAAGTTAATAATTAATATTAATAACGGAGAATTAAAAATATTATTAAATTTGCAAAAATTGTACTTTACAATCTATGAAAAACAACTCGTCCTTAAAAGGCTTACTTATTGCAGCTGTGGCGTTTATCGTTGCCTTTGGGATCTACTTCCTTTTTTTAGCCAAGAAGAATTATTATGTTGTAGATAATCCTACCCCGAATACGTATTACTTTAAGATCAATAACGGATCTGAAGGAATCATCTCTGCCGGGCAGTATGTGCATGTAGATTTGAATAAAGGGAAAAACTCTATTCAGGTTTTTGATCAGAACAAAAAGATGCTGTATGATTCAGCATTTGAGGTGAATAAACTTCGTGGTCTGATTAATATTACACACCAGGATTACTATGTAAATGATCAGTACTACGGATACAATCTTAAGAAAGATTCGTTGCTGGCGAACCTTGATAAAACCGTTATTGACGGAAAGGATTATTACGGAGGAGCAAAGCGCTTCAATAAGCTTTACACAGAAGATTTTTATTACAATGTGGATGAAGATTATGATAAAGTGATTAAGAATATCCAGAAAGTGGAATCACGATCTAAAATCTTCAGAAAGCAGGATTACCTAAATTATTATAAAGAATATTACAAGTTTTAAGTTTTGACAAAAGATATCACCAAAGTTACTCCCTACAATTCAGAGGCTACAAAAAAAAGCCAAGTAGAGGATATGTTCGACAATATTGCACCGAAGTACGACCTTCTGAACCGTGTTTTATCCATGAAAATTGACATTCTGTGGAGAAATAAACTGGTAAAATGGATGAAAAATGATAATCCGCAGGAAGTGCTGGATGTGGCTACAGGAACGGGAGATCTGGCAATAACCATTGAAAAAGGAACCGGTTCTAAAGTAGTTGGATTAGATTTATCACAACAAATGCTGAATGTTGGCGTTATTAAAATAAAAAAACTTAAATTAGACGGCAAAATTTCCATGCAAAAAGGGGATGCAGAAAATTTACCTTTCGAGGACAATAGATTTGATGCTGTTTCCGTTGCATTTGGAGTAAGGAATTTTGAGAATCTTACCAAAGGTTTAGCAGAGTTAAGAAGAGTAGTTAAAGATAACAAAAGTGTTTATATACTGGAGTTTTCAAAGGTTGAGGGTTTCATGGGGCCATTTTATATGTTTTATTTCAAAAATATATTGCCTGCCATTGGCAGATTGGTTTCTAAGGATAATAGGGCGTATACATACCTTCCGGATTCTGTAAATGCTTTTCCTTTCGGGGAGAAGATGAAGCAAATTCTTTTAGATACGGGATTTAAGAAAGTAGAATATAAAAAATTAAGTTTAGGTATAGCCACAATTTATAAAGCAACAAAGTAACCTATGAATAAATTTCTATTAAAAGCACTGGTTTTAACCTCAGTAAATGTTGCCGTTTTTGCAAACGCGCAATTCAGAACCCGAAACAGAATGGATAAGTTGGAAGATTTCGACGAACAGAAATTCAGTTGGGGGTTTTATTTGAACGGGAACAGACTGGATTACCGCATTGTTTTGCATCCAAAGTACGGGATGAATGATAATGAAAACCTTGTTACATCCAAGGAAAGCTATAGTTTCGGTGCCGGGCTTATTGCAAAATGGAGACTGAATGATTATCTTGATGTAAGGGTAGAACCAGGTTTACAGTTTGCTCAAAGACAGTTGACTTTTAATACTCAATCCAATGACATTTATGCAGGTGGTTCCTTAACCAATCCTCCTTTTATGCCATTCCCTTTACAGGAAAAGGATAAAGTAAGAGAAATTAAATCTACACTAATTGACATTCCAGTAATGTTGGAACTTCACGGACAAAGATGGTACAATTCAAGACCTTACGTTGCGGCGGGGGTAAACTATGTTGTTAACCTTCAGTCTAACTCAACTTCCACAGATGATAACATGCAGGGGATCTACAGATCAACTACCCATAACTTTGCATGGTCTGCAGAAATGGGAATTCAGTTTTATTTCAACAAATTTAAACTGACTCCTGCCATCAGAGGAACATTCTTCATGAACAATGAGAAAGTGGCAGATAATGCTACTACACCTCCTTACTGGGCATCTGCTATTTCTACATTACAGACAAGAGCCGTAATGTTTGTTCTGAAATTTGAATAAAAAATATCTCATTGAAAAATAGACCGGAGGTGCATTAGCACCTCCTTTTTTGTTGTTATATCAAAATATAGAGTGTTTTATTTTTGTTAGTGTTATTATTTTTTTATTTTTGCTTTTAGTTAGAATATACAAACCTGAAATGCTTCAAGATTTAGAAAACAATTTTTCAGAATTAGAGAGAAAGATTTCGACTCTGCAAAAGAACTATAAAAATCTTACGGAAAATTTAAAAGAATTAAATATTGAGCATGAAGAGTTGAAGAAGAAATATGATGAGGAAAGAAGAAAGAATCAGGTATTAGCAGAAGAACAAAAAAATATAAAACTTTATTCAGCAATATCAGGAAATCCTGAACACAATAGATTAATGAAAAACCATATCAACAGATTGGTGAAAGAAATTGATTTCTGTATTGCTCAGCTTCAAAACAGTGGATTATAATGGAGGTAAGGAGAATAACCGTCAACATTGCAGGAAGAGTGTATCCGCTGAACGTACCGGCAGCAGAGGAAGAAACTTTGCGTAAAGTAGGGAAGCAGATCGAGAATATGATTAAAGATTTTGAACAGAACTTCGATGTAAGAGATAAACAGGATGCTTTAGCTATGTGTGCCCTGAAACTGGGAACCAATGCAGAAGTAGTTTCTCTGAACTACGAAAAAAATATTAATTCTACCAACGAAAGGTTAACGCAGATTAATCAGTCGTTGAATGAAATCGGGAAATAGATTTTTTTTCCTGAAAAATTACTGCCTACAATAATTCTAACACATTAAAGGTAAACTCAACGCTAAACAATTACCGAACAAATGTCCATCGAATGGCGTGCCGGATTTCCGGATTACAGACAGTGGAAATCAGTTCAAATCGTGTTGATTAGGAGTTTACTCTCAATCTCTGGATTATTGTGGGCTTTTTTTATTTAACAAGGATATGAATACAATTAAAACTCAATATAAATTATGATAGAAGTTATAGTCGGTGTTGTTTGTTTAGTAATCGGGGCTGTAGTGGGAATGTTTTTCTCAAAAAGCTCTCTGAATACTAAGGCAAAATTCATCATAGATGATGCTAAGAAAAACGCCGAAAACCTTATAGAAAAAGCTAATGTACAAGCTGAATCCATAAAGAAAGAAAAGAACCTTCAGGCAAAAGAAAAATTCCTGGAACTGAAATCTCAGCATGATGCAGACATTCAGTCCCGCGAAAAGAAAATGCAGGAAGTTGAAAAGAGAACGAAAGACAAGGAGCATAAGCTGAATGATGAACTTAGCAAGACTGGGAAACTTGAAAAAGATCTGGACAAGCAGATTGCAGACTATGCTAAGAAAACCGAAATCCTTGAAAGAAAACAGCAGGAATTAGATACAGCTAACGCTAAGAAAGTAGAAATACTTGAAAAAATCTCTAATTATACAGCTGATGAAGCTAAAGCAGAATTGGTAGAAACCATGAGAGCAGAAGCAAAAACAAGAGCACAGGCACACGTTCAGAGCATCATGGAAGAAGCTCAGATGAATGCCAAAAACGAAGCGAGAAAAATCGTTATCCAAACGATTCAGAGAATCGGAACTGAACAGGCCATCGAAAACTCAGTATCAGTTTTCAATATCGAGTCTGATGAAGTAAAAGGTAGAATTATCGGTAGAGAAGGTAGAAATATCCGTGCTTTAGAAGCCGTAACAGGAGTAGAAATTATTGTTGATGATACTCCGGAAGCAATTCTTCTTTCATGTTTTGATCCTGTAAGAAGGGAGATTGCAAGACTATCCCTTCACAGATTGGTTACCGATGGTAGAATTCACCCGGCAAGAATCGAAGAAGTAGTTGAAAAAACTAGAAAACAAATTGAGGAGGAAATCATTGAAGTAGGTAAGAGAACTATCATTGATTTAGGAATTCACGGATTACACCCTGAATTAATCAAAATCGTTGGTAGAATGAAATACCGTTCTTCTTACGGACAAAACTTGCTACAGCACTCAAGAGAAGTAGCAAACATTGCTGCAACTATGGCTGCTGAGTTAGGATTAAACGTAAAATTAGCAAAAAGAGCAGGTCTTTTACATGATATCGGTAAAGTTCCTGAGCAGGAATCAGAATTACCACACGCGCTTTTAGGAATGCAGTGGGCTGAGAAATACGGTGAAAACCCTGAAGTAGTAAACGCTATCGGAGCTCACCACGACGAAATTGAAATGAAATCGTTATTATCTCCGATCATCCAGGTTGCCGATGCAATCTCAGGAGCAAGACCGGGAGCAAGAAGACAGGTATTGGAATCTTATATCCAGAGATTGAAAGATCTTGAATCTGCTGCACTAAGCTTTGATGGAGTATCCAGTGCTTATGCAATTCAGGCTGGTAGAGAGCTAAGAGTAATGGTAGAGAGCGGAAAAGTGAACGATGAAGTAGCTTCTCAGCTTTCTTACGATATTTCTGAGAAGATTCAGAATGAGCTGACTTATCCGGGACAGGTAAAAGTAACAGTAATCAGAGAAACGAGAGCTGTGAATATTGCCAGATAATAATCAGAAAAAGATATTTGATAAAAACCTTTCAAGAAATTGAAAGGTTTTTTATTTTTATCAAAACTTAAAAATGCAAGAACTGTCCATGTCTTCAAAACTGAAGTACATTTTCTCAATTCCCGTTATTATTTCTGCTTTAGGCTATTTTGTAGATATTTATGATCTCCTTTTATTCGGAATCGTTAGAATACCAAGTTTAAAAGCTCTGGGACTTAATCCGGATGCTGACGGAACCTTTATTCTGAATTGTCAGATGGTGGGACTTCTCATCGGAGGTGTTTTCTGGGGTATTTTCGGAGATAAAAAAGGAAGGCTTTCCGTACTCTTCGGATCTATTTTAGTGTATTCCTTAGCTAATATCGCTTGTGGTTTCCTTCCTTATTTTCCAAAAGAACATTTATTATACCAATATGCCGGTTTGAGGTTCATTGCAGGTATTGGTCTGGCCGGAGAGCTTGGAGCGGGAATTACGCTGGTTTCTGAAAGCCTGCCGAAGAGTTTAAGAGCAATCGGGACCTCGGTTGTTGCCGGTTTTGGATTAATGGGAGCTGTAGTGGCTCAGCTTACAGTAGAACTGGCTGGTGGCTGGAATATTTCTTATATTATCGGTGGGATTATGGGAATTATGTTATTGATACTGAGAATAAGTGTATCCGAATCCGGAATTTATAAGAATATTGAGCACAAAAACGTTTCAAAAGGAAATTTTCTATCCTTTTTTACCAATAAAAACAGATTGACAAGGTATTTAAAATGCATTGCTGTAGGATTGCCTACATGGTATTGTATAGGGATTCTGGCTGTTTTAGCCAATCAGTTTGCTCCTGAATTAGGAATTAAAGAGATCAACCCTGGAAAAGCAATTATGTGGGCGTATGTAGGGATTTCTGTCGGTGATTTATTAAGTGGATTTATTTCCCATGCTTTAAAATCCCGTAAAATGGCTATCTTCTATATGCTGATCTTTACCCTGATCGGAGTGGCGATTATGCTTTTTGGCAATACCAATACAGAAACAAAATACTATTTGTTTTGTGTATGGCTTGGCTTCGGGACAGGATATTGGGCTATGTTTGTGACACTGGCAGCAGAACAGTTCGGGACCAATATCAGAAATACAGCAACGACAACCGTTCCCAATATGGTAAGAGGATTGGTGCCGGTTATGATTTTTGCTTTTGACTCCCTTAAAGGTCATTTTCCAGTTGTAGAAAGCGCAGCCATAGTGGGAGTGGTGGTATTTGGGCTTGCATTTTATTCCTCACTTACCATTTCGGAAACCCACGACAGAGACCTGGAATTTACGGAATAATTTAAACTGTTTAAATAATAGGGCTGTGCTATTCCTTATTTTGAATATAATAATCACATTATAATCAATAAATTATTAATTTTTGCATTAATTTTTGTTGCGTGTAATTAATATTTGTTTAACTTTGGAAGGTAACTAAAAACTATATTGTTTAATCAAACTAAATCTCATGAACATTATGAAAAACGCTAAAAAATTAAGAAAGCAAGACCTTAAAAACATCGCTGGAGGAATAAGCGGAAACCCTGATTTATCTCTTTGCGGATGCAGCTGCTCAGGAGCAGTAACAGGACCATGGTATTGCGTACAGTATATAGGTTGTCCACAGGTGTATACTTGTGGTGAAGCCGCAATCTAAAGAAAATTATTTCAATACGAAATAAACATTTCCACATTTAATATGCAGAACCCTTTTGATATCAAAAGGGTTCTGCTCATTTTAATGAATAATGTAAAGAAGGCTGCCAATACTTATGGTAATCCAAAGGAGCACAGCGGTTAGTAAAGGTTTTAATCCTATTGATTTCAGGGTTTGAAGAGAAAGAGTAGAGCCAATGAAAAACAGGGTCAGATTCAGTCCGGATTTTGCTAAAACAGTTATTGAAGTACTGAAACGGTCAAGAAACGGGAAATACGTATTCAGAAGAATGGCTATGATGAAATAACCAATGAACCACGGTATTTTTATTTTGGAATCTTTACTTTTAAAAATGAACATCGTAATCAATGAAACCGGAATGATCCATAGGGCACGGGCCAGTTTTACAGTCGTGGCAATTTTCAAAGCCTCATCCCCATATTTACTGGCGGCCCCCACCACAGAACTTGTATCATGAATTCCCACTGCACACCAAAGTCCAAACTGTTCCTGTGAAAGATTCAGCAAATGCCCTATGGCAGGGTATACAAACAATGCAATAGAATTTAATGTAAAAACAATAGCCAGTGCAAGTGAAATCTGTTTCGTACTCGGTTTGATAATAGGAGACACTGCAGCAATGGCACTCCCTCCACAAATAGCTGTTCCTGCAGAAAGAAGATAAGATAAAGGTCTTTCCAGTTTAAATACTTTTCCCAGGAAATATCCCAATACCATTACTGTAACAATACTTACCACCGTTAACATCAATCCTGTTTTTCCGGCATGAAGAGCTTCATCCAATTTTAACCCGAATCCCAGACCGACAATTGAAATCTGCAGTAGCAAATGAATATAGTGATGAAGGTGTTTCTCAAATGGATTTCCTATAAAAACAGCCAGGGCAAATCCCAAAGCCAGAGCAATTGGTGAAGATATAAGCGGAGTAAGGCAGAGAACGGCCAATACAATAAAAAATACTTTCCGGGTCATTTCATTTTGGATGAAATCTTTCATAATGCGAACTTTTAAAATCTGCATCAAAATTCCGGAAAATAGTATTACAAAGTAAATTGTATTTTGTTATATTGGATAACTAAAAGTTATAATTAAATGTAAAATGTATTTTGGATAATCAACCACAGCAGTCAGATCATTAATACTCTTTACATTAATACTTTGTACATCAAATCTCCTACTCTGCAAATCTCAAAAAAAGCTGAATCAGTTCAGATTGTTCTCCTTTAGGCAGAATAAAATGAAAATCTCTTTCAATGCTGAAGCTTTTAATGTCAATGACAGCCAGTACATTGTTTTTAAGTTCATTCAGGATGGTGCTGATGGATAGAAATGCCATACAATCTGAGTGAAGAAGATAGTTTTTGATACTTTCACTGCTTCCCAGCTGCATGACGGTATTCAATTCATGAATGTTGATTTCTTTCTCTCTAAGTCTGTTTTGTATAAACTCAAGAGTTCCGGAGCCCTGTTCTCTGAAAATCAAATCCAAATGATAGAGATCTTTTAAGTTTAAAGTTTTATGAGCAAGAGGATGATCTGATTTTGCTGCCAAAACAATTTCATCAGGCTTAAAAGTCCTGTATTCAAAATAAGAAGACTGTGATTCTCCTTCAATGATACCCAGATCTATTTTTTCTTCTTTTAAAAGAGTTGAGATCGTTTCCGTATTTCCAGTAAGAAGCTCAATTTTAATATCTTTATAATAAGAATTGAATTTAGCTAAAATTTCAGGTAAAATATACTGTGCAACGGTTGTACTGGCTCCGATAATCAGTTTTCCTTTATGCTGCTGATTGATCTGGCTGATCTCAAATTCGATGTCACGATAGATACCTCTAATCTTTTCTGCATGTTCATACAGAATTTTTCCACTCTGAGTCAGCTGAATAGAAGTTCCTTTACGGTCAAATAGCTTGGCGCCTATCTGAGTTTCAATTTCTTTAATATGCTTGGTAACAGCGGGTTGTGAAATATGAAGCTCTTCTGAAGCTTTAGTGAAACTTAATCGGGAAGCCACTGTATGGAAAACTTTTAATCTGTAATCGAACATGCGGTAAAATTACGAATTATAGTTGGAAATGGAGAAAGGGTATTGGTGGGTTTGAGAGTGGGAGGGTGATGGGATTCGAGGTTCTGGGTTCGTGGGTTGGGATACGAGTTGGTAGTTGTTTGTTTATTTATTTTGTTGCTGGATGCTGTTTTTTTTGTTGCTGGTTACTCAGAACCTTAAACTTTATATCTCGAATCCCGCAACTCGCAACACCTCATAAAAAATCCGAAACAGACTTATCCTGCTGGCTTTCAAATCTTCTGTTTTTTGCTTCTCCAATTTTCTGTTTGGTATAAATACTGTTGTGCCCTGAAAGAAGATAAGATACAACACAGGCAATAGCGACATACACACCGCATTCTGCTCCAAATAATTCAATTCCCATCAACATACAGGCTAAAGGAGTATTGGTGGCTCCTGCAAATACCGCAACAAATCCCATTCCTGCTAATAATCCGAACGGCAAAGGAATAAAGAGAGACAAAGCGCTGCCTAATGTAGCTCCGATAAAGAATAAGGGAGTGACTTCTCCACCTTTGAATCCAGCTGAAAGTGTAACAATCGTAAAAATCATTTTTAAAGCAAAATCATACAAAGGAAGCTGCTTCTCAAAAGATTCTACAATCACGGGAATTCCCAATCCGATATATCGGGTCGTCCCCATCGCAAAAACAGCTAAGGCAATGATAACTCCACCTGCTACAGGACGAAGCGGAGGATATGTAATTTTTGATTTGAAAACGGAACCCATCCAGTGGATAGTTTTACTGAAAGCTGCGGCACAGATTCCGAAGACGATTCCTGCCAGAATGCTGTAGAGAATTGGTAAAAACTCAAGTTTTGGGATGAAATCAATATGATAATGGGTATGTTTTACATTCCATAGATTGGTAGCCCAGTCCGCCAGAATTGCAGAAGCAAATGCAGGAAAAATGGCATTATAACGAATTCTTCCGATCAGAAAAACCTCAAGACCAAATACTGCTCCTGCCAGTGGAGTCCCAAAAACAGAACCAAATCCGGCAGCAATAGCAGCGATAATTAATATTTTTCTTTCATTTCTGTCAAGCTTAAAAGGTTTTGTAAACTGATCAGCAATAGCACCTGCCATTTGAAGAGCTGTTCCTTCACGGCCTGCAGAGCCTCCGAAGAAATGGGTTACCATCGTTCCGAGATAAACAAAAGGTGCCATTTTAAACGGAATAATTCCTTTGGGCTCATGAATGGTATCAATCAACAGGTTGTTTCCTGCTTCAATATCTTTTCCGAAATAATAGTAGATAAGTCCTATCAGGAATCCAGCTGCCGGAAGCAGTGCGATCAGCCAGAGATGATTTTCCCTGAAATTCGTTGCCCATTCCAATGATTGCAAAAATCCTGCTGAAGCGCTTCCTACCAAAGCACCAACAATAATACTGATGAGCAGCCATTTGAAAATATAAAGCAGAGCCGGAAATTTTCTGAAGAAAAAATGAGTGTGAAAAACTGCTTTTTTACCAAGTGTTCTTTGACTTTTTGACATAATAATCCTGATTAGTTATTTGTTAATAATCTTTTAATCAGGCGTCATCAGCTTTTGTAAAGCGGTTGGGTAAGGAAGAACACCATTTCCTTTGATACTGCAAATATAAAAAGAATTTGTTTTTCAAAAAGAAAAATAAATACAAATCTAATATTGAACTTTAATTTGTTTTGTGCTGTTTATGGAAACATCTGTGGCTTTTGTGTTGAAATTTTATTCTTTATAATGAACCGCCTTATCGATCTCTAGTGGATTATTGTATTTTCTTATCACTTCCTGCATGTTTTTGGTTTGGGTGTTCAGCTCATCCACGGTGTGAATTTCTTTTCCATTGATATTAATTTTAAGATCATTGTTAGCTTTGTTGAAATTGTTTCTTTCAAAAGCAAAAGGATCATTATAAAACTCCATGATCAGTTTATACTTCTGCTTTTCATTGATAGAAATAGCTTTATTTCCGAAATTGGATTCAAGAAAATCATCTGTAGGGTAAACTTGTGTTAGTTCCTGACTTTTGATAAGGTGATAAATGAAATTTTTCTTTGTGTCAGACAGTTCAAAGATTAAACCTGGTAATCCGCGGAATTTAAAAGGTCCTTCATTAAAAGGAATATCTTTACAGAACCATGCGGTCCAGTTTCTTCCTCCGAATCGGGTAGTTGCCTTTTGTAAAGTGTAATTTTCTACTTTTTTGGTTTCATTGGAAATGGTCCAGTTTACTTTATCTGTGGTTTTAAAAGAATAATATCCGTTTTTGATATTGATGAAATTTTCGTTATCAAAAGAATTGATTTTTCTTTTCACTACCTGCCCTGACATGTCGGTATGGCTGTTATTCGTCCCGAATTTTTTATTTAAAGAATCTGTTGTGATCAGATTTCTTCCGTAAAACTTAACCTCTTTTGGGGTAATATCCAGAATCATATTCAGTTTTTCATAAGTGGTTTCTGTAGAATCCATCTTATATTGCAGTTCATAAATAAACCGATGCGTCTGAGCCTGGACCAAAGCTAAAATAAGCAATGCCATTAAGGTGGAAATACGTTTCATATAATGTGGTTGGTTGTTTTTTTGTGCTGGTTGCTGGTTGTTCTTTGTTGCTAGTTGTTGTGTTTTGTGGTTCGAGTTACGAGTTATATTCGTTGCGGGTTATGAGTTTCGAGTTGCAAGTTATATACCCACAACATTAAACCCTCAAACCCTCAAATACTCCGACTCTCAAACTCCCGAACCTCGCATCCCTTACAAAAAAGGTTTCATCTCATCCTCAATCTGCGTTCTCAGTTCCATCAGGCGTCTTGCATACATTTCCAGTTGCTTTTCTTCGTTTGTTTCTGGTGTCCACTTGGGTACAGGCAGTTTTTTGCCATTTTCATCTACGGCAACAAAAACGATGATACAGTGAGTTTTTTTCTCAAAATTTGGCTGTTTCAGGTTTCTTGAAAAGACATTGATGGCGATATGCATGCTTGAAGTTCCTGTATAAATTACCTGAGCATCTACTTTTACTACTTCCCCGATTTTGATGGGGTCATAAAAACGGATTCCGCCTACATAAACGGTGACAGAGTAATTACCACTCCAGGTAGTTGCACATGCATAACCGGCCTGGTCAATCCATTTCATAACACTTCCTCCATGTACATTTCCTCCGTAATTAACATCTGAAGGCTCTGAAATAAACTGAAAAGTAATAGGCTTGTTCTGCATCTTTATAAAATTTGAATAAAGTTATTTAATAATTTCCAAAGTTTTAGATTAAATCCTACTTTTGAAAGACGAAACTTTCAATGAAAGGGAATTTTAACAAATAACAGATTTAGAAATCGTAATGAAGAAAGTATTTTATCTCAACACCTGTGATACCTGTAGAAAAATTTTAGCCCAATTTGATCTTACAGACTGGGAACTTCGCGAAATCAAAAAAGAGCCGATTACCAAAGAAGAGCTGGCTGAAATGCATAAAAAAACAAAATCATACGAAGCGTTGTTCAGTAAAAAATCTACTCAGATCAAATTGAGAGGTCTGGATGTGAAATCTTTGACCGAGAAAGATTTTAAAGAACTATTGCTAGATCACTATACCTTCCTGAAAAGACCAGTATTTATTACTGATAAAGAGATTTTCGTAGGAAATGATAAGAAAAATGTTGAAGAGCTGCAGAAGTTCTTTAGAGTAAATTAACTCGTAAGATTTTAAATAGTTAATCTGTCCTGCTCAGTAATGATACTCCTCATTATTGAGCAGGACATTTTTTATTCTAATTGAAATGTTATTAATTCGTAAGTGATTGATTATTATTTAGTTTTTGGTTTTAATTTTTATATTTGTAATCACCAAAATTTACAATATGAAAACAAACTTTTCAAAAACAAAGAATCTGAACAGATCAGCCTTAAAGGAAATTAACGGTGGATTAATACCTCCTCTTGCCAACTGCTTTACTTTATGCGGACCCGCAGGTGGAGTGATTTCCAATACACCGGGAGTAGGCGATGCCTGTAGTCCCGATAGAAAAGTCTGCTGTATCTGTAATTAAATGTAAAAAAGAGGCTGTAATTTTATTTACAGCCTCTCTTATTAATAATATCTTATTGAACAATTATACAAAAGGAGCTTTTACCACTTTTGCAGGAATGTTCTTGTTTCTTACCTGAATAAAGATTTCAGATCCTAATTTGAAATGAGGCTTGTCTACATAAGCAAGACCTAAACCAATCTTTTTCATTGGAGACTGTGTTCCCGAAGTTACTTTTCCAATCACATTTCCTTCAGCATCTACTACAGGATAATCATGTCTTGGAACCCCTTTGTCAGTAAGCTCAAAACCAACTAATTTTCTTGTAACCCCTTCTTCTTTCTGTTTTGCGAAAGTATCTTTAGAAACGAAGTCTTTATCAAACTTAGTAATCCATCCTAAACCAGCTTCAATAGGAGAAGTAGTATCATCAATATCATTTCCGTAAAGACAGAATCCTTTTTCTAATCTTAAAGTGTCTCTGGCAGCTAATCCACAAGGAATGATTCCTTCTTCTTTACCGGCATCCATTACTGCATCCCAAAGTTTTTCAGCACTTTCGTTATTGAAATAAATCTCAAAACCACCGCTTCCTGTGTATCCGGTGTTTGAAATAATCACATTATTTTCTCCTGCAACACTTCCCACTGTGAAATGGTAGTAAGGAATTTCTGAAAGATTTACCTCTGTAAGCTTTTGAAGGATTTCAGTAGCTTTAGGCCCCTGAACTGCCAATAATGACATCTCATCAGAAGCATTGGTCATTTTAGCTCCGAAAGTATTGTATTTTGAAATATGATTCCAGTCTTTGTCAATGTTGGATGCATTTACAACCACGAAATATTTGTCATCTTCCATTTTGTAAACGATAAGGTCATCTACAATTCCTCCGTTTTCGTTCGGAAGGCAAGAGTACTGAGCTTTTCCGTTTTCAAGTGCATCTACATTATTGGTAGTTACAAACTGTAAAAGGTCTTTTGAACCCGGCCCTTCGATGAAAAACTGTCCCATGTGGGAAACATCAAATAATCCTGCTTTTTCTCTTACTGCAAAGTGCTCTTCTGTAACCCCTGAATATTGAACAGGCATTTCAAAACCTGCGAAAGGTACGATCTTAGCTCCCAAAGAAACATGTTTGTCGTACAAGGCTGTTTTCTTCATATTTAATTCTTATTTCTTTATTTTAAAACTGTTAAAAGTCTCATTAAATTGGGTCATGTAGTTTCCGTTCCAGAATTTCTGGCCACAGTTGATGGAAACCAAATATAAATTTTTGTCTTTTTGAAAAACTTTGGTGATCCAGAACAGCTTCTCTTTTTCATCAAAGTGTTCATAGAGATATTCTGTATATCCTTTTTGGCTTCTTTTATCTTTTACTTTGGACTCTTGGTCTTGTGAATGATAAAGTGCCAGGATGAATTTTTTAACTTCATCTTTTGAAAGTGCTAAATCATGGTATTCAGAAATCGTAATAGCACCGATCTGGCTGGTAGGAAAAATATTGATGATCTCACTGTCATTCGTAGATCTCCAGCCATCAGGAACCTGAATAGAGTAGTTGGAATTTTCATATACTTTTGCTTTTTGGGCAAAAAACAGACTTCCTGTTACAATTGCAGAAAACAACAATATTCTTTTCATCATTAAAAATGGTGTTTATATTCTTCGAGGATGATTTTGAACCATTCTGTAAAGTTTTCAGGATGTTCTGAGATTTCTTTATCCAGATTTTCCGGGGAAATGAACCTTACATCTTTCACTTCTTCTTTATTTAGATTGAAATCAGCTTCATGATTTCCCACAAATACATGATCCAGTTCGTGCTCCCAAAGGCCGCCACCTACATCTGCTTTATAAATAAAATTGAATTTTTCCGAAAGTTCTGCCTCAATTCCGAGTTCTTCCTTTAATCTGCGTATTGCTCCTTCCTTATAAGTTTCCCCATGTCTTGGGTGAGAACACACTGCATTGGTCCATTGATTGGGAGAATGGTATTTTCCTGAAGCTCTTTTCTGAAGGAGCATCTCTCCTTTACTGTTGAACAGAAATACAGAAAAAGCACGGTGTAGCAGGCCATTGATGTGAGCCTGCTGTTTTTCCATCAGCCCTAAAACTTCATCTTCAGGATTTACTAAAACTACAAATTCTTCCATTCCTACAAATGTAAGAGTAATAAATGTATTTTGGAAATTTTTAGATAAACATCATGCTTTTTGTAATAATGTTGAGAAGGCCGTGAATGTTGATCAGTAAATCTGCAAATTCACTTTGTCTTTTTTGTAGATTCTTATTATATTACTCATAAAAAGAAATATCAAAACGAAAAATTTTAACTATTTGTAATGAAATGACTAATAAAATATTAATATTATTCATTAAATAATAGTTTTTATGGTATATTTTTAACATAAACTAAGATTAACGTGCCTGATAGTTGTAAAAACGCTAACTTTGTTACTTAATATTTAGTAATGGAATTAGAATACATTGAACACATTAGTCCTATTCTAAAGGATGGCGTAAAAAATTACTTAATAGATATCGACGGAACCATTACAGATGATGTTCCCAACGAAGAACCGGAAAGAATGGTTACCTGCGAACCTTATCCTGATGCATTGGAAACTGTCAACAGATGGTATGATGAAGGGCATCAGATCTGCTTTTTTACTTCAAGAACCGAAAATCTGAAACAAATCACCATAGACTGGCTGGATAAGCATGGTTTCAAATACCACAGCGTACTTTGCGGAAAACCAAGAGGGGGAAATTATCACTGGATAGACAATCACCTGGTAAGAGCTACAAGATACAAAGGAAGATTTACGGATTTGGTAGAAAAGCAAGTGACCATTGAAGTATTCAAAGAAGACGGCGAATAAAAATATAATTCAAAGATTTAAAGATTAAATGTGAACCGGTTCCTTTAATTTTTAAATCTTTCATTTTTTAATATACTTGATATTTTATGAAAGTTTTAGCAAACGACGGCCTGGATCAATCTGGAATAGACGCATTGACAGAAAAAGGCTTTGAAGTGATTACTACAAAAGTTCCACAGGAATTTTTGGTAGATTATATTAACGAGCACAAAATCCGTACTCTATTGGTGAGAAGTGCTACACAGGTAAGAAAAGATATTATTGACGGCTGCCCATCTATAGATATTATTGGAAGAGGTGGAGTAGGTATGGATAATATTGATGTGGATTATGCAAGAGAAAAGGGGATCCACGTGATCAATACTCCTTCTGCTTCTTCGGAATCGGTGGCTGAACTTGTTTTTGCTCATTTATTTTCCGGAGCAAGATTTCTTCAGGATTCCAACAGAAAAATGCCTCTGGTAGGTGATACTGAATTCGGAAGTCTTAAAAAAGCATATGCTGCCGGTATTGAACTGAGAGGAAAGACAATTGGTATCGTAGGAATGGGAAGAATCGGGCAGGAAGTGGCCAGAATTGCTTTAGGTCTTGGGATGAGAGTGGTTGCAGCTGATAATAATGTAGGAAAAGCAAGCATTAAAGTAAAGTTTTACAACAACCAGTTTATCAATGTTGATATAGAAACAGAACCATTACAGGAGGTTTTAAAACATTCAGACTTTATTACACTCCATGTTCCGGCTCAGAAAGACGGCTATATGATTGGCAAGAATGAATTTGAAATAATGAAAGACGGAGTAGCTGTTGTCAACTGTTCCAGAGGAGGAGTTATTGATGAAGCAGCTTTAATTCAGGCATTGGATTCCGGTAAAGTAAGATTTGCTGGATTGGATGTTTTCATTAATGAGCCAACACCTTCTAAAGATATCCTTAATCACCCTAAAATCTCTCTTACCCCTCACACGGGAGCTTCTACTCTTGAAGCACAGGACAGAATAGGACTTTCCCTGGCTGAACAGATTTCGAGTATTTTACAGATTCAATAGTCTGGAATGATATAGCAAAAGATAAAAAGCACCTCCATGGAGGTGCTTTTATTTTGTAGACTGTTATCAGGTTTACTGATTATATATTTTTGCTTTTCAACAAATCTCTGATCTCTGTCAGTAATTTTTGATCTTCTGTAGGTCCTGCAGGAGCCGGAGCTTCTTTTTTGTTGACTTTATTGGCGAATTTAATGATCCAGAAAAGAACCATAGCAATACAAAGGAAACTGATTACGGCTGAAATAAAATTTCCGTAAGCAACACCATTCCATGAAAGTTTTGCAATGTTTTCTGCACCGGCGGCTTTCAATGCCGGGTTGAGTATCAGAGGGGTAATGACATCTTCCACTAAAGACGAAACAATTTTACCAAAAGCTGCACCAATGATCACACCGACAGCCAGATCGAGAACATTCCCCTTAAAGGCAAATTCTTTAAATTCTTTTACAAATCCCATAATTTATATTTTTTTAATTAGTATATACACAAAAATATAATTTAAAAATGTAAAAAACACTAATTTCTATAGTTTTTTATTCCCAAAATATTGAATTTTATGATGAATTCTTAGAATTTGTTTTAATGAATATTTCAGCTTTTTACAGATACTTTACTTCATTAATGAGGTCTCATTATTTTTGTTATTGACGTGGCATCATAATGAAAAATCTTTTGTAATTTGCTTAAAAGTTTGTTTTACCTATGAAAATTTTTACTGCAGAACAGATACGCGACTGGGATCAGTTTACGATTTCCCACGAGCCGGTTTCATCCATACAATTGATGGAAAGGGCTTCGATGGCAGCGGCGCATTGGATTTCGGAACATTGTAAAAATCATAAAAAGCTGGCTGTATTTTGTGGTAACGGAAATAATGGAGGAGATGGATTGGCAGTAGCAAGAATACTGTATCTGAAAGGTTTTGATGTAGATGTATTTGTAGGTGATTCCAAACGGAAATTTTCGGAAGACGCTTTGGTGAACCTGAAAAGGCTTCGTGATATATCAGGAATTTCGGTCAGAAAATTTGATCAGATTGAACACTATAATTTTGATGATAAAACAATCATTATTGATGCTCTCTTCGGAACAGGTTTATCCAGACCGTTGGAAGGTGAGTACAAAGAACTTGTTGAGCAATTGAACGCCAGAAAAAATATTAAAATATCCGTTGATATTCCGTCCGGATTGCCTGCTGATGAAATCTTTGATAACGCTCCCATTATTCTGAAATCTGATTATACCCTGACTTTTCAATGCTGGAAAAGAGCTTTTCTCCATCCTGAAACAGGAAAATATACCGGAAAAGTAGAAGTGCTGGATATTGATTTAAGCAATACCTATGCTGATACAACCAACGTGGAATACTTTGTTATTGATGATCAGCTGATAGAATCTATATTCAAGCCCAGACACGAGTTCTCTCATAAAGGAAGCTATGGGAAGGCCATTATCATAGGAGGAAGTTATGGGAAAATAGGAGCTGCTGTTCTTGCTACACAATCCGCCTTAAAAACAGGAGCTGGTCTGACATTCACTCTGGCACCGGAATGTGGATATGAGATACTGCAGACCTCATGTCCGGAAGCCATGTTTATAGCGGGAGGAAAACAGTTTGTAACAAACTTTGAGGTTGATAAAGACTTTACCTGTGGCATAGGACCCGGACTGGGAACTCATTCAGATACTGAAAAAAGTTTTCTGGGTTTTCTTAAAAACTATACAATTCCACTCATTCTTGATGCCGATGCATTAAATATTATTTCAAAAGATCCGGAAAATCTGGAATTAATACCCAAAAAATCAATCCTAACTCCTCATCCGAAAGAGTTTGAAAGACTTTTCGGAAGTACAGAAAATTCTTTTAAAAGACTTGAATTAGCCAGAGAAAAAGCAAAAGAACATAATATTTATATTGTATTGAAAGATCATCATACACAAGTCATAACTCCGGAGGGAAATGTATTTTACAATATAACTGGGAATGCAGGTCTTGCAAAAGGTGGCAGTGGAGATATCCTTACCGGAATTCTGACTTCCCTTTCAGCACAAGGATATTCTGAAGAAGAAACCTGTATTTTAGGAGTGTGGCTTCACGGAAGATCTGCCGATCTTGCTTCAGAAAGGCATTCAAAAGAATCTATGCTCCCTACGGATGTTATTGGTGAATTCGGAAATGTTTTTGAGGAGCTGAACAGGAAAGTTGCAAGGAGTTTGTAATAGAACAAATAATGGCTCTTTAAAATAGAATTAAAAGAAAAAGGCAAATCTGTAGTGATACAAATTTGCCTCTTTTATCTTAAAACCGGAGTTTTTCAATTTCCCGTATGTGCTTACGCTTTTTCAATGTATTCAGGTTTCTCGTTTTCTTCCGGAGTGATCTTAAATTTCTTAGAAACGATCATGATAACAACTCCTGCAATCATAAACGGAATAGAAAGTACCTGGCCTGTATTCAGGCCGCCAATCTGGATGAATTCGTCACCTTGCGGCTCTTTAAGGAACTCAACAAAGAATCTGATGGCCCAGAGAATGATAAAGAACAAACCGAACAACCATCCCTGCTGATATTTTTTATCTGTCTTTCTGTAAAGTATCCATAATAAAATGAAAAGAAGAACGTATCCTACAGCTTCAAATAGCTGACTTGGATAACGGGGCACAGTAAGACCATATTCACTGCTTTGCTGTGGGAAAAGCAAGGCAAAAGGAGAATTTGGATCTGCAGGTTTACCTACGATTTCAGAATTGAAAAAGTTCCCCATTCTTACAAAAGCACCTCCTAAAGCTACTACAATACCTAATCTGTCATAAACCCAGAATGGATTTTTTCTGATGACTTTAAATGAATAATAAAGGGTGGTGAAAATCAAAGCGATAGTAGCACCGTGGCTCGCCAGTCCTGAAAATCCGGTGAATTTTAATCCATTCTTTGTACTGATTGGTAAAAATACACTCCAGAAATCCTCTTTAAACAATTCAGGCTGATAAAAAATAACATGTCCTAATCTTGCCCCAAGGATTGTCCCAATTAATGTCCATGTGAAAAGAGGTTCAAGATATCTTTGGTTAATATTGTCAATCTTAAAAATTCTGGTCATTAAAACATATCCGAAACCAAATGCAAATACAAACATCAAACTATAAAAGTGAAGGGTAAATGATCCGATATGAAGTCCTTTTGAAGGGTCCCATATTTTAAATGGAGTTTCAAGTTCTACTTTATCAGAATCTGTGATAGGTTTTGCAGATTTTACTGCATATTTGAACGTTGTAACATTTTCTTGAGTAGCAGGAGTATTGATCAGCTTAAAGTTTTTATCAAAAAACTGGTATTTGGAATCTTTGAATCTTGCTAATGCTGAAGCTGCATAATTATAATAAGAAGGTTCAAGGCTTGATCCATTCAGAATAACCACAACATTATTATTAATGGCTCTGTCCGGAAAAGCTGTCAGGTCTCCCATTTCTGTAGTAGAATAGATTTTCACGGGAACGTTGCTTCCGTTGATATCTAAAGTTCCGTCAGATAAACCTCCAGGGTATTCCTGTGCAAAAAGAAGCTGCGTTGTGAACGCCAACAGCACAAGATAAATTCTGAAAAAAATAGTATTCATTTTTCTATTGATTTAATAGTTTGATTATTGACATTTATGTTTGGGTGGAACGGGATCATAACCGCTGCCTCCCCATGGCTGGCACCTTAAAATCCTTTTAAATCCCAGCCAGAAACCTTTAAAGATCCCATGAACCCGGAGAGACTCAATCATATAATGAGAACAGGTAGGTTCGTAGCGGCAGTTTTTGGGAAGTAAGGGCGAGATGAACCATTGGTAAAATTTTATCAAAATTACCAGCGGAAATGTAATGATTTTATTGAATGTAAGTTTCAAAACAATGCAAAAATAGGGTAAAAAAATGAAAATTAGTTTAATTTTGTTATAAGTTTCGGAGATCAAAAATCCGGAACATTGATCTTAAAAAATAGAATTACTTTGAATCAAAATATTCCATTAGCTGAAAAATTAAGACCCAAAACCCTGAATGATGTATTGGGACAGGAACACCTTACCGGCGATAAAGGAACAATCAGAAAAATGATTGAAAATAATACCCTGAATTCGCTGATTCTTTGGGGGCCTCCAGGAACCGGGAAAACAACATTGGCTGAAATTATTTCAGAACAGTCAGGAAGGAAATTCTATAAACTTTCTGCGGTTTCTTCCGGAGTAAAAGATGTTCGTGATGTCATTGATGATGCTAAAAAACAGAATCTGTTTTCAGGAAAATCACCCATCTTATTTATTGATGAGATTCATCGCTTCAATAAATCTCAGCAGGATTCATTGCTGCATGCAGTAGAAAAAGGCTGGATTGTTCTGATAGGAGCGACTACGGAGAACCCAAGCTTTGAAGTAGTTTCAGCTTTGCTTTCAAGAAGTCAGGTCTATATTTTAAAAGCCCTGAGTTATGAAAAACTGGAGGAATTGATTGATATTGCTTCTGAAAGATATAATAAAGATGAAGGAACTGATTTTAAAATCCTTGAAAAAGAAGCCTTCATTCAATATTCGGGCGGTGATGCCAGAAAGTTAATCAATTCTGTAGAGTTGGTTTTGAATCAATATAAAAATTCAAACACAACAGAAATCATCAATACTGATGTTCTTGAAGTTCTTCAGGAAACAATGGCGCTGTATGATAAAAACGGTGAGCAGCATTATGATATTATTTCAGCTTTTATCAAGTCAATGCGTGGTGGTGATCCCAATGGAGCGGTGTATTGGCTGGCAAGAATGATTGCCGGGGGAGAAGATATTAAATTTATTGCCCGTAGAATGCTCATTCTGGCTGCTGAGGATGTGGGACTGGCTAATCCGAATGCGCTGGTGGTTGCCAACAATTGTTTTCAGGCGATCAATGTGATCGGAAATCCGGAAGCGAGAATTATATTAAGTGAAACAGCCGTATATCTTGCGGTTTCTCCTAAAAGCAATTCTGCTTATATGGCCATTAATGAAGCGCTGGCTTTAGTGAAGCAAACCGGAAATCTGCCGGTACCGCTTCATTTGAGAAATGCTCCTACAAAACTGATGAAAGACCTGGACTATGGAAAAGAATATAAATATGCACATTCTTATGAAGGGAATTTTGTAGAACAGGACTTTCTTCCTGAAGAAATCAGGAATGTGAAATTGTATGAACCCGGAAATAATGCTACGGAAAAGAAGATTTATGAGGAACTAAAGAAAAAATGGAACAATAAATATTAAAAATAAAGAAGGATGCTGAAAAACGGCATCCTTCTTTTATTGTATTCAATAATTTATTCGGTAGTGTAAATAAATAATGTTTTCTTACCGTTGTAATCTTTTGTTTCCGCTCTTTTCTTGATCTCAGGATAAATCATTGTGCTGGTATCTGTAAATTCATAGCCTTCAATAAATACCGGATTGTCTGCCGGAAGATTATATTGTGCATTGAAGTTGGATAATGACATTCTGTCAAATATATTTTCTCCGTTTTTGAATTTGTATTCAGTCACCCCTTTTGTAAAAACAGAACTGTATTTTTTTAAACTTTGGGGAAGGCTTGCCGGAGTATTGTATACTTTAGAAACCTGCAATACGTTCTTTTTCGCATTGAACAATTCTACTGTTCCGATAGCGTTGTCAGCAACTGCAAACCTTACAGCAGGATTTTTTTGCTGTGCAAATAAAGTAGCAGAAGATAGTATTAAAAAAGAATAGAGTAATTTTTTCATAATCAGAATATGTAACTGTTAAAAACGTGATAAATATAGTTATTTTTTATAAAATGTGAATGAAATCTTAGATTGTTTTACATTTTAATTATAATAAAAACTTTTATCTTGATTATCAGTCTGTGGTTTCCTCACTTTTATCTTTTTTATCCATCATATTTCTGATGATGTTTTTCAGACGTTGGAAAGCGAAAGAACTTAATAACAAGATAATTCCGAGAGCAATAAAGGCGCTGATCCTGGAAATATTATCCATTTGCCATACATCATAACTGTAGAGTTTTAAAACCATGAGCCCTACCAATACAAAACCAATCTTGCTGTATTCCTGAATATCCTTTTTCAAACCTGTATAAATAAAAATACTGGCAAGAATGGTCCATACAATAGGAAGGTAAAGAATATTGAAGTGTTCGCTTGCTTCATAAGAATGAGGAATATCATCAGAAGCCATTAAAACATAGGAATGATGAAGTTCACAGCTTGCACAAATAATAAATGCCAAAGACATTATCCAGTAAGAAATCTGGCGTTTATGAAACTGCGATGAAGAGATAATCCTGAAACATATATATATAAAAGGAATCAACTGAAGCAAATGAAGTAAATAAAAACTTAAATGCAGTCTTTTTGTTAAAATATCAGGGACAATTGATGAGACTGAAACAGATAGGTTAACAGTTGCCAGGATAAAAAACAGATAAATCAGAGCGGTCTGAATATCACTTATGATATGAAGTTGCTTTCTGATAAGTAATAATATAAAGATATAATAAATAGTAAATAATAATCCTACACCAGCAATTGCTGTCCATGGCATGTCTGAAATGTGGTAGGTGATCTCAAGAAGAAAAGTGATATAAATAACCCCATAACTTACTACCGTAATAAGATCCTCAAAAAAGTTATTGGTTTTTTCGTTTGATTCCTGTTTTGTATTTCTTAATAAATATAAATTGGCAATAATAGAAGCGATAGTAAATGAACTGGTGATAAACGGAGGGTTGAAGATGATATTAAAGTCGCTGGTTCCAAAATATTCTGTCCAGGTTACAATCTGAGCGATCATGACCATTGGAAATAAAAGATAGAAAAAGGTTTTGAAAATGCTATGACCTGTTTTTTTCCAGATGAAAAGCAGCAGGGTGGTTTCTATTGCCCAGATACTGGTAATAAGGTGGGTTTTAAACTGAATGGCTACAGCTGTAGTGATAAGGCTGGTAACAAGTCCTGCAAATACAGAATAAGCAACTCCGAAGTTTTTTCGTCCATGCTCTCTAAAGAGCAGAATGGAATTGACTGCTGCGAAAATAAGTGGAAAAATAATTGGAGGTTCATAGGCTAAAGTATCAAAAATATAGAGGAGTCCAAGAATACTCGAAAAATTAGCAAAAGCAAGTATTAGAATATCAGATGTTGAAAGTATGTTTTTCCTGATGTAATCATGCAGGGCAAAAAGATAGAAAATCACATAACTTATCATGTAAAAAGTAATGCTTAAGAGTTCCGTGCTCTCATTTGTCCAATAAAAAAGATAAGCGGTTGTGAAAATATAGGCAGTCCATCCAACACTTTTCCAGTGTTGAAGAAAAGAGACTACAAGCATTCCAACATTTAAAAGAGTGAGATAAATAAAAAGAAAATGGTAGTTACTTTGCCCTGTGCTGATCATCAAAGGAGCGCTGAAGCCTCCTATTAATGAGAAAATAATTAAGACTTCACTTTTATAATAATAGGATAAAATAATAGATGCTGCCGTAATCAGTACGGTGATTACAAAAGATGTATTCTGTGTAAAAAGATGATATTCCCGGAAGGCAATCGTGGCGGTGAAATACAATACGGCAATTCCACCTCCGGTTATAATAGATGCAAATACTGTATAGTTCTTTCTAAGGAAATGTCCTATAATGATGATTCCAGCTCCGGTACAAAAACCAATTCCTGCTCTTGCTGTTTCTCCAATCCAGTTTTTATCAATAGCATACTTCACAAAATAACCGATTCCGAGAACAAGAGTAAAAATACCAATGATGGTAAGTGCATTTTGTTTTAGGAAATCAAAAACAGGAGTTAGCCAGTCTTTTTGAACTGATGGTGGGATTTCTTTATTTTCTTCCCTGTATTTTACTTCTTCAGGAACAATTTGATGAGGTTGTACTTGCTGAGGAACAATAGTTTCTTCTGTTGAAGTTTTTTTATGGATTACTTCAGATTGAGCCGGGGCCTTATTGATTTTGTAATTAAGGTCGGTGATTTCCTTTTCAAGTCTTCTGATTTTGGTATTCAGATTGTTGAAAATGATGAAGATTACTATAAATATGATGACAGCAACAAGTTCATTCATTTCATTAGTTTTATCAAATATAAAGAAATGTTTGAAAAGCTATTTAAAAAAATTAACCCATCACAGTATAAGTGGTGGGTTAAATGGTATAGATAACTAACAATATGTTTTACTAGTTTGATATTTTGTAAATGGAGAAAGATGTAGTACTCGTTGATAATAGCGATAAGCTGATACCTGGATCAATAAATCCAAAGTTTACTCTATCACCTGCCTGGAAAGAATATAGAGCATTAATATAACTGTCCGAGATAGTTAAGCTAGCCACAATAAGATTGACACCACTGAAAATACGGGAGTCTATTAATGTAGTAACGCCGGCTCCGGCTCCTCTTGTTCTGGTGATTCCAATACCGGTACCACCACTTAATAAAGAAGCTTGAAGTCCTGTTCCAAAACGGAATGAATATGATACAGCATATATTCCATCTGATGGTATTGTATAAGCTGAAGTGGCATCATTGAATAAAGCTGCACTACCTATGGTTCTTTCGGCTGCTAGAAAATTAACAGGTTTGAAATCTCCCAATACACCTACAGTAAGGAGACTGATGCCGGTGCTTTTTTTTGCAGAATATACGGTAGTGTTAGTTCCTGAAGCGGCTATTAATAATGCTGGGTCTACTGTGTAAACCTGAGTGCTTCCCTGGTTAATTGCTAAAACCTGATAGCCAGGTAATGCTGTAGCTGCGGGTGTATCTCTAACTTTCAGTGTTCCATTAACATCTAAAGTTGCAGATGGAGTAGCTGTATTGATTCCAACTTGTGAAAATAAAGGTAAGGTTGCGCATGCTAACATTAAGCTGTAAAGTTTAGTTTTCATGATCAAGATTTTTAATTAGTTGCTAAGCAAATATACAATAAAAATTACACTCACCATTGTGAAATTTATAATTTTAATATTAATATGGTGTAATATATTTAAACATATGTTTATATTTTATATAATATTACTACATAATTTAATTACGAGTTATTATATTTATCTTGTAATTAATCGTCTGTTTATAAGGTGTTTAAGGAAAATTATTTCTCCCCAATGTGTGGGTTATTTTTATGGTAAAAGGAAGGTGCTGGACGCCGGATATTTTTTTATAAAAATTGTGTTTTTTTCGGTTTTTAGTCGGTTTAAAAGCAAAAACACTGCTTTAATAGCAGTGTTTTTAGTGTGTTTATTGACTTTTTTCTAGCTTTCTAAGAGGAATTCTTTATAGTTTCCAAGAAAATCAACATTAGCATTGATAGATTCAAGCTCTTTGAGTGCATTTCCATGTAAGACTTCTTCCCAGGGTCCTTCTACGTTGATAAAGAAGAAATAATTGCCCAGTCCGGTCTTTAATGTTCTGGATTCAATTTTACTGAGGTTCATCTTCCGCCATGCAAAAACCGATAAGACCTGATGTAATCCACCCGGATGATCTTCCGGAAGAGTTATCAGCATTCCTGCTTTTTCTCCCAAAGTTTCCAGGTTATTATTTTGGTATGTATCCTGTTGCTTAGAGATAATGATAAACCGGGTATGATTCTGTTCGAAATCCTGAATATTACGGTTGATAATTTTCAGCCCATATAAATTGGCGGCAAACTGGTTGGCCACTGCAGCAATAGCGGTCTCCCTGTTCTCTGAAACAAATTTTGCAGCTGCTGCCGTAGAAGAAAAGTCCTGCTTTGGAATCTCCTTATAATGGGTGTCCAGAAAATGGAAGCTCTGAGCCAGCGCTTGTGGATGTGAATATATTCTTTCAATATTCTCAATAGAGTTTTCCGGGTGAATCATCAGGTGATGAGCAATAGGCATTACCGCTTCTGCCTCAATTTTAATAGACGGGGTTTTATATAAATAGTCCAGCGTCATAGAAACTGTTCCCTCAATAGAGTTTTCCAAAGGTACAACAGCCTTTACTGCTTCTCCGTTTTCAACAACATTAAAACAATCCAGAATACTGGCCTGTGGTAATAACTCTTCATCAGGAAACAGCTGCGCTGCGGCAAGCTGGGTGAAACTGGCATGAGGTCCCAAAAATGCAATCTTCATAATATAATATATAAGGGATGATTAAAATAAAGGTACAAAGGTGCGAATTAATTCATAAATAAGATTCAAAGTTCGATGTTTAAAGTTTAATGTTGTGGAGTTGTTTTGTTTTGGGTTCTGTGGTGCGGGTTATTGTTGCTGGTTTATTTTGTTGCTTGTTGCTTGTTGTTTGGTTGCTGGTTTATTTAGTTGGTTGATAGTTGGAGATAAATATTTTGGCTTCATTAAAAAATTCACTCTTCACTTGCGAAGCAAAATTCACTATTGACCTTTACAAACTTTGATCACTACTTCACAGAAAATTTACCTAATCCCTGCAACCTAATCCCTATTACCTGATCTCCTCCCAATTCTTCTCTATCATTTCCATCAGAAAATCGGGACACTTGATGATCTTATTGGTTTTCGCATCCAGAAAGAATAGAGTAGTGGAAGCTTCTGTTATTTTAATATGCTCTTCATTGTAAATTTCATATTCAAATTCGATCCTTACTCCAGGTATTTTTTTAACATAAGTATGAATTTCTAATTTTTGATCATATAAAGCTGGTCGGATATACTTAATTTTATAGTCCGAAACAGGGAGCCAAATTCCTTGGTTTTCAATTTCATCGTATGAAATTCCTATGCTTCTGAAGAGCTCAACTCTCCCCACTTCGAAGTACGTTGCATAGTTGCCGTAGTATACGTATTTCATAGGATCTGTTTCTGCGTAACGTACTCGTATTGAGTGTGTTGTGTGTATCATTTTAGGTGCTAAATTATACATACAAATATATTTTTAAATAATCAATACCTGCAATATTTTTTTTTGAAAAGAAAAAATTGGACCTTTGTCTTCCTTCTAAACACAGTACAAACAAAGAATAATCGGGGCATAAAAAATGGATGACAATTTAATGATGATATGGCAGAAATGCCTTCAGTTTATGCGTGATAACCTGAACGCAGCTGAAGACAATTCTGACCTGAAAAAACTTGAAAAATCTTTCGATATGTTATTCGATAAGGTTCAGCCGCTTTCATTAGTAGCAAACAACCTTACGTTGATCGTACCGAGTGATTTTTACAAGGAATATATAGAGGATAATTATCTGTCCTTACTTTCTGCTGCCCTGAAGAAAAATATTGGAAAAGGAGTGAAATTATGGTATTCTGTGATGGAAAACAGACCAAAAGGTGAAGAAAAACCAGTTACCATGAACATCAAGGGACAAAGCGTTCCTACTCCAAAAACACAGGAAACAATGCCACAAGGATTCTCTGCTAATATTGTGAACCCTTTTGTAGTTCCTGGAATTAGAAAAGTAAATATAGACTCTAACCTGAAACCAGACTATTCATTTGATAGTTATGTAGAAGGAGAAAGTAATAAATTTGCAGCCACTGTAGCCAGATCTATTGCCAAAAGACCTGGAGCAACAGCCTTCAACCCGTTATTCTTATATGGAGGTTACGGAGTTGGAAAAACCCACTTAGGACAAGCTGTAGGCCTTGAAGTAAAAAACCAGTTTCCAGATAAAGTAGTTCTTTATTTGTCTTCTGAAAAGTTTATCCAGCAGTTTATCTCTGCTGCCAAAGCACACAAGCAGACAGAATTTGCAAATTTCTACCAAATGGTGGATGTACTGATTATTGATGATATTCAGTTCTTATCCGGAAAATCAGCAACACAGGATAGTTTCTTCCATATTTTTGATCATCTGCATCAGAATGGAAAACAGATTATCCTTACATCAGATAAAGCTCCTGCCGATATTATGGATATTCAGGACAGAATTGTTTCCCGTTTCAAATGGGGGCTTTCTGCAGAAATCAAATCTCCGGATCTATCCACAAGAAGACAAATCATTGAAGATAAACTAAGCAGAGACGGAATTGTTCTCCCTGGAGATATGCTTGATTTCCTTGCTGTGGAAACGAAAACCAATGTAAGAGAACTTATCGGAGTAATTAACTCTGTAATCGCTTACTCTACAGTATACAAAAGAGATCTTAGTCTTGAATTGCTTAAGGAGACTATCAACAGGATTGCCGCCAACCAGAAAAAGATCATCAACATTCCTTACATCCAGGAAGTAGTATGTGATTATTTTGGAATCAAAAAAGAACAATTGCTGTCAAAAACAAGAAAAAGAGAGATTGCATTGCCAAGACAGCTTGCTATGTACTTCTCTAAAGAATTCACCAATTCTACATTTACTAAAATTGGCGAAGAAATGGGAGGTAAAGACCACTCTACAGTAATGTATGCATGTGATACTATCAAAGATGTATCGAAAATTGACAAAGAAATCAAGAAGTACGTAAAAGACCTTACAGAAAGAATCAAGCAATAGTATTGCTGAACAAAAATAAATTGAAATGAAGGATAGTTTTATTCTTCATTTTTTATTTAGTTTTGTTGGGACAAAAGACTCTTTTTTAAATAAACAGAATATGAAAATATTAATGGTTTGTCTGGGGAATATATGCAGAAGTCCGCTGGCAGAGGGGATTATGAAAGCAAAAGTACCGGAAAATTTTGTGATAGACTCAGCAGGAACCATTTCAATGCATGAAGGAGAGCATCCAGACAAAAGAGCCATTAAAACTGCCGCTAACCATAATATTGATATCTCAGAACAGAGATCAAGACCTATTACCAGAAAAGATTTTGAAACCTTTGATAAGATCTACTGCATGGATATTGATGTATTTGAAGACGTGGTTTCTAAAACCAGGAATGAAGAAGAACGACAGAAAGTATCTTTGTTTCTGGAAGTATTGGGAGATCATAAAAATGCTGAAGTTCCGGACCCTTATTGGGGAGATATGAGCGATTTTGAAAAGGTCTTTCAGCTTCTGGATAGAGGATGTAATGCTATTAAGAACCAAATATCAAAATGATAAGCATGAAAATACAAAATATTTCCCGCAACCATAACTTAACGAAAGAACTAAAAAAATAATACAATGCTTTTTTTACTCCCTGCTTACTTATCAGAAAATACTTCTATCAACCACTTTTCACCTGTTTTGAAGGATTATATCATGCAGACAGACTATTTCTTTGTGGAAAATGAAAAAACAGCAAGAAAGGTTGTTAAATTTTTTGCTCCTGGAAAAAAACAGGCTGATCTGAAGTTATTTTTATTAGATAAATACACAGAAAACGCAGATATCAAAGAAGCTCAAGAACTGATGCTGAAAGGGCAGGACTTCGGATTGCTGTCAGAAGCAGGATTGCCTTGTATTGCAGATCCCGGAAACCTGATTGTGAAATGGTGTCATGAGAAAAACATCAGAGTAATCCCTATTTCAGGACCTTCATCCATTATACTTGCTTTGATTTCCAGCGGATTCAATGGACAGGAATTTACCTTCCATGGTTATCTTCCTATTGATAAAGGAGAGAAAAAGAAACACATCACGAATCTTGAAAACCTTGTTCAGAAAACAGGATATTCACAGATTTTCATGGAAACCCCATATAGAAACAATCAGCTTTTTGAAGATTTGTGCAAGTTTTTATCACCTAATACCAAATTGTGTATTGCTGCCAATATCAATGATCCGGAGCATGAATTCATTAAGACAAAATCTATAAAAGACTGGCAGAAGCAGAAGCCGGAACTTCATAAAATACCTGCAGTGTTTGTGCTTGGGAAATAGTAATATATGGTAAAATAAAAATGATAGTAAAAAGCTGCTTGTAACGGATCATTTTGTCTTTTTACAATGTAACCTTTCGCTTAGAAAATATTTAACAGCCCTTAACATGGCTATTGCATTATTATTGTTTTTAACAGCTTACTGGAAACAGTATAAATTGTTGATAATGCAGTAAAAATCCGGGCATCGAAGATGCCCGGATTTTTAATAAGTTAATTTTGAATCTTTTTCTTTGATTTCCATTTCCTCCAAAGAACGATAATAACAGGAATGAGCAAGAAGAACGGCCATAATGAAACCATTCCCAACAGAAAACTTACAAAACTGTTCCAACCCTCAGTCAAAGAATCTACAAACCGGCTTCCAAATCCAATTTTTGAGGTAGTTGAGCTTCTTACTTTTTCTTTATATAAGTTTAAATTCAGAGTACTGTAATTTACACGGTCATCAATAAAACGAAGACTGCCTTCAGCAATGTCGATCTCATCTTCCAGCTCACGGATATTTTCCTGGATTTCTAACATATCCTTCGTGGTAGCAGCCTTTTTAAGCATATCACGGTATTTTTCAAGATATATTTTTTTGTTGGCAAGCTTTATGGCTATATCGGTATATTCTTCTGTGACGTCATTAGATGAAATGTTTTTAGACAAAACGGTTCCTACACCATCTGAAAAAGAATTAATTAATGCATCAAAATTTTTATGGGGTACACGGATAATCAAAGTAAGGTTATCATCCATATCCGTATTCTGGAACTCTTCTTTCTGGATGTAAGCATTGTTTTTCTTGATGATCTCATTGACCTGATTCTGAGTTTTTTTAATATCACCTACCTGAATCTTCATATCTCCTTTTTTGATGATTTTTTTGGAGATCGTATCTGTTTTCTTTGATTTATAAGCTTCTTTGTTTGTTCCATTTTCATCAGGAAGAAGTTTTTCGGAAACAGAAAATGATGGAGGTATAGGTGCTGCTGCTGCAGAAGGTGCTTTATCTTCGGTCAGAACTTCCATCAGGTCGGCTTTCACTTCCTGTTTTTCACCACCAGATTTGCTGCAGTTGATCAGGATAAGACCTGATAATAGAAAAATAATTTTTTTCATGGGTTAATTAGTTTTTCATGGATATAATCAAAAAGCGTGCTTAAAAGTGACTATGTTTCAGATTTATTTAAAATTTTTAAACAAAAGATCAAAATACATATTGAAAAGCAAAAAAATGAAGAGAACGAACTCAAAATAGGTCCTGAAAATTGTTGAAACAGTAAATTATTTCTATTTTTAATTCATGAAAAAAAGTCTTTTAGCATTTGTGTTTTCTCCATTTTTGATGTATGCCCAGGAAGTTCCGAAACTTACAGACGAGATGGCGATGAAATTATCTGATAAACCACTTCATTGTATCAATCAGGAATATCCGAATAAAACGGCCCATATCATCAACAATGCAGGAGAAGTTCCTTTGACTCCCAAAGATCTTCACCCTAGTTTTTATGGCTGTTTCGACTGGCATAGCTCTGTTCATGGACATTGGATGCTGACAAGACTTTTAAAAACAAAACCAAATCTGTCTAATGCCAAAGACATTGAAAAAATTCTGGATGAATCATTTCAGAAAGAAAAGCTGCAGACAGAAGCAGATTATTTTACAAAATATCAGTTAACCGGAACTTTTGAAAGAACCTATGGTTGGGCGTGGATCTTAAAGCTCGATGAAGAGCTGACAAACTGGGATCATCCGAAAGCTAAAATATGGCACAAAAACCTGAAACCGTTAACCGACCAGATTCTGAAGTCCTGGAAAACATATCTTCCCAAACAAACCTATCCCAACAGAACTGGAGTTCACCCTAATACGGCATTTGCAATGTCTTTTGCCATAGACTGGGCTAGGGCAAATAAAGATAAGGAGTTTGAAAACCAGCTGATGGAAAAGGCTAAATACTTCTTTTTAAAAGAACAGAAAACACCTGCTTATCTTGAGCCTGACGGATCAGATTTCTTTTCGCCAAGTCTTGAAATTGCAGATCTTATGCGCAGAGTTCTTCCTCAAAAAGAATTTGTACAGTGGCTGAATGCTTTCTACGAAAAAAGAAGCCTGGAAAATGTTGAAAAAATTCCTGTGGTAAGTGATCTAAGCGATTATCAGACCGTTCACCTTGTGGGATTATCCTTTTCAAAAGCATGGTGTATGAAAGGAATTTCAAACGCACTTCCCGCCAGCCATCCACTGAAAAAAGAATTCAGGAAAACGGCAGATGTATTTCTAAATAATGGGTTGCCACTGCTTTTCCAAGGAAATTATGGTGGAGACCACTGGCTGGCAAGTTTTGCCGTGTATGCTTTGGAAGATTAATATTTGATTCCGATTTTTTTCAGAATAAAGCCTAATAACCAGATAGGTCCTATCAGAAGAAACTTAAGATCTTTGAGAAAAGTAGGCTTTTGTCCTTCTATTTTATGGCCTATCAACTGGAAAATCCAGGTGATAATGAATACAGAAAAATAAACCATCCATGATTGCCTTCCGAAACTGATATTGGTCAGATAGATAAAATGCTCCATGACAAGCATTATTATGATCATTATAAGTGAGATCAAAAAAGACAGTCTTATATAGAACAGGGTGATCAGAATAATCATAATAAGGCTTATGATACTGACACATCCAAAATAAGAAGCACAGAAATGAGGGGAGGGAATCAGGGAAGCAAAGCCTAGAATTGACCAGAAAATTAAAGGCACACAAATCCAGCGAATGAACTTGTTGGCCGCATTTCTATGGCTTTTACTGTATTCGGCAAATAATAGATCAACCTTTCTCATACTGAAGGGAAATTGGATTGATGCTAAAATAATAAAATTTTGTAATCACTGGTAAGATTGCTTACATTTGCCTTATGTCTGCCCTAGAAAAATTTGGAGTTGATATTTTCACGGAACGTAATATTTTCGAGCGAATAGCTGTGGGTAAACCGTTTCGTCCCGATAACCCAGCTTTTATATTTATTAAATCAGGAACTATAAAACTTCGCCAGCATTTCAGTGATCTGGAAGTTTCTGCTAATATGTTTATGGTAACTGATCCACAGACCATTTATGAAGTGGTGGGAGTGACTGATGATTTTCAGTCGAGGATGGTTTCCTATAAAAGAGAATTTATTTCAGCTTTGTCATTGAAATTTAACCGCCTCATTACCTATCGTTATTTCAGGCAGCAGATGAATAAGGGGGTTCCTTTTCCCGAGGACGAAATGGAAGTCGTCTGGAAAAGCGTCAATTTCCTGAAGTATATCCTGGATTCTGAAACAGAAATGCTTTACAAGAAAGAAATGGTAGAGCATCTTTTCTCTGTTTTCTGCTATCAGATGGCAGGAATCATTTCCAAAGAGGATAACAGTTCTATGAATCAGATGTCCAGACAGGAAGAAATTGTATTTGTATTTCTTACTGATATTGCAGAACATCATCTTACACAAAGAACCGTTGAGTTTTATGCCGAACGGCAGTCAATTACAACCAGACATCTGTCTTCTGTGGTAAAGACCATTACAGGAAAGTCTGCAAGCCAAATCATCGCTTTAATTGTGATCAATGAAGCAAAAGTACTCTTAAACTCCTCCAATAAACCGGTTTCAGAGGTTTCCTCTATTCTCGGATTCAGTGATCAATACTCGTTTTCTCACTTTTTTAAGAAGCATCTGGAAGTAAGCCCCTCCCAGTACAGGCATCAGTTTGAAAATTAAAATCTTACATTTGAACATCTTTTTCCAAAAATCAAACATTTGATTGATTTTGTTATTGACCTAACTTTGCATCTGTAAAACAAGGTAAAATGACAAAGAAAATAAAAACAGCACTATCTGTACTGATAGCAGCTTTTCCTGCGCTGTTTTTTTCCCAACAGATCAAGCAGATGACCGCAGGTGAGGTGGCGGAACTCGCTGTTCAAAATCACCAGCAGCTCAAGGTTTCTGCACAGAACATTGGTATTGCAAAACAAAATACAAATGTTGTTAAGCTTCAGAAACTTCCTACGATCACGGCTTCTACAAGCCAGTTTTATTTAGGAGATGCGGTAGCTATCGATAAAGACTTTTCAAACTCTACCAATGTTCCAATGCCGCATTACGGAAGTTCGTACGCGGTGCAGGCAACACAGTTAATCTTCAAAGGAGGATTGGTGAATAAATCTATTGAAATGGCGGGGCTTCGTGAGCAGCTTTCGGAACTGGATTTAGAGAAAAATAAGCAGGATGTGAAGTTTTTAGTGATTTCCAACTATCTGGATGTCTATAAAATTATCAATCAGGAAGAGGTATTTCAGAATAATAAAAAACTGGCTCAGGAACGTCTTAAAAACATTCAGAAATTCTACCAGCAGGGAATGGTAACCCGAAATGAAGTGATTCGTGGAGAATTGGCCATTAAGAACCTGGATCAGGGAATTCTTACTCTTACCAACAATAAGAAAATTCTTAATTATAACCTGAATATTGCTTTAGGGTTATCTTCTGACACGGAGATCGTTCCTACAGAAAGTTTAGAGAATAAAGAATCCGGAATAGGCATGGAGTATTATACAGATCTTGCCCATGAAAGCAATCCATTATTGAAATCAGCTCAAAAAAATATTGCGGTAGCAGATAAGAATATTGAGATTATCAAAACGGATAATGCACCTACATTAGCTGGATTTGGAGGATATACACTCCAAAGACCTATTACGACAAGAAATCCTGTTTTGGATATGTACTCAGGAGGCTGGCAGACCGGGGTTTCTTTGAGTTATAATATAGACATGCTTTATAAAACAAAAGAAAAAGTAAAATTAGGTGAGCTGCAAAAGAATCAGGCGAATGATGCCATGACTCTGGTACAGCAGAATGTAGATATGGGAGTGAATGCAGCCTATACAAAATATCAGGAAGCAATTCAGCAGGCGAATATTCTGAATGACTCCAAAAGACTGGCGGAAGAAAACTACAAGATTACGGAGGCCAAATATCTGAATCAATTGGCTGTGCAGGCAGAAATGATTGATGCTCAGAACCAGAAACTACAGTCAGAACTTGATTATGCCAATGCAGAAATCAATGTTTTGTATCAGTACTACAACCTTTTGAAATCTACAGGAACACTTTAATTTTAAAACTGACAATCAACACAATGGAAAACAAGGAACAAACTACCCAAAATACAACACCAACTCCGGCAGCATCTGCTGCAGAAAACAAGAAAAAGAAAAATAAAACCAATAAAATCAGAGCTATTATTTCTAATATCATTGTTTTTCTGGTGATCGGTTTCGGATTATTCTGGTTAATACGTGAATATTTCCATATCGGAAGCAAAACCTATACGGAAGCGGCACAGGTGGAAGAATTTATTAATCCTATCAATACAAGGGTTTCTGCATACATCAAAGAAATTAAGTTCATTGAACATCAGCGTGTAAAGAAAGGAGACACATTGGTAATCCTTGATGAACGTGAAATTCTTACCCAATTGGGACAGGCAGAAGCTGCTTATCAGAATGCAATGGCGCAAAAAACAGCAACAAGTTCTTCTGTGAATACGGTTTCCAACAATATCAACGTGATGCAGTCTAATATTGCGGGAGCAAAAGCCAGATTGTGGAATGCTGAGCAGAATTTAAACCGATATAAAAATCTTTTATCAGCCGAAGCGGTTACAAGACAGCAATATGATCAGGTGAAGACAGAATATGATGCGCAAAAGGCCGCTTATGAAACTTTAGTGAATCAAAAACAATCTGCAAACCTTTCCACTACAGAAGTGAAAAGCAGATTGGGGATTAATGATGCTGAAATTAAAAGAACAAAATCTGCCTTGGATATGGCGAGAATCAATCTTTCGTATACGGTTATTACAGCGCCTTATGATGGAGTAATGGGAAGAAGAACAATTTCTGAAGGGCAGTTGATCCAGCCAGGACAACAGGTTGCAACTATCGTTCTGAACGGGCAGAAATGGGTAACTGCTAATTTCCTGGAAAGCCAGATGCCAAATATCAAAGTAGGAGAAAAAATTTCCATGACAGCTGATGCTTTAGGAGGGAAAAAATTCGAAGGAGTCGTAACAGCGGTTTCTGCAGCTACGGGATCAAGATATTCAAGTGTACCAACAGATAATTCTACCGGAAACTTCATTAAAGTACAGCAGAGAATTCCTGTAAGAATAGAATTTACGGCTTCCAATAAAAAAGAAGATCTGGATAAACTGAGCGCCGGAATGAATATGAATGTGAATATCGGTCAGTAATTTAAAGATTTAATCATTGAAAGATTAAAAGATTGGAAAAATATAGAAGTTAAGCGGAAAACTTTCAGCCACTAATTTCTAGTTTCTAACCTCTAATTTCTAAATTCATCATGTACAACAAAGGATTATATAGCGATTGGGTACCGAAACCCGTACAGCTGCTGCTGATTGTATTACTGCTTGCCGTGGTAATGCCCATCGGTGGAGTGTATACCGGAAATATCAGTTCTCTGGTAAGCGGTACCGGTGCCATGACAGAATATTTTATGTGGGCTAACTATGCAACTACCATTGGGATGGGAGCCTGTATGCCTGTTGTTCTCAGAATCAAAATGAGATTCAAAGTAAGGGATAAGATGGTTTTACTTCTGGTGCTTTTAGGATTGCTCAGTTATGTAAACGGAACTACTTTACAGCCAATGATCTTCATATTTACTTCTTTAGTGATAGGCTTTATGAAAATGATGGTCACCATAGAACTGTTTCTGCCACTGATGGTCATGATTGGAAACCGGGGAATGTTTTACGGAGCATTCTATACCTTCGTTCTTGTAATGAATCAGGTGGCTACTTATTATGCGGCTGAATTTGCTCTTATCTACAACTGGCAGCAGTTTTATGTGTTCACGGCGGTTTTATGCTTTACACTTGCATTAATACACTGGATTTTTATGCATAATAAATATTTTGCATTAAAAGTTCCCCTGCATTATATTGATTGGCTAAGTATTTTACTTTTCATTTCAACTTTCATGTTTTCGGCGTATGTGTATTCATTTGGGAGACAGCAGGACTGGTTCAATTCTAAGAATATTATATATGGAAGTATTGCTGCTTTTGTGAGTTTTGCACTGCTTTCTATCCGTCAGCTAACTTTAAAGCGACCGTACCTTTCATTCAAAATTTTTACAAAAAATAATGTACAGCACGGTTTATTCATGCTGTTTTGGCTGGGAATGTTTTTAGGAACAGCTTCTATTCAGAATACTTTTGCGGTGGGAGTTTTGGGCTATGATCAGGTGACCAATACCAGACTGAGTTTACTGATGATTCCCGGGATTATCCTGGCCGGAGTCATTGCCATTTTCTGGTTCAAAAAAGAAAAGCCTTTGAAAATGTATATTTTTTCCGGATTTTCTGCAATGATTGGATATGCCATTATTATGTACTTTTCTATGGTATTGGAATTCAATTATGATAACTGGTATCTGCCTATGTTTCTAAAGGGGTACGGAATGTGTTCACTGTTTATCTCCGTATGGTTTTATACGCTGGATAAGCTTGAAATGGATGAAATGCTGGCAGCCATCGGGCTTGTATTGGTTTGGAGAACTTTTCTTGCCGTAGGAATTTTTTCAACACTCTATTCATGGTTTCAGTACCGTTTTCAGGTTACAGCAATTGGTGATCTTGCTGTTTATATGGATGGAATGACCGTTACTCCTCAGAATGTAGCAGCCAATATGAAAGCCATTCAGCTCAATGCCATTATCATAGCCACCAAGAAGATATTCGGATATATTATTTTAGTTGGATTTGGAGTGCTGATTTATGTTGCTACCCATCATTTCGGAGCAAAACGTTTCCAGTATTTCAGGTTTATAAGAGTTTTGGGAGGTAAATCCGTTATCGCAAGAAGACGACTCCGTGAAAGAAGAAAACTGTTAGAAGAAATAAAAGATGCAGCAGGGCCTGCAATATAAAAAATACCTTGTTTTTCACTAGTAAAATCCTGGTCCTTCGTTGGGCTGGGATTTTACGTTTTTTAATGGGGAAGCTGGACGCTGGAAGAGGGAAGTAATGAAAGACGGTTTATAGCTGTTGTTTTATTTAAAATCTTTACTTCAAAAGAAGTTATTATAACTTTCCACTCCCTTCTTCCTTTTTCCATTTTTTTTTAAAAAAGGAAAAATCTCATACATTGTTATTTTTATTCTTTCTAAATAAGAATTATCTTTGTGAAATTATAAAACTTTGAAGTAGAAAGAATGAAAAAGCAGTATGCGTTCATAGGTCTTTTGGTTTCGGGATTGATGATTTCCCAGACCGTGAAAGATTCTATTGCCTCTAAAGGTATTGAAGATGTGGTGATCGTAGCCTCCAGAAAACCTACAAAAATCTCTGAAGTTCCGGGAACGGTTTGGGTCGTACAGAAAGAAAAGATTCAGGAACAGGCTAAAAGTGGAGTTCCTATCAAAGAAATGTTATCGATTCTGATACCTTCTATGGATATCGGTCCGCAGGGAAGAACCAATTACGGACAGAATATGAGAGGACGTTCAGCGCTTGTAATGATCGATGGAGTTTCCCTGAACAGTATCCGTGCCATAAGCCGTCAGCTGGATGCAATAGATCCTTTTAATATCGAAAGAATTGAAGTACTTTCTGGAGCAAGCTCAATTTATGGAGGTAATGCTACCGGTGGAATCATTAATATTATTACAAAAACACCTTCTAAAAAAGGAATCAGCGGCGAAACTGAATTGGGGGTACGTACAGGATTTATGGGAAAAGATGACCATGATTTCCGTGCCGCTCAGTCTATTGCTGCAAAAGGAGATAAGTTCTTTGGAAGACTGGGAGTGGCTTATCAGCAGAATGGTGGAGTATATGGAGCAGATCAGAAACAGCTTTTTACAGATATTACACAAACTGACCTTCAGTATAATCAATCAATAGATATCCTTGCGACAGGAGGATATCAGTTTAACAATAAACATAAAATAACAGCCTCTGTTCAGTATTACAATTCTAAATTTAATGGAGACAGAAGTTTATTTTTAGGTGAAAATCTAAGTGCATTTACTACAAAAAATGCTTCATTACTCGAAATGAGAGATGGTTTCTCATCCGATAAAAATGTAGGAACAGAGCGTTATATGGCAACCGTAGCTTATAATGGCAACGGAATTTTAGGCGGACAGGATTTGTATGTACAATTGGCTACCCGTGGTGAAAAATTAGGATTCTATCCATTCCCGGGAAATGTTACTTTACAGACAGGAAAAATACCTTATATGTCCTCTTCACAGCAGGATACCTATTATTCGGGGATTAAAGCTTTATTATCAAAATCATGGCGAGGATTGAATGTTACCTATGGAGCAGACTTTGATTTTGAGAAATTTGAAGGAACACAATCCGTTTATGATATTGCCAAAACAATGTCCAGCGGAGGTTTGGTGAATGAAACAAAATACAGTCTGGGAAGATACCCAACCAATCACTCACAGAGCTACGCAGGATATGTTCAGGCAAAGTACAATGTTTTCCCAAAATTACAATTGAATGCCGGAATCCGTTATCAGCACATCAACGTAAAAATGGATGATTTTGTAGGTTCAGAACAGCAGACACAGATTGCTATGGGTTATGGAAGTTCAGCATCGGCAATTCCCGGAGGTGAAAGTTCTTATAATGTGACCCTAGCCAATGCCGGATTGTTGTACAAATTCAATGAGCAGCATCAGGTTTGGGGAACTTTTTCCCAGGGAGCAAGCTTAGCAGATCCTGCTAAATTTTACGGAATCGGACAGTATAAATTGGTAGGAACAAACTGGGATGTAGTATCCAGTATCAATGTGAAAGAACAGCCTCTTCAGGCTATCAAAACCAATCAGTTTGAGGTAGGGTACCGTGTCAACAGAGGTGGTTTAAGAGCTCAGATTGCCGGATTTTTGAGTAATTCAGACAAAACCGTTGCTGTAGATAAGAAGACTTTCCAGATTCTTGTGAATGATCTGAAATTAAGAAATATGGGAATTGAAGCTGAGGTTTCTTATTCGTTAAATAATGGCGTTTATTTTGGGGCAAGCGGACTTTTGATTAAATCTGAGGTAGATAACAAAGGAGAATGGCAGAAACAGGAGATTTACAATGCTTCTCCTTCAAAATTGGTAACCTATATCGGATATAATATTCAAAACTGGTCATTCAGATTCCAGTCTTTGCAGAATTTCAAACAGAAAGACGAGCTTAATAATGTGGTGGAAGGCTATAATACTTCAGATCTGATGATAGGATACAGATTCCATTTTGGAAAATTCAATTTAGGAATCCAGAATCTATTCAATACAGACTATCAGACGATATGGAGCAAGCGTTCTCAGGTACTGTATTCTACTTACGGACTTCCGGAACTGTTTAATTATAAAGGAAGAGGAAGAACATTTAATCTGTCTTATACTTTTGAATTTTAAAAATAAGATGAAGGTAAAAATGCCTTGATCTGAAAACATATTGTATTTCAAATCCGGTTTCTGAATTAATCGGAAACCGGATTTTAACTTAAAAAAAATCAGTTATGGCAAAAATTTCAACAGGGCAGATCGTTGCCGAAGTTACCAGAAAAGAATACATTACTGACCATTTTATCAGAGTGTATTTGTACTCACCAGAAGTTCAGTTGTTCAAAAATACGATGGTGGGAGACAATAATAAAATTGCCGTTCCTCCGGCAGGACTGAATGAGATTCATTTTCCGACATTGGACGAAAATCATCAGTGGGTGTATCCGTTAAAAGAAGTGGCTCCGGCCATCAGAACCTATACCCACAGAGGAATTGATCTGAAAAAAAATGAATTAATCATCGATTTTGTAGATCATGGAGACGGCGGTCCGGCTTCTAAATGGGTGAGAGAAGCTGAAGCAGGTTCAAAACTGGGAGTGATGATGCGTTTGGAAGGTAAGGAGTTGTACCCTGCTGCAGATTGGTATTTGTTGGTAGGAGATGCTACGGCCATTCCGGTGATCAGTGCTATTTTGGAAACGCTTCCTGAAACGGCAAGAGGTACATGCATTATTGAAGTTCATGGAAAAGAAGACGAGCAGCTGCTTGAAACGAAAGCCCAAATTGATTTTAAATGGTTACACAATGCGCAGCCTCAGATCAGCAGTGAAATTTCAAATGCTGTAAAAAGTATTGATCTTCCTGAGACTACAAAATTTGGCTATGTTGCATGTGAATTCTCAAGCGTGAAAGAAATCCGTACTTATCTGAGAAAAGAAAAAAACTGGACCCCTCAGGAATTATATGCTTATTCTTACTGGAAAGCAGGTGTAGCAGAAAATGAGTCGCAGGCAGATAGACATAAGGAGAAGGATTCGATGGAGTAGATGGTGGGGGAGTTTGAGAGTTTGAGAGTTTGAGAGTGGGAGAGTTTAAGGTTTAAGGTTTAAAGTTGTAGATATGCCACATCTCGAAACCCGTACCTCGCAACCGCAGCATTCAACCAACTAAATAAACCAGCAACCAGCAACAATAACTCGCAACAAAAACCAACAACAAAATAACTCGCAACTATCACCCCGAACCCGTATCTTTGCACCCATGAAAGATTTAATGGGCAGAGCGATCTGGGATTATTACCATAATGACAATCCTGAAGATCTGCAGACTGAAACGTCAATTTCTGAGCTGGATGAACTTCCGGTGGATTATTTATTCAGAGATTTTGAAGACATGAATGATATTGAGCAGAAAGCACTGCAATTATCCGAAGGAAAAATTCTGGACATTGGAGCAGGTGCTGGTTCTCATTCTTTATATCTTCAAAATGAAAGAAACCTTGAGGTGACCGCATTGGATATTTCCCCAAAATCAATTGAGGTTTGCAAGCTGAGAGGCATTGAAAAAGCAGTTTGTGAAAATATGCTTGACTTTTCAGGAGAAACTTTTGATACCATTTTATTACTGATGAACGGTACCGGAGTTTTTGAAAGCCTTGCGAAAATTGATACCTACCTTCAGAAGCTGCAGACTTTACTGAACGATGGCGGACAGGTTCTGATTGACAGTACAGATATTCTTTATATGTTCGACCGTGATAAAGATGGCGGAGTATATATTCCGGCTGGTGGATATTACGGAGAACTGGAGTATGTAGTGCATTATAAAGGAGAATCTGAGGAACCGATTACCTGGCTGTATCTTGACTTCAATACCTTGAAGAATGCAGCCAAAAACAATGGCTTCAAAATAGAAAGAGTTTTGAAAGATGAGGATTCTTACTTAGCAAAACTGACTAAGAAATAATTGACAACAAGTCATTGCGAACTGAAAACGATGCAATCTCATAAATTCATATATTGTCATTCTGTACACCGGGATGACTTTTTTTTGTACTATTTCTAGCCCCGATAGAAACGGTTACCCCACAGCATGCGGTTGGCTCTTTGGCCAGGCGCGAGGAGTAAAAGTGGATAGCGGGAATAAGCTCCTTATTACTGTTTGAATAGATGGACGGCCTTTGCCAACGGATAGTAAGAGAACCATTCCTGGGAATAAAAATACATCAGAACCGCGGTTCCGGCACATAAAACAACAGGAAGAATATAAGATTCTGCACGGTAAGGAAGTTTTTTTGGAGTTGCTAGAACACTGATGACAAGTAAACCTAAAGCTCCTATTGAAATAACTCCAATTTCGGGACTGTATCTGGAAGTTGTACCAAAGTCAAAATGGGAAAGCAGAACATACTTCTGAAATATAAAAAACAGCAATCCAAATACAAGTGTAAGGAAGGCAGGGAAGTATTTTTTGAGTTTGATTAGATTAAAACACAGTAAAATTGCTCCGGGAATCGTACTGAAAAAAACACTGGTGACCAAAATTGTCATCCGTGAATAAAGCCTTATGGCCTCAGGATCTTCTGTGATATGATCTTTCCAGACCTCTACTTCTTCTGCACGTTTTGCCTCCTCAATTTCTTTTTTATGCTGGATCAATTGCTGAACAGCCATTTTTTCCTGTTCGCTGAAAATACGTCCTCTTTCTTCCAGAATTTCAAATGCGACCTGAACAGCTTCAGGAACAAAGCGGTTGCCTTCCTTTAAATATCCTTCCAATTCCTGATTGGAAAGTTTTCGTAAAACATTTTTACTGACCATAAGCTGTATATAAAAGAAAGGCTGCTTCTTGTGAAACAGCCTGTTATCTTTATAAGGATTTTAATTATCCGATTTCAATACCGTTCTCAACATTGCTGTCGTCCGGTGTTACGAAAGATAATTTTCCGTCTGGTTTTGTTGTTAATAATAACATTCCCTGAGATTCAATTCCTCTGATTTTTCTTGGAGCAAGGTTCAGAAGGATCATTACTTGCTTCCCGATTACTTCTTCAGGAGTGAAACTTTCTGCAATCCCGGAAACAACAGTTCTTACATCTACTCCTGTATCTACAGTAAGTTTTAATAATTTATCTGCTTTTTCTACTTTTTCAGCTTCTAAAATGGTTGCTGTTCTAAGGTCTATTTTAGTAAAGTCATCAAATGTGATCTCTTCTTTCATAGGGTTTGCGTTAGGATTTGTTTTTTTATTGTTTTGTTTTGTGTTTTCAAGCTTTTGGATCTGAGCTTCAATGACATCATCTTCAATTTTTGAGAAAAGAAGAGATGATTCGTTGATTTTACGGCCTGTTTCGATTAATACTGATTGATTCTCAATAGAACTCCAGTCTTTCTTTTCAACATTGAACATGTTCAATAGTTTTTCAGAGCTGAAAGGCATGAAAGGTTCACATAACTGAGCTAAAGCAACAGCAATTTGTGCTCCAACGAATAAAGATTGAGCTGCTTTTTCCGGGTTATCTTTAATGGTTTTCCAAGGTTCTTCTGTCTGAAGGTACTGGTTTCCAAAACGGGCAAGATTCATTAATGCAGTCAATGAATTTCTAAACTCATAATTTTCAAGGAATCCTGAGATTTCTTTTGCAGATTTACTTATTTCCTGCAGTTCAGGACTGTTTACATCTCCTTGTGGAACAACACCATCATAATATTTATGGATAAGAACGGCAACTCTGTTGATGAAGTTTCCGAAGATACCTACCAACTCAGAATTATTCTTAGTCTGGAAATCCTTCCATGTAAAGTTGTTATCCTTTGTTTCCGGAGCAGATGAAAGAAGAGCATATCTTAAAACATCCTGCTGTCCAGGGAAGTCTTCCACATATTCATGAGCCCATACTGCCCAGTTTCTTGATGTTGAGATCTTATCGTTCTCAAGGTTCAGGAATTCAAAAGCAGGAACATTTTTAGGCATAATATAATCTCCGTGCGCTTTCATCATCGAAGGGAAAATAATACAGTGGAATACAATATTATCCTTTCCGATAAAATGTACCAGATCACTGTCTGGACTCTGCCAGTAGTCTTTCCAGTCTTTTCCGTTTTTCTCTGCCCATTCTTTGGTGAAAGAAATATAGCCGATAGGAGCATCAAACCATACGTATAATACTTTCCCTTCCGCATTTGGAAGTGGAACCGGAACACCCCAGTTAAGGTCTCTGGTCATCGCACGAGGCTTAAGGCCGTCATTTAACCATGATTTTACCTGTCCGTATACATTAGGTTTCCAGTCATCTTTATGGCCCTCAATGATCCACTCGTTTAAAAAGTCTTCGTATTCGTTTAATGGCAGATACCAGTTTTTTGTTTCTTTAAGGATAGGAACATTTCCGCTAAGCATTGATTTCGGATTGATCAGCTCAGAAGGAGAAAGGGTAGAACCACATTTTTCACACTGGTCTCCATAAGCATTTTCGTTTCCACAGTTAGGACATGTTCCTACAATATAACGGTCAGCAAGGAATTCTCCTGCCTGCTCATCAAAATACTGTTCAGAAATTTCTTCTGTAAATTTTCCTTTCTCGTATAAAACCTTGAAGAAATCCTGGCTGGTTTCGTAATGGTTTTTAGACGTTGTTCTTGAATATTCATCAAATGAAATTCCCAGATCAGCAAAAGATTTTTTAATGATCCCGTGATATTTGTCAACGATATCCTGAGGAGTTACTCCTTCTTTTTTAGCTCTTATGGTAATAGGAATTCCGTGCTCATCCGAACCACAGATAAACGCTACATCTTTTCCTAATCTTCTCTGAAATCTTGCGTAAACATCCGCAGGAATATAAACACCTGCCAAATGTCCTATATGAACCGGCCCGTTTGCATAAGGCAAAGCTGCCGTAATCATCTTTCTGTTTGACATTTATAGTAAAGTTTTAACTGCAAAGATAAGGAATATCTGTTGAATACCGCTATTGGTGGTGTTATTATGCTGCAGAAAGCAAATTTTGAAGATTGAATATGAATTTAAGTTAAACGGTTGTTTAACTAAATATTAAATTAATTCAAATGTTATGCAATGCATAAGACGGTGCAAATTATTGAAATTTAAAAAACTAACTAAAAAGTGTTTCGTAATATACATAATTTTAACTAAAATTATATTAAAATTACGATAATTCTATTTTTTTTTTAAATTGCGAGTCTGGCTACAAGCCGAATTAAGACTGAAAAAACGAAACTATAAAAAAATATGATTGTGAATAATTTTACAACAGTATTGAAAATTGCACCTGCTTTTTTATTGGCCAGTACAATAATGCATGCGCAGAAAAAAGACTCTGTTCCTCAGGAGAAGAAAATTGAGGAAGTTGTATTAATCGGATATGGAAAGCAGAAAAAATCTGATCTTACCGGTTCTATAACTTCTGTTACGGCAAAAGACTTCAACGGAGGGGCAACTTCTGCAGGACAGTTGATCCAGGGGAAAACTCCAGGGGTACAGATTACCAATAACAGTGGAGCTCCGGGCTCCGGGACCAAGATCAGGATCAGGGGAACATCTTCTTTAAGTGGTGAAAACTCTCCTTTGATTGTAATTGATGGAGTTCCCCAGGACTTTGTAGGAATGAATGGTGTTTCTGATCCTTTATCATTAATTAACCCGAATGATATTGAAACATTTGATATTCTTAAGGATGCTTCGGCTACTGCTATCTATGGTAACAGAGCTTCTAACGGGGTTATCCTTATTACTACCAAGAAAGGAACGGCAGGAAAGTTTAAGTTGAATTTTTCAACGGTAACTTCAGTTTCTACTAAAATGGGAAAGGTAGATGTGTTAAATGCTCAGGAGTTTAGGGATTTTGTTAATACTTATGCACCTGCCGGTTATAAAACTAAACTTGGAAATGCTGATACCGACTGGCAAGATCAAATTTACCAGGCAGCATGGGGTACAGATAATAATGTTGCCCTTTCAGGAGGTATTAAAGGTCTTCCATACCGCTTATCATTAGGGTATAATGAGCAGAACGGTATTGTAAAATCAAATTCTTTCCGCAGAACTTCTGTAGGATTGAACTTAAATCCTAAATTCTTAGATAACCATTTATCCGTAAATGTGAATGCAAAAGGAACATTTACCGATAATAGATTTGTAGATGGTGGAGTAATTAAAGCGGCTACTTATTTTGACCCTACACAACCAGTATATTCAGGAAACTCTAATTACGGAGGATATTATGAATGGCTGGATTCCGGATCTGCAACAGGATATAATGTAAATGCCAACTCCAATCCGCTTGGACTGATCAATGGAGTAAGAGATGTGTCTTCTGTCCTAAGAGGATTGGGAAATATTCAGTTAGATTATAAGTTTCACTTTCTTCCGGACCTTCATTTCAATGTGAACGCCGGATACGATTATACAAAAAGTGATGGACACAAATTTAAAGACGCCCGTCTGAGACCAGGTTTTGAAGATAAGGGAAGCTCTAATTTCTATTCTATGGAAAAGAAAAACAAGCTTTTGGAAACCTATTTTAATTATGTAAAAAACATCAGTGCTATTAATACTGGTGTGGATATTACTGCAGGGTATTCTTATCAGGATTTCAATATTTATCTTCCAGGTGCTATCACTTATAGAGGAACAGGAATTAACTCGCAGGATTTAGACTTCAAAACTCGAAATACACTGATTTCATTTTATGGAAGAGCTATTTTTACCATAGCTAATAAATATGTTATTTCAGGATCGGTTCGTAAAGATGGTTCTTCCAGATTTTTCAACGGAACCAGAGATAATGTATGGGGAGTTTTCCCTGGAGTTTCCTTAGCATGGAAGCTTAATGAAGAAAATTTCATCAAAAATATATCCTCAATCAGCACATTAAAACTAAGAGCTGGATGGGGTAAAACAGGTCAACAGGAATTACCTGCGCTTAACGGTAATAAACCTAATAATTATCCTGCTTTTGCAGCATACAACCCAAGTTATCAGGGAGCGGGCTATCAGTTTGGAAATGAATTCTATTTTATGTTCAGACCCGCCAACTATAACCCGAATCTTACCTGGGAAACAACTACTACGAAGAACTTAGGATTAGATTTTGGTTTTAATAAAAACAGAATCACAGGATCAATAGATGTCTTCAGAAAAGATACCAAAGATCTTCTTGTATATGCTGATGAACCTGCAGGAGGTCTAAGTAATGCGAGCTGGCAGAACGTGGGTGATATGAAAAATGAAGGGATTGAAGGAAGTATTACAGTAATTCCGGTTAAAAACCAAAATACAACCTGGGAAGTAAGCTTTAATGCTACTCATTACAAGCCGGTCATCACGAAGCTTAAAGACAGAGCGGATGAATCATTTAATATGGAAGTAGGAGGTATTGAAGGAGGTTCTGGAAACAGAATTCAGGCTCATGCAGTAGGATATGCACCTAACTCATTCTGGGTATACCAACAGGTATATGATACTAATGGAAAGCCTGTGGATGGAGCTTTTGTAGACAGAAATGGTGATGGTGTGATCAGTACAAAAGATATGTATTATTACAAATCTACAACACCTGATGCAATTTTAGGTTTCTCTACTAAAGTATCTCATAAAAACTGGGATTTTGCGTTAAGCGCAAGAGCAGTATTAGGAAACTATGTATATAATAATGCTGCTTCAAATAGTTCACTGCAATCTGCATCTACCAACGAATATCTTCAGAATGTATTCACTACGGCACCTCAGTATAAGTTTGCCGTTCCTCAATACAAATCTGATATTTATGTTGAGAATGCTTCATTCCTGAGACTGGATAATATCAATGTAGGATACAATTTCGGAGAAATTTTCACTAAAGGAAGTAATCTGAAAGTATATGCAATGGCGCAGAATGTTTTTGTGATCACTAAATATTCAGGAGTAGATCCTGAAGTTTTCGGTGGAATAGATAATGGTTACTACCAAATGCCTAAGATTTATTCTTTAGGTTTTAACTTCCAATTTTAAATAAGAATTCAATGAAACTAAATAGAATTAAACTTAAAAATATAGTATTGCCTCTTTCAGCAGTATTTTTATTGACAACAGCTTCTTGTGTGAAAGATCTTGAAAGAGAGCCCATCACAGATGTTACTTCAGCCAGTATATATAAGGATTTTGCCAACTATAAAAATGTGCTGGCAAAACTTTACGGAGGACTTGCTATGGGAGGTCAGATCAGTGGAGACGGTGATCAGCCGGATAGTGATATTAACGGCATCAATGGTGGTTTTTCTCAATATACCAGATTGATGTACACCCTGAACGTGGTTACCACCGATGAAGCTGTGATTGGCTGGAATGACGGAAATCTTCATACGCTTCACAAAATGAGCTGGGATGCATCTAATGAATTCATCGCTGCAATGTACTATAGAGTATATACAGAAATTGCTTTTTGTAATGAATTTCTGAGAAATGTAACAGATGAAAAATTGGCTTCCAATAATATTACCGGGGATAATCTTGCTCAGGCTAAATTAATGAGAGCTGAAGCACGTTTCCTGAGAGCGCAGTCGTATTATCATGCGATCGATATGTTCGGAAATGTTCCTTTTGTAGATGAATCCTACTTGCCGGGCTCTGTCAATCCACCACAAAGAATAGAAAGAAAAGCATTATTTAATTTTATTGAGTCCGAATTGCTTGCTGTAGCAGGTGAATTGAAAGACCCTAAAACCAATGAATACGGAAGAGCAGATAAAGCTGCTGTATGGTCATTATTGGCAAAATTATATTTGAATGCAGAAGTATATACCGGAACACAGAGAAATACAGACTGTATCACTTATTGTAATAAAGTGATTGCAGCAGGGTATTCTTTAAAACCAAAATACGATGATCTGTTCCTTGCAGATAATAATATTAATAACCCGGAGCAAATTTTAAGTGTAAATTTTGACGGAATCAATACGCAGACCAACGGAGGTACTACTTATCTAGTTCATGCCGCAATAGGTGGTGATATGAAAGCTGCTGATTTTGGAGTGAATGGCGGATGGAGTGGTTTAAGAACTACAAAAGCATTTGTAGGCTTATTCCCTACTAATGGAAGTGACAAAAGAGGAAGGTTCTTTACTTCAGGGCAAAATTTAGAAATTAATGATTTAGGTTCATTTACTGATGGTTATGCTTTTATCAAGTTTAAAAATGTGAAAAGTAACGGATCTGTTGGAGCGCACACCAACTGGGTTGAGGCAGATATTCCTTTATACCGTTTAGCAGACATCTATCTGATGTATGCAGAAGCTGTATTGAGAGGAGGTACTGGTGGAAGCCAGGCTACAGCAATCGGTTATATTAATCAGCTGAGAGAACGTGCGTATGGAAATACAAGTGGAAATGTATCTTCAATCAATCTCAACTTTATTCTAGATGAGAGGGGAAGAGAACTATCTTGGGAAATGACCAGAAGAAGTGATCTTATCCGTTTCAACAAGTTTACTACAGGAGATTATCTATGGCCATGGAAAGGAAATGTGAAAGATGGTAAAGCTGTAGAGAGCTACAGAAACCTTTTCCCTATTCCTGCTAAAGATATCGTAGCCAACCCTAATCTGATTCAAAATCCTGGGTATTAATTTAAAAACGTTTGAAATGAAAAATCTATTCAAAATATTGGCAGCTGTTTTTATCGGAATTTTAATGGTTTCCTGTGAGAAAGATGAAGATAAGGCAGTTCTTGAAGTAACCAAAAACCCTACTTTAACAGGAGATGTAGCCACATTAGTTTTGCTTAAAGCTAATGAAAATGATAAAGCAGTAAAATTTACTTGGACAAATCCCACATTTAATCTTGCTGTTGTTAATAGTAACACTCTTGAGTTTGCAAAAGCAGGAACCAGTTTCGCAAATGCTAAAAGTGCGGATTTAACAGCAAATGATCTGTCCAAAACTTATACTGTTAAAGATTTAAATAAAATTATTCTTGATGCAGGATTTCTTCCGGGGGTTGCAGCAAATATTGAAGTAAGAATGAAAGCTTCAGTAGGAAATGCTGCATCTTATTCCAACGTAATTCCAATGAGTATTACCCCGTATCTAACAGAATATCCTTCTTTTTATATTGTGGGAGAGGCATCTGCTGTTGGATGGAATGCAGGAGCTGCTCAGGTATTATATAAAAATGAAAATATTTCTACAATCTATACCTATCTGGAAAATGGGAAAGCATTCAGATTTTTAGGACAGAAAGACTGGAGTCCTTTGAACTATAGTTTAGATACAGCAGGAATGCAGGATGCTAATAAATATTTCAAAACATGGTCTTCCAATCTGGTAGCTGCAGCACCTGAAAATATGCAGTTTACAGGAGCTTCAGGAATGTACAAGATTACAATTGATTCTGATCTTGCCAAAAAAACAATAGATGTGGTTCCTTCCGCAATCAATAACTGGAACCCTGCTAATCTGTATATGGTAGGTACGATCAACGGATGGAATGCTGCAGGAGCTATAGCTATGACCAATTTAGGCGGAGGTAAATTTGAGCATACCATTATACTTTCTGCAGGTTCTCAATTTAAATTCCTGGGTCAGCAGAGCTGGGGAGATCTTGACTGGGGAAATATCTCTGGAGATGGAAACTCAGGCCTTATAGCTCCTAAAGGAAGCAATGGAAATATTAAAGTTGATGGTACTGGAGGAAGCTATAAAATTTCTGTAGATCTGAAATTAGGGACTTATAAAATAGAAGCATTATAATAATTAAAGAATAATAAATGGGTAAAGTGCTGTTACAGCGGCACTTTATCTATTTTTAAGTTAATAAATAGTCATTATGAAGAAAATTACAGTTGGAGCGCTTTTGCTCTCAATGATGTTTACAGGTGTGAAAGCCCAATCTTTAAAATCTCCGGACGGGAAGTTTGAAATGAGCTTTCAGCTGAAAGAAGGAGTACCTTACTATAACCTGAAATATAATGGTACAGTAGTAGTTGAAGATTCTAAATTGGGATTGAGATTATTTAAAGACACAGCCATAAAATTCGCTTCTGAGATTGCCAAACCAGAAGATGCAAAATACGATCTGAACAACGGTTTTGCAAAGACAGATGAAAAAAGAGACTCCAAAAATGAAACCTGGCAGCCGGTTTTAGGAGAAAAGAAAAACTATATCAATAACTACAATGAGCTGGCAGTTACCCTGAACCAGGCTTCTACAGACAGAAGTATTGTGGTGAAGTTCAGATTGTTTAACGATGGTCTGGGATTCCGATATGAATTTCCACAACAGAAAAACCTTAATTATTTCGTCATCAGAGAAGAAGATTCTGAAATTGATTTTCCTACTGATATGAAAGCATGGTGGATAGTTGCAGATTATGACTCTCAGGAATACCAGTATCAGGAAACAAAAGTATCTGAAATTCCTGCAAAATGGGATAAAGCATACGATGCGAACGCTTCACAGTCATTGGTGAAAAATGCAGTTCAGTCTCCTTTAATGCTTAAAAAAGAAGGAAAAGAACCATTGTATATCAACGTTGCTGAGGCTGCTGTATTAGATTATCCGGCTTCCCATCTGGAAGTGGATGCACAGAATTATAAGTTCAAAACGCATTTAACGGCTGACAGACAAGGGGCAAAAGGATACATTCAGACTCCGTCGGTTACGCCTTGGAGAACAATTATTGTAGCTCCGAAAGCAGAACAGGTAATGGATTCTAAAATGATCTTCAACCTTAATGAGCCTACAAAATATACTGATACTTCTTACATTCACCCTACAAAATACATGGGAGTTTGGTGGGAAATGATCATTGGGAAATCTCAGTGGGCGTACTCTACAGCTGAAAATGTTCATTTAGGTAAAACAGATTTTGCAAAATTAACTCCAAACGGAAAACATGCAGCCAATAATACAAAAGTTAAAGAATATATTGACTTTGCTGCAGAAAACGGATTCCAGGGATTATTGATCGAAGGATGGAATATCGGTTGGGAAGACTGGTTCGGACACTCAAAAGAATATGTTTTTGATTTCATTACCCCTTACCCGGATTTCGATATCAAAATGTTGAATGAATATGCCCATTCAAAAGGAATAAAGCTGATTATGCACCATGAAACTTCAGGTTCTGCAACGAACTACGAAAGATGGGCAGACAAAGCATTCCAAACGATGAATAAATATGGCTATGATGCTGTGAAAACAGGATATGTAGGAGATATTATTCCTAGAGGAGAACATCACTACTCTCAATGGACAATTAACCATTATTATAGAATTGCAGAAAAAGCAAACGACTATAAAATTATGGTCAATTCTCATGAATCTGTAAGACCTACAGGAGAAAGCCGTACCTACCCGAACTATATTTCTGCTGAAGCAGCACGTGGAACAGAATATGAAGCATTCGGAGGAAACAAGCCTGATCACCAGACGGTCCTTCCGTTTACAAGATGGATGGGTGGTTCTATGGATTATACGCCGGGTATTTTCCAGACAAAGTTAGATTATTATTTCCCTGGAGATAACCGTTTCGTAAAAACTACGCTGGTAAAACAGCTGGCTCTTTATGTAACAATGTATATGCCGCTTCAGATGGCTGCGGATCTTCCTGAAAACTACAAAAAGCATATGGATGCATTCCAGTTTATCAAGGATGTAGCAGCAGACTGGGATGATACAAAAATCTTATCTGCAGAACCTGGTGATTATGTAATTACAGCAAGAAAAGCAAAAGGTACTGAAAACTGGTTTGTAGGAGGTATTACTGATGAAAACAAACGTGAGTATACTGTAGACTTCTCATTCCTGGATAAAGGAAAGAAATATGAAGCAACGATCTATGAAGATGGAAAAGATGCTGATTATATAGATAATCCTCAAAGCTATAATATCTACAAGAAAGAGATTACAGGCAAATCAAAAATTAATTTTAAAATGGCAAGAAGCGGCGGTTTCGCAATTTCTATCAAGCCTGTAAAATAATTTTAAAGAGACACTAAGGTGCCCCGGTTCATCGGTTTTTCGATGTCCGGGGTATTTTTTGACAGATTATTTATCCCCTGCTGGCTGGTTCAGTTGTGAGTATTGATAGTCAGTATCAGGTGTCTGCTCCTTTAAGGATGCATTTTCGTTTTTTATTTTTTCCTTGTGTTTATATTCCCTCTGATATTGTTTTACCGTTTTTCCGGTTCCATCATGTCTCCATCCCGGTGAATAAAAAAGATACTTTATACGGTCTTTGAAAGAAAGTCCGGGCTGTCTGATATCTTTTCCTATTCTTCTCCATTCATAGAAAAGCATTGTTGCAGGATCTTTGGACTTTATTTTTGGATAGACACCATACTTCACAGGCACCTCTGGATCTTCTTTTTCAAAAGTTCCGAAAATCTTATCCCAGATAATCAGCCCCATTCCCATATTACGGTCAAGATATTTGATGTTGCAGGCATGATGTACCCTGTGATGAGAAGGGGTAACCAGAATATATTCTAAAAATCCCATACTTTTAATAGACTGTGTATGTACAAAGGTTCCGTAGATCTGTATCGCAGAATACGCTACCAGGATATGCCATGGATGAAAGCCCATAAACGCTAACGGAGAAAAAAACAAATACCTGTACAATGGCTGAAATACAGGACTTCTGAATCCTGTGCTGATGTTGAAATAATCAGAATTGTGATGCGTAATATGTACGGCCCAGAAGACACGTGAATGATGATCTACATAATGATGAACATAATAAGCGAAGTCCTGAGCGAGAAATACAGCAATCCAATACCAGATTCCCTCTTGCCAGTCGAAGATGCGGTGATGATAAAAAAACATCATGACAAATAAAGAGAAGCCTTTCATGATGATATCTAATCCATAGTTGAGCAATGCAAAAAGGACATTAGTTGCTACATCTTTGGTTTCGTAAATTTTTTCTTTATTGAAGTGACTGTAGGCCATTTCTGCGAAAATAATTACCGCAAAAACAGGGATAGTCCATGTGTAAACAACATCCGGACCCTCAGCGTGGAACATACTACTGAAATCAAACATTTTTTCTGTAAAACTAAAGATAAAAAGGGGGATAAATTAACTTTTAAGATGAATTTTTTATGAAAAATTTAAGTTTTTTCTATATAAGTTAAAAAATGAATGCCAAATTTTGAAAAATTGTAGGTATGAGGATGAAAAAAAGAGGACATTCTGCTATATTTTGAATGTCTATATGAAAATTAAATGCTAAATTGAACACTAATATGAAGACAATATTTGCCGCATTAGCCCTTTCAATAGCTTCTGCAGCCTTTTCCCAAAAAGTACTGGAAAGAATAGAACCGGCCTTCTGGTGGAAAGGAATGAAAAACCCTGAACTTCAGATTCTTGTGTACGGAAAAGACGTTGCCCATAACGAGGTTGTACTTTCGGATGGAATACAGATCAAAGACATCCGGAAAGTTGATAATCCGAATTACGTTTTTATTACCGTAAATACCAATGAAATAAATGTTCCGAAGTTTACTATTACTATTAAAAAAGGACGTAAAAACCTGAGTTCTTATGCATATGAACTGAAGCAAAGGAATCCCGGATCTGCCAACCGCGAATCTTTTACCTCAAAAGATGTCATGTACCTGATCATGCCAGACCGCTTTGCCAATGGTAATGAGAAAAATGATTCAGAACCGGAACTTACAGAAAAAGCAGATCGAAGTCTGCCTAATGGAAGACATGGCGGAGATCTTAGCGGTATCATCAAGCATCTTGACTATATTCAGAATCTGGGAGCAACAGCAGTCTGGCTGACGCCAGTAAATGAAGACAATGAAAAAGTATATTCCTATCACGGATATGCCCAGACAGACCTGTATAAAATTGATGGCCGCTACGGAACCAATGAAGACTACAAAACTTTATCCAAAGAACTGAATAAACGGAATATGATGCTGGTGATGGATTATGTGACCAACCACTGGGGCGGCTCACACTGGATGATCAAAGACCTTCCTTCAAAAGACTGGATACACTGGTTTGATGAAGGAGAAAAAGGATTTAAACGTTCCAATTATAAAACGACAACGCAATTTGATACCAATGCTTCAGATATTGATAAAAAATATGCACTGGACGGATGGTTTGATACTACCATGCCGGATATTAATCAAAAAAATCCATTGGTTCTGAAATATCTGATTCAAAATGCAATCTGGTGGATAGAATATGCAGAATTGGGAGGATTCCGGGTAGATACCTATCCTTACAATGATAAAGAGGGTATGGCAAAATGGGCTAAGGCAATTACCGATGAATATCCAAAATTCAATATCGTAGGAGAAACCTGGCTTTATACAGCAGCACAAATTGCAGCCTGGCAGAAAAATTCTAAAATAGGAGAGATAGAAGGATACAATTCAAATTTACCCTCGGTAATGGATTTTATGCTGTTTGAAAATATGCCTAAAGCTCTTAAAGAAAAAGAAGGTTGGGATAAAGGGATGATCCGCATTTACGATTCCTTTACCAGCGATTTTCTTTATCCGGATATCAATAACCTTTTGGTTTTCTTTGAAAATCATGATACAGAAAGATGGAATGAAATCTTTAATGCAAATCCTGATGCTTACAAAATAGGACTTGCTTTGATCTCAACCGTAAGAGGAATTCCTCAGATCTATTACGGATCAGAAATAGGAATGAAAGGAGATAAGACGAAGGGAGGTGATGCAGATATCCGAAGAGATTTTCCGGGAGGCTGGAAATCTGACTCTCAGAATGCTTTCAATCCATCTGCTCAGACTCCGGAGCAAAAGGAATTTTTCCAGTTTACTCAAAAACTTCTGAACTGGAGAAAGGGCAAAGATGTGATTCATAACGGGAAAACTAAAAATTTCGTTCCTCAAGATGGCGTTTTTGTGTATTTCAGATACAATGAAAAAGAAAGAGTAATGGTGGTCATCAACAATAATGAAAAAGATCAGACGTTAGACTTGAAACGGTTTGCCGAATCACTTAATGGGTTTACAAAAGGAAAAGAAGTAATTTCAGGAAAAGAAATTTCATTACAAAACAGTATGAATATTCCTGCTAAAACACCATTAATCATTGAACTTGAAAAATAATTAATACATATGAAAAAACTAACGACTGCTTATACATTAATCCTCTTTGTACTGGGATTTTCTTTATTCAGCGCTCAGTCAAAAAATACATTTGAAAAAGAAAAATCGGAAATCAGTACAATGTTGGATGCATTCAACGTAGCTGCTGCAAAGGCAGATTACACAGGCTATTTTAATTTCTTTGCAGATGAATCTACCTTTATTGGAACAGATGCTACCGAAATATGGAATAAAAAAGAATTCATGGTATGGGCTAAACCTCATTTTGACAAGAAAAAAACCTGGAATTTTAAAGCGCTGAAAAGAAATATTTACTTCAGCAAAGATGGGAAATTGGCGTGGTTCGATGAACTATTGGATACCCAGATGAAAATATGCAGAGGTTCCGGAGTGGTAGAAAAAATCAACGGAAGTTGGAAGGTAAAACAATACGTTCTTTCTGTGACGGTTCCTAATGAGGTAGTGGATAAAGTGGTGATAGAAAAAGCACCTATCGAGGATGCATTAATCCAAAAACTGAAGTCATAATGGCAGAAATGTTGGGGAGATATAATACGGGACCGTTTGGAAAAAGAAAAAAGCCAGACTTATCCATGCTTCAGATTATTAACATGAGTATGGGATTCCTTGGAATTCAAATGGCGTTCGGATTACAAAATGGAAATGCAAGCCGTATTTTAGGTAATTTAGGAGCGGATGTTCACGAATTATCCTGGTTCTGGCTGGTTGCTCCTGTTACAGGTTTGATTGTTCAGCCTATTATCGGCCACATGGGAGACAATACCTGGAGCCCGTTGGGAAGAAGAAAACCTTACTTTTTAATTGGAGCCGTTTTGTGTGCTATAGGGCTTGTGCTTCTTCCGAATGCAGCTTCTGTGACTCAGATGTTCGCTGCCAATGCTCTTTTATTAGCTGTAATATTCCTTGCCATGATGGATGCTTCTGTAAACATCGCAATGGAGCCTTTCCGGGCATTGGTAGGAGATATGCTCCCGAAACATCAGGGCACAATAGGATTTTCAGTACAGACAATTCTGATTGGAATCGGGGCTGTATTGGGCTCTTATTTGCCGGATTGGTTAACAAAAATGGGAATTTCCAATGAAGCCCCGGCAGGGTTTGTAGCAGATAATGTGATTTATTCTTTTTATATAGGAGCAGGTTTGCTTATCATATCAATTCTTTACACTATAATGACAACCAGGGAATACTCTCCACAGGAGTTTGCTGATTTTGAAGATGGAAAAGAAGTTGAGAGGCAGGAATCTAAGTTTTCAGATATTTTCAAAGACTTTGCAGCAATTCCTGTACAGATGAAAAAGCTGGGAATTGTTCAGTTTTTTTCATGGTTTGCTTTATTTACCATGTGGGTTTTTACCACCAGCGCATTAGCTACCCATCATTTTGGACTTTCTCCGGAAGATACCCATTCCAAAGCATTTAATGATGCCGGGGACTTAACCGGAAAGCTTTTCGGAATGTATAATTTATGGGCAATCCCATTTGCTTTTTTATTGACACCTATCGCGAAACTGATTGGTAAAAAACAGACTCATGCTTTGGCTTTGCTATGTGGAGGTTTGGGACTTGTTTCAATGTATTTCATTAAAGATATCAACAATTTATGGATCTCCATGATCGGGTTAGGTTTTGCCTGGGCAAGTATTCTGGCAATGCCTTATGCGATGCTTATTGAAGTAATTCCACAGAGAAAAATGGGAGTTTATATGGGAATATTCAATTTCTTTATTGTTATTCCTCAGATCATCAATGGATTATTCGGAGGTCCTGTTGTAAGCGGTGTTTTCGGAAAACAGGCGATGGATTATGTTGTGGTAGGAGGTGTTTGCATGCTGATAGGAGCTGTAGTGACCATGATTTTTGTTAAATCAGAAGATGAAACCCCTAAGGAAATTGAAGAGGAGATCAAACAGGTGCATTTTTAACTAGAAACTAGAAGTTAGAAGTTGCGTAGAAAACTTTAATTTAAAACTGAAATAGTATAAACATATTCAATAGGAGCGGGCTTTAGCCCGCTTTCTCTTTTAGCTCCTATCAGCTGGCTTTAGCCAAAACTTAAATTGATTAATATTCAGAATCTATTAGTTTCCCGCAGATCTCCCAGATGACATATCATCTGTTCAATCTTCAGAAGAAAAAATATCCTGTATAAAATTTTATTGCAGATAAAATCCTTGCGCCTTAAAAAACATATTGAAAGTAAAGAAATCGCATCTTTGCGTAATCCAACCTAGCCGATATTTTCACTTTCTCAACTTTTTTACTTCCCCAATTTCCTTTCTTAACCTACATCAACTTTTAAAATACCCGCATACCGTACATTTGTACTATAAATAATCACAGAAAATGAAAACAGTATATCATAAAGCAGATTCAAGAGGCCACGCCAATCACGGATGGTTAAATTCTTACCATACATTCAGTTTTGCCAACTATCAGAACAGAGACAGAACCAACTTTGGTGTTTTAAGAGTATTGAACGATGACACCGTTTCTCAGGGAATGGGTTTCGGAACACATCCTCACAGGGATATGGAAATTATATCTATTCCTTTGGAGGGGGATTTGGAACATAAAGACTCAATGGGAACTACAGCGGTAATCAGAAAAGGAGAAATTCAGGTGATGAGTGCCGGAACTGGTGTTAAGCACAGTGAGTATAACAAAAATAAAGATGAAGAGGTAAAGTTTCTACAGATCTGGGTTTTTCCAAGAGAACTGGATGTTGAACCACGATATGATCAGAAAAGTATCAAAGAAGGTGAAAAAATCAATGGATTCCAACAGATTTTATCTCCCAATAAAAATGATGACGGAGTTTGGATTCATCAGGATGCATGGTTCAACCTGGCCAACTTTAAAAAAGGAAATGGTAAAAATTATATGCTCAACAAAAAAGGAAATGGAGTCTATGCATTCGTTTTAAAAGGAAGTGCAAAAATAGGAGACCGTGTCCTGAATGAAAGAGACGGATTAGGAATCTGGGATACTCAGAGCTTTAATATAGAAGCCGTGGAAGACACCGAAGTATTATTAATGGAAGTACCAATGGAACTGCCATCTTATCTTAAATAAAAAACTAAATTTGTAATCTTAAAAATAAACCCCACATATGAAAATTTTAGCAATAGCAGGAAGTAACTCCGAAGCTTCAATGAACAAACAGTTGGTAGCCTATGCATCAACATTATTTGAAAATGCAGAAGTAGAAGTAATAGATCTGAATCCTTTTGAAATGCCAATCTATAAGCATGAAAGAGAATTGGCTGGTGGTGTTCCTCAGGAAGCTCATGATTTTGCAGCAAAAATTGATGGCGCAAATTTATTATTGGTTTCTTTAGGAGAGCATAACGGAACATATTCTACAGCATTCAAAAATGTATTCGACTGGGTGTCCAGAATCAAAGACAGAACAGTTTGGAATGAAGTGCCAATGCTATTGATGTCTACATCTCCAGGAGGCAGAGGTGGAGCTGGAGTTTTGGAAGCAGCATCGAAGCGTTTTCCTTTCCATGGAGGAAATGTGGTGGAAACTTTCTCTCTTCCTTTCTTTAATGATAATTTTGATAAAGCAGGTCAAAAGATATCTAATGAAGAGAAAGACAGTGAGTTAAAAGAAAAAATAAAGAAGATTGCAGCCATTGAAACAATCCTTGAAAAATAGAATTTGAATTTGTATTTACATAAAAACCACTCAAAATGAGTGGTTTTTTATATTAAGAGCTATTTATAATGAGTTTGAATAGGTTAACTATCCATTAATCCAACTTCTTTTAATTTTTGCAAAAGATTATTAAAATCTGTAACCAAAGTTGTTATATCTGTGGCTGATGAATTCATTTGATTCATCTTTTTTTTATTGATTTTATCTACTTTAATTGGACGAATACTACCATCTGTGACAATCCAGCTTTGTCCCGTTTCTGAATATAAGATATCTCCTGTCATAGCTCCTGCTGTTCTGTTTTCTATGAGATTTGATGGAGGTGTTGTTGTTATTTTATATCTGCCATTAGGAAGATTTCTTGATATATAACTTGAAATACTCTCGCCTTTTTCAAAACTTAATATTTCGTTCAATGATATAAACTTAAAGTCAAATTCATTTTGATTTACATTATATTTACCTAATTCTATCTTTAAGTATTTTGTCTGGGGTGCATATTGCTCAAATTCTAAAATCGCAATTTGATTTGTGAAACCCGTTGAGCCTTCTGTGGTTAAAGGAAAACGAAATGCACTACCCACTATATTTTGAAACTGGGTGTCTATACCTGCTACCGGTTTGGTTATCGTAATTAACTGTTGGTTGGAATCATATAGCTCTATTCGGAAACATCTGGCGATATTGCTTATTGTACCAAAATAATTGGCATTGCCGTTAAGCATAAACAGATATTTAGAGGTGGCATTTACAGGTATCAGTTTAGATTTTATAGTAGTAGAGTGATTAGCAATATTCCTATTACCTATTCTTGTGTAATCTTTATTAACTCTATCTATCACAAGTGAAGTTGCCGTACCGAAAACCCATGACCGTACCGACTCGGAATAATCAAAATCTATCAAATAGGGATCAGGAATTAAATTAGGTCCAAATCTCAGATTCAGATCTAAATTTCCCATAGGTATATTGACTACCTCTTGATTTGTTATTTTCTTTATTTGTGATCCAATTATTTCACAGTCTGCCCCATCGTACATCAACCAATCTATTTGGCAGCCGATAATAGTCATATTTTGTACAGGATTTGCGGATAATGTATTTACTAATAAATTAATTCTTCGATAGACACCACCCTGTAATTGAATGTTTTGATTTATTTCTATCGAATTGGGCTCAATATTCAAATACATCCCATTATCAATGGTATTTACAGGATTAACAATTTTGATATTATTACAGTTATCTACAATTGAAAAATCAGATTGACCGTTATTACCGAAAAAACAATTGTCAACTGTCAGATCATTTGTGTTTTTTGCATACAATCCCCATGAATTACCATTTGTTTGATTTTTAAAATTAAAAAAACCGCATCTTCTTAGATAAATACGATTTCTGGACTCTGTAGTGGCACGTTGAGAATCCAGTTCTGTTTCTAAAGAATAAAAGTTGATATTTTCAATGTAAGCGTCATCCCAGAACTGAACCATTGTGGGAGTACTATTCTTTTTAAGATAAAAATTAACAGTCCCTTTTCCTATGATGTTGATTTTCATTTTGTTAATAGCGTATCCGGTTCTGAAAATGTTAACCGAATAGTTACCACTGTCAAAAACCAGATCTAAATTATGATCTATAGCATAATTTCTTACCTTGTCAAATAAAGCTTGTTGAGTATTAAAATTATTATAGTTTGGAGCTGTTGAGACTGGAAACAGAGAGAAGTCTTTTGAATTAAATTGTTGATTTTCAAAAATAGCAATCCAACTTCCACCTGTACCATTAATAATACTTCCGCCATTATCAATTGCTGTACTATATGTCCATTTATATATTAAATGTCCTTTATCGCCTGGAATATAATAGCCTAACAATAAAATAGATTCCCCTTCTGATTGCCCATTCGTATTTCTTAATTCTGAAATACTGTCAATTGTTTTTAACATATACATATTTTAATAATTTAAGTAAGCCAAAAATAAGATTTAGCTTATATAATCAACTATCTGAATGTTTATTTTTTCTTTGTATAAAAGGAATATCAGGAAGAATATACTACAGTTTATTATTTATCAAATACTTAATAAGTCTTAATTTAACGATAATTTTGTGGCTCAATTTAATTATTAAGGAGATATAATTTTTTTCAATGATAGCTTTAATGAAGTTGTTTTAATAGAAATATAACATGTATAAAAACAGTGAGTTAAAAGAAAAAATAAAGAAGATTGCAGCCATTGAAACAATCCTTGAAAAATAGAATTTGAATATTCATTTAAAATTACTATTTTTGCAAAAAGAAAAGAGATGAAAATTCAGACCTCCTATAAACAATGTTTTTCTCATAAAGGGAAAATTGTGGGCTCTGAAATTCTGAGATAAAATAACGGCCGATAATCTGAAAAGATTGTCGGCTTTTTTGTTTTCTAAAATCGAGTATAAAAGTAATTGAAATATTAAAAGATAAGAAGACGCAAGACGTCAGATACAAGATAAAAATCATCTGAAATCTGAGATCTGAAATCCTATATCTAAAAATCTAAGCAGACATGAGCAACACTTACAAATCAGCAGGAGTAGACAAAGAAGAAGGATACAAAACGGTTGACAAGATCAAAAAAGCGGTCGGTGAAACCCACAATTCCAATGTACTGAACCACTTGGGAAGTTTTGGTGCTTTCTATGAGATCGGTGGATACAAAAATCCGGTTCTTGTATCAGGAACAGATGGAGTAGGAACAAAGCTGAAAGTAGCTTTAGATACCAGAAAATATGATTCTATCGGGGTAGATTGCTTCGCAATGTGTGCCAATGATATTCTTTGTCACGGAGCAAAACCTTTATTCTTCCTGGATTATCTGGCTTGTGGAAAGCTTGATTCAGAAATCGCAGCAGAAATTGTTTTAGGAATGGTAGCCGCTTGTAAAGATAACAACTGTGCGCTGATTGGGGGAGAAACTGCTGAAATGCCGGGAATGTACCAGCCTGGAGATTATGATGTTGCAGGATTCTGCGTAGGAATCGTAGAAAAAGATCAGATTATTGATGGTTCTACAATCAAAGCAGGTAACAAAATTATTGCATTACCAAGCTCAGGATTCCACTCAAACGGATTCTCTTTAGTAAGAAAAGTATTCCCGAACTTTGAAGAAGAATTTGAAGGAAAACCTTTATATGAAACCCTTTTAGTTCCTACGAGACTATACTACAAAGATATTCACAAAGTATTGGAAGAAGTAAAAGTAAGTGGAATTGCTCACATTACCGGAGGCGGACTTTATGAAAACGTTCCAAGAATTATTCCTGAAGGACTTTGTGCTTCTATTGACGGTTCTAAAGTGAGAATCCCTAGCGTAATGCTTGAGCTTGAAAAGAGAGGAGGAGTAACACGTGAGGAAATGTACGGAACATTCAATATGGGGGTAGGTATGGTAATCGTTGTAGATGCTGAACATACTGAAAAAGTATTACACCTTTTAGATGACGCTTACGAAATCGGAGAAATCACAGAGGGAGCAGAGAAAATCAATTTATCACTATAAATGTAGTAACGTGAAAAGTATTTCTGATTTTTAAGTCATTAATACATGAATACTTTTTACATTTTACAAAAATATGAAGAACATCGTTGTACTCGTATCTGGTTCAGGAACCAATCTGCAGAGAATCATTGATACCATTGATGCTGGAGAAATCCAGAATGCAAAAGTATCTTTGGTAGTAGCTGACAGAGAATGTTTCGGACTGGAAAGAGCAAAGAATCATAATATAGAAAACATACTCATTCCAAGAGGAAAGAATTTCAGCAGTGAGTTGGCTAAAGTAATCCCTGAAAATACCGATCTGATTGTCTTGGCAGGATTTTTATCCATCTTAAAATCTGAATTCTGTGAAAACTGGAATGGTAAAATAATCAATATTCATCCAGCTTTGCTTCCGAAATTCGGAGGGAAAGGAATGTGGGGAATGAACGTTCACAATGCAGTTATTGAAGCCAAAGAAGTAGAGAGTGGGGCGACTGTACATTTTGTGACACCAGGCATTGATGAGGGAGAAGCTATTCTTCAGAAATCTTTTGAAGTAACAGCTGACGATACTCCTGAAACCCTGGCTCAGAAAGTTCACCAGATTGAATATGAAATATTTCCGATAGCGATCAATAAGGTCCTGGGAAATTAATAAATATAACAATGTACTAGTGTAACAGTTTACCAATATTAAAGGTATTGTTACATTGCTAGATTGTTACATTGATAAAAAAAATCTAAGTAAAATAAAAGTAAATTCGGAGGTGAAAGACCCGGATACAGTTTGAAATAGCTGTAAAAAGTAAAAAATTGAAAGTAAAATGAGTAAAAAGAGAGTTTTAATCAGTGTTTCTGACAAAAGTGGATTAATAGAATTCGCGCAGTTTTTGGAGGCCCAGAATTATGAGTTGATCTCTACAGGAGGAACGTTCAAACATTTGAAAGACGCTGGTTTAAATCCTATTCAGATCGATGAGGTAACCAATTTCCCTGAAATGCTGGACGGAAGAGTGAAAACTTTACATCCGAAAGTTCACGGTGGATTGCTGGCTGTTCGTAACAATGAAGAGCACATGAAAACCGTTCAGGAACACGGAATTGATCTGATTGACATGGTGATCGTAAATCTTTACCCTTTCTTTGAAAATGTAAACAAAGACATTTCTTTACATGAAAAAGTAGAGTTTATCGATATCGGAGGTCCTTCAATGCTTCGTTCTGCAGCTAAAAACTTTGATTCTGTAACAGTAATCACAGATGTAGAAGATTATGCAGCAGTGAAAATTGAAATGGAGCAAAACGGTGATACTTATATCGAAACCCGTAAAAAACTTGCAGGAAAAGTATTCAATCTTACCTCTGCGTATGATGCAGCTATTTCAAGAATGCTTTTAGATGAAGAATATCCTACTTATCTTAATGCTTCTTATAAAAAAGTGGCTGACTTAAGATACGGAGAAAACCCTCACCAGACAGCAGCTTACTATGTTTCCACTTTCGAGAATGGAGCAATGAAAGACTTTGAACAGCTTGGAGGGAAAGAGCTTTCTTTCAACAATCTTCGTGATATGGACCTTTGCTGGAAAGTAGTCACTGAGTTCAAAGAAGAAATGGCTTGTTGTGCTGTAAAACACTCTACACCTTGTGGTGTTGCGATCGGAACTTCAGCTTTGGAAACGTACCAGAAAACTTTCGAATGTGATCCTGTTTCTATCTTTGGCGGAATTGTTGCAATGAACTATAAAATAGATGCAGCAACGGCGGAAGAGTTGAACAAAACATTCCTTGAGATTGTAATGGCTCCTGAATTTGATGAAGAAGCTCTTGAAATTTTAAGAAAAAAGAAAAACCTGAGAATTATCAAAATCGTAAACCCTGTTTCTGATAAGCAGACCTGGGTGAAGGTAGATGGCGGTATTCTTGTTCAGGATAATGATACTCACTTCTCAGACGATATCAAAGTAGTTACAGAAGTACAGCCAACAGAAGAGCAGAAAAAAGCTTTACTTTTCTCTCAGAGAGTGGTAAAATATGTGAAGTCTAATGCAATCGTAGTTTCCAACGGAATTCAGGCATTCGGTATCGGTGGCGGACAGGTAAACAGAATCTGGGCGACTCAGCAGGCTATCGAAAGAGCAAAAGAAAAATTCTCCGGAGATTTGGTATTGGCTTCAGATGCATTTTTCCCTTTCCGTGATGTGGTAGATTTCTGCGCTCAGGAAGGTATCAAAGCGATTATTCAGCCAGGTGGAAGTGTAAAAGATCAGGATAGCGTAGAGGCTGCAAATGAGCACGGTATCCCAATGATGTTTACAGGTGTTAGACACTTTTTCCACTAATTAAAATAGAATTAAAAAATAATTAGGGATTGTATTTTTAGCATTCAAAATTATATATTTGTAAAATAAGACTAGATAATAATATAAAGTATGAGAATATTAATCATAGGTGAAGGCGGTAGAGAATCTGCTTTAGCGGCAAAGCTTCAGAATGACTCAAGAATTTCTAAAATGTTTTTTGCCAACGGGAATGCTACTACCGATGTAATAGGGAAAAATGTTCATTTATCGGAAATCAAAGAACTTAGAGATTTCGCCATTAAAGAAAAGATTGATCTTACGATCGTAGGTCCGGAAGCTCCTCTTGTAGCGGGTATCAAGGATGAATTTAAAAAACACGATCTTAAAGTTTTCGGTCCTACTCAGAAAGTAGCAAGCCTTGAAGGAAGTAAAGCTTTCTCTAAGAAATTTATGCAGACCTATGATATCAAAACAGCTAAGGCGGTAGTATTTGATTCATACAACGATGCTAAAGAATATGTGCAGACACAGCAATATCCTTTGGTGATCAAAGCCAGTGGTTTAGCAGGTGGAAAAGGTGTTGTTATTTGTGACAACCTTGAAGAAGCTGAAGCTACCATCCATGACTTCATGATCAGAAGAATCTATGGAGATGCAGGAATCCGTTTAGTTATTGAAGAATATTTACAAGGTTTTGAAGCGTCTATTATTGCTTTCTCTAACGGGGATAAATTATTCCCATGTGTAGCAGCAAAAGACTATAAAAAAGCCGGAAATGGAGATACCGGACCTAATACAGGAGGTATGGGTTCTATAGCACCAAGCCCGGAATTTACTCAGGAGCACTATGCAGATTTTGAGAAAAATATCTTAGAGCCTACCATTACAGGGCTTAAAGCAGAAGGTTTCGGATTCAAAGGAATCATTTTCTTCGGATTGATGGTTACAAAAAACGGAGCTTACCTTCTTGAATACAACATGAGATTCGGAGATCCTGAAACTCAGGTATTGATGGCACTTATGGAAAACAATCTTCTTGATGTAATCCAGGACTGTATGGAAGGAAAAGACATTGAACTTAAATTTAAAGACGAAAAAGCAGTTTGTCTTGTAATGTGTTCAGGAGGTTATCCAAGAAATATCGAAACAGGTTTCGAAATTACAGGAGAAGATAAACTGAAACATAGCAAACTTTTATACGCAGGAGCTATCAGCAAAGGAGACAAAGTAGTTTCCAACGGTGGTAGAGTTCTGAACATTGTAGCTACAGGTGCTACTTTTGAAGATGCCCGCAAAAAGGTTTATGAAGACGCAAGTCATGTACATTTCGATTACGGCTTCTATAGAGACGACATCGGAAAGTTTTAATAAAAATCACGAAAAAAGATTTGGAGCCATTCCAAGTCTTTTTTTGTAAAGCAGTTAATATTAAAAATAAGAGTTCAGATACTAGATTCCAGGCTTCAGACCAAAATCTGAAATCTGATGTCTGAAATCTGATATCTTTCAAACAAATCAATTATCAACAATGAACAACGGTATTATTATTTTAGATTTCGGATCCCAGTACAACCAGCTTATCGGAAGAAGAATCCGTGAGATGGGGGTATATTCTGAGATCTTACCTTACAATACACCATTACAAGATATTTTAGCAAAACAGCCAAAAGGAATCATCCTTTCCGGTGGACCAAGCTCTGTAAATGCAGAAAATGCCCACCTGGTTGAAAAAGAATTATACGAGCAGGGAGTTCCTGTATTGGGAATCTGCTACGGAATGCAGATGACAGCTCACCTTTTAGGAGGAAAAGTAAACAAAGGAGAAAAAGGAGAATACGGTAAAGCAAACCTTGAGATCGTTAAAGAAAGCTCTTTATTGAAAGGAGTTACTCAGAACTCTGTAGTTTGGATGAGCCACTTTGACGAAGTAGGAGAATTGCCTGCAGGTTTTGAATTGAACGCAAAATCAGGAGTAATTGCTTCTATTGCTAACGAAGAAAGTAAAATCTACTGTGTTCAGTTTCACCCGGAAGTGTCTCATACAGAAGAAGGAGGGAAAATGCTTGAAAACTTTGTTTTCGGAATCTGTAATTCAGAGAAAAACTGGAAACTGACCAACTATATTGAAAAAACAGTTGAGGAAATCCGTGAGAAAGTAGGAGACAACAAAGTAATCCTTGGACTTTCCGGAGGGGTAGACTCTTCTGTAGCGGCTGTTTTGATTCACAAAGCAATCGGTGATCAATTGACTTGTATCTTCGTAGATACGGGATTATTGAGAAAGGATGAAGGCAAAAAAGTAATGGATCAGTATGGAGAGCATTTCCATATGAACATTAAAATGGTGGATGCTCAGGATAGATTCCTTACAAAATTAGCCGGAGTAGACGATCCTGAAGCGAAGAGAAAAATCATCGGAAACGAATTTATCCACGTATTTGACGAAGAATCTCACAAAATTGAAGGAGCTAAATTCCTTGCACAAGGTACTATTTACCCTGACGTTATCGAAAGCCAGTCTGTAAACGGGCCATCTGCAGTAATCAAGTCTCACCACAACGTGGGAGGACTTCCTGAAGATATGGAATTTGAATTATTGGAGCCATTAAGAGAGCTTTTCAAAGACGAAGTAAGAAGAGTTGGAGAAGAATTAGGAATTCCTCATCACATGGTATACAGACACCCTTTCCCAGGTCCTGGACTTGGAATTAGAGTATTGGGAGCTGTAGATGCTAAGAAAGTAAGAATCCTTCAGGAAGCTGATGATATCTTCATCGAAGAATTATACAAAAATGACCTTTACGAAAAAGTATCTCAGGCATTCGTAGTTCTTCTTCCTGTAAAATCTGTAGGAGTAATGGGAGACGAAAGAACTTATGAATACACCGCTGTAGTTCGTTCTGCCAATACCATCGACTTTATGACAGCAACTTGGAGCAGACTTCCTTACGAGTTCTTGGATACTGTTTCAAGCAGAATAATCAACGAAGTAAGAGGAATCAACAGAGTAGCTTACGATATTTCAAGCAAACCACCTGCAACTATTGAGTGGGAATAATTTTTGACTTGAATTTTACATATAAATCCTGCCCTTTTGGGTGGGATTTTTTTGTTAAGATTGATAATCTGAGAAAATTGTAGAATAATCTTCACTGAAAAAGAACATTCTAGCCATTCCATCATATCTTGCAATGACAAACTTGATATTTTCATGAGATTGCTGTTTTATAAGGCAGAAGTCATCATGAATTTTTTGTGTCAGCTTCTTTACATCTTCAGTTTTTGCGATCTCATTTCTAAATCTATATAAACTAATTAAATCATCTATTGGCAAGGTATGATCAGTAAATGAAATTTCAAAATTTCCCATTTCTGTATCATATTCCCGAATTTTTTGCTCAATCAGCTCTTCCATAATTTATAATATGAATGTTGTCTATTTAGAGAAATTTATTAAAACTGTTTTAATGAAGAAATGATCAGTAAAATATTTAAAGCAATTAACAAGCAATATACCAGTTTGAAAAGTATATGCTTATGGAAAATAAGATAGTTTAAAAATATTGATCCAGCCATATACACATAAACAAAAGTTTTCACTTCTTGAGTATTGAGTTCAGATGCAGAAAACAAGTTGAAATTATGTAAAAGATTAATAATTGAGGCAGGATAAAAAAATCTTAAAATAAAAATAATTGAGGCACTTATGAGTAACGTTACTGCGTATGGTTTCATTTATAAATAAAAGATAGAGATAAATTGGTTATCGTTTTAAACAGTATTTGTTTAATATTTTCACTAAATTTAAGTAAAATTACATCAAATGCAAATAGAAACAAGAAACCTGACTCTTCAGGATTATGATGAACTGGCGGAAACGATGAAAAGAGCCTACCCGCAGATGTCGGAATCCATTTGGTCCAAAAAAAGTATTGATAAGCTTACAAAAATGTTCCCTAATGGACAGATTTGTATTACGGTAGACGGCAAGCTGGCTGCTGTAGCGCTTTCCATTATAGTCAATTATGAAGAATTCGGGGATGATCATACCTATAGCGATATTACAGGAAATTATACATTCAATACCCATTCTTCCACAGGAAATGTACTATATGGAATTGAAGTTTTTGTAGATCCTGAGTTTCGTGAACTGCGTTTGGGAAGAAGACTGTATGATGCCCGGAAAGAGCTTTGTGAGCACTTGAACCTGAAATCCATTGTGCTGGGCGGCAGAATCCCGAATTATCACAAATACAGCCACGAGTTTTCTCCAAGAGAATATATCAGAAAAGTAAGAGATAAAGAGATTTATGATCCGGTATTGTCTTTTCAGCTTTCCAATAATTTTCTTCCGATAAGAATCCTGAAAAAATATCTTCCTGAAGATGAAGCTTCGAGAGAAAATGCAGTTCTTTTACAATGGAACAATATCTATTACAGCAGAAAACCAAATACGATGCAGGACAGCATTATCCGCCTTGGATTAGTTCAATGGCAGATGAGGCACTTCAAAGATATAGAAGCTTTTTATGAACAGGTGGAGTTTTTCGTAAACGTAATGGGAGATTATAAATCAGACTTTGTTCTTTTCCCTGAACTCTTTAATACCCCTTTACTGGCGCCCTTCAATAACCTTTCTGAAAGGGACAGTATGATAGAGCTGGCCAAACTTACTGAAGAGATCAAAAATAAAATTTCAGACCTGGCGATCAGTTATAATGTGAATATTATTTCCGGAAGTATGCCTGTTTTTGATAATGACAATAATGATCTGTATAATGTAAGTTATCTTTTACACCGTGACGGCCGTATGGATGAATACCGGAAAATTCACATTACTCCGAATGAAAAGAGATATTATGGAATGAAAGGTGGAAATGAAATCAAAGTTTTTGATACCGACTGTGGTAAAATAGGTCTCGTGATCTGCTATGATGTAGAATTCCCGGAATTACCAAGAATTTTGGCTGATCAGGGGATGAAAATCCTGTTTGTTCCTTATCTGACAGATACTCAGAATGCTTATATGAGGGTACGCCACTGTGCTGCTGCAAGAGCTATAGAAAATGAATGTTATGTAGCCATTGCCGGCTGTGTAGGAAATCTTCCGAAGGTAAACAATATGGATATCCAGTTTGGACAGGCTGCTGTATTTACTCCTTCAGATTTTGCTTTCCCATCCAACGCAGTAAAAGGAGAAGCAACTCCCAATACAGAAATGACACTGATTGTGGATGTAGACTTGAACTTATTGAAAGATCTCCATCATAACGGCTCTGTCCAGGTAATGAAAGACCGTCGGAAAGATCTGTATGAAACCTATCTTAAATAAAGATGATCTATGTCAAAAGGTATTCAGATAGATTTTTATATCAATAGAAGCGGGCTTTAGCCCGCTTATTATGTATTTATCTGTAATAAAGGCTTTAGCCAATACTTATGATCTGTTGCCGTTTGACATTGTTTAAAGTTGTAGCCATGCTATAAAAAAGACTGTCCGGAAAGACAATCTTTTTTTATTTTACCTAAAATTTTCTTTGAGTGTACAGATTACATGTACTGAGGACATACTACAGCAGGGCAGATCAGTTTTGGACATCTTGGTCTTCCGTCTGTAGGGCAGCATTGATTGGAGCAGTTTCCGATAATGATTCCGCTTCCTGCAATCCCTTTTAATTGCTCTCTTGAAAGTTTGTTGTTACGTAAATTTTTCATGTTGTAATACTTTTGGTTTGTTTTATTTGTACGTTGTAAATATATTAATTTTTATGATATATGATGGTTTTTGTTATTATTAATGAAATTTATTCTTTAAAACATTGATTATGTGTTGTTGTTTTTAACTTTGCGGATTGGTATTGTTGTCAATAATTCTTTTCATAAAGGAACAATTTTTGGAGTAAATTGCACCTACTATTATACACTATGTTTGACAAGCAGCAAAGAAAACTGAAAAGATCCGCAAGACTGATTTCCGTATTGAGTAAATATGGATTCAAAGATATGCTGGCAAGGATGAATGGAGGAAATAAGCAGGAAGACACTCCCAATTCAGATGAGATTATTTCAAAAGGAACCGTTTACGAAAGAATAAGGCTCGCTCTCGAAGAGCTTGGGCCCACCTTTGTGAAGCTTGGTCAGACATTCAGTAACCGGGAAGACCTATTGCCGCCGGAACTGATTCAGGAGCTGCAGAAACTTCAGGACAAAGTGGAAACAGTAGATATGGATGTAGAAGAAGCACTGGAGAGCGAATTCAATATTTCCGTGAAAGATTATTTTCTTGAAATTCAGAAAGAACCTTTGGCTACAGCTTCCATTGCTCAGGTGTATAAAGCTGTTTTGAAAGATGGCAGTCCTGTGATTTTAAAATTGAGAAAACCAGATGTACAGTCTGTTATTGAAGATGATTTACTGCTTATCAAAGATATTGAAAAACTGATTTCTGCCTATTCAGAAATAGGAGAGAAGCTTAATATGAAGCAGGCCATTTCCACTTTTGAAAAATCATTACTGGAAGAAGTTTCTCTGATTAATGAAAGAAATAATATACTGCAGTTCCGTCTCAATTTTAAGAATAATAAAGAAACGTATGTTCCTAAAGTCTACGAAGAATTCTGCAACAACAATATTCTTTGTATGGAATTCATTGATGGAATAAAGGTTACAGATAAAACAGTACTTCTGTCAAATAATATAGACCCTGTAAATGTTTCCGAAGCAGGTTTAAGGCTGTTTGTATCACAGATCTTAGACTATGGATTCTTCCATGCAGATCCTCACGCCGGCAATATTTTAGTAAAAAAAGATGGTAAAATCGTTTTCATAGATTTTGGGGCGGTAGGAAAAATTCAGCCTAATGATAAAGAAATTCTTGAAAATCTTATTGTAAGTTTTGTCGCTAAAAATTCGCATAAAATAGTCCGGTCACTCAAAAAAATGGCCATAAGCTATGAAATTCCTGATGAAAGACGGTTTGAAAATGACGTAGATGATATTCTGAATTTTGTTCACAGCTCATCATTACAGGATATCAATGTGCAGGTGATTATCAACAAGATGAAGGATATTTTAAAGGACAATAGGCTTTATATGCCAGATTATTTCTATCTTTTATTCAAAGGAATCAGCCTGATAGAAGGAGTTGGAAGGAGCATCAACCCTGATTTGGATATTGTAAAAAGTCTTCACCCTTACACAAAGAAAATTTTTACCAAGAAAATCAGCCCTAAAAATCTTTTAAAAACAGGAATGGACAGGATGATGAATTTCACAGATAATGTGGATGAAATCCCGAAAGAGCTTCGTTCCGTACTCCAAAAGCTGGATGAAAATAAGTTTACTATTTCCAGTGAGATTAAAAATATAGATAAAACCAACCAACTGATCAAATCCAGTGTAGTCAATTTGATTTTGGCTATGATTTTAGGCGCGAATATAATTGCAACAGCCATTGTTTTTAGTTCAGAATCCGGTCCGAGAATAGGTGAGTTGTCTTTGGTAGCAGTCTTAGGATTTGTTTTTTCAATTATTCTGGTGTTAATACTTTTACTGAGAGTTACAAGAAAGTGATGCACGAAATAAAAATAGAAAAATTGCAATTTTTCCATTCCGAACTATAAATCCCGAATTCCGGAACCCGAATTAAAAAAACAAAAACCATAATGAGAACACTTGTTATAACAGCAATTACCTTTTTCAGTTCATACTGTACTGCACAGCAAGGAAATGAAGAGAATCTTCAAGGAGATTTTGATGGGAACGGAACCAAAGAATATGCTTATACAAAAGTAAGCGATTGTGGTGACGAATGTGAAGGAAAGTGTGAAACGACGATTTATTTCAGTGATAAAAACATACAACCTATAACGATTACCCCTGCGAACCAAGGGAGTCTGTATAATCTGGGAGACCTTAATGGTGACGGCAAAGAAGAGATTGGTTTTTATCCCAATTGGTGTACCAGCTGCTGGCATCCGTTCTATGTATATACTTTAAGTAAAACGGGCTGGAAACCATTATTACCGCCTATTTCAACTCATTGCAATCAGTGGGAAGAAGATAAATTCCCTATCAAAAAAGACCCGAAAAAGAAAGGGTACGTTATTGTTACCTCCAGTAAATGGGAAGATGATGATATTAAAATTAAGGTCAATAGTGTAAAAGTGAATTAGATGGTTAGACTATTGCTGGTTGTTTTTGTTGCTGGTTTAACGTATTGTATAAATGAAATTGTGTTAATCAAATATAGTCAGGTAATCATTTCCTAATAACTAGTTCCTGCAAGCTGCTGCCTAATATCTGCAGCCTCTAATTTTTAACTTGTAATTAAATACCTATCTTTGCAAAATGGAAAAACTCACTTTTGCAGATTTTGACCTTCCGGTTAAAATTCTTGATGTTTTGGCGGATTTGGAATTATTTGAACCTACACCTATTCAGGAGAAGAGCTTAAAACCTATTCTTTCAGGAAGAGATGTAATGGGAATTGCACAGACAGGAACCGGGAAAACATTAGCTTATCTTTTGCCCGTTCTGAAAACATGGAAATACAGCAAGACAGGAAATCCAACTGTTTTAGTGCTTGTGCCTACAAGAGAATTGGTGGTACAGGTAACCGAAATCCTTGAGAAACTGACAGAAAATATTACTGCAAGAGTAATCGGAATATACGGTGGGAAAAATATCAATACTCAAAAACTATTGTTCAATGATGGTTGTGATATTTTGGTAGGAACACCGGGAAGAGTGATGGATCTTTCCATAGACAACGCCATTTCTCTTAAAGAAGTTCAGAAATTGGTCATTGATGAATTTGATGAGATGCTTAATTTAGGTTTCAGACCGCAGCTTACTCATATTTTTGAAATGATGAAAGCGAAGAGACAAAACATTCTTTTCTCTGCAACCATGACGGAAGCGGTAGATGAAATGCTAGATGTATACTTTGCAAGTCCGATTGAAATTTCATTAGCAAAATCCGGAACACCACTTGAAAAAATTGAACAGACTGCTTATAAAGTAGAAAACTTCAATACTAAAATCAACTTACTTGAACATTTACTGAAGAATGATACAGATATGTCCAAGGTCTTGATTTTTAATAATAATAAAAGACATGCCGACATGCTCTTTACTAAAATTGATGAGCTTTTCCCTGGACAGTTTGATGTGATTCACTCTAATAAATCTCAGAACTACAGACTTAAGGCTATGAAAAGCTTTGAGAATGAAGAAGTCAGAGGTTTGATTACTACGGATGTAATGGCAAGAGGTCTTGATATCTCAAATGTCACACATGTTATCAACTTTGAAACACCGGATATTCCTGAACAGTATATCCACAGAATTGGTAGAACAGGTAGAGCAGACAAAGAAGGAAAAGCGGTTACTTTTGTAACTAAAAAAGAAGAACCTTTGATTCTTGATATTGAGCTATTGATGGATAAAGAATTGAAATTTAATGAATTCCCGGAAGGAGTTAAAATCAATCCTAAAAAGATTGCTTCTGAAGAAGATCAGGTTATTATGAAAAACCCTGCACAGGTAAAACTGAATGATGGAGGAGGAGCTTTTCATGATAAAAAAGCTAAAAACACAAAAGAAAATTGGGGTGGCCCTTCCAAAAGAAAAGCACCTAAGAAGTTTGGAGCCAACAGGGCCCAACAGAAAGCAATATCAAAATCGAAAAGAAAGAAATAAAATAAAAACGATTCCCATATCAGGAATCGTTTTTTATTTTTAATCAAATTGGATATTGTTATTTTTTAAAATTTCTTTAAACTTCTCTGCTTTGCCCTCCTCTTTCATACTCTTGTAAATATAGCCTATCATTTTTTCAGCATCCGACCGGTAAGGTGATTTTTGTTCGGAATAAATCCTGTATGCTTTACAAATATTATCAAGACCTTTCTCGTTATTCTTCAGATGAGTAAAGTAGACTTGCCCCATTCCATAATAAACTTCCGGATCACCGGGATATACTTTGTCAAAATCATTATAGGCATCAATAGCTTTCTGATATTCCTTTTTATAAACATACGTGATTGCTATATTCTGTAAAGGCATTTTACCTGTTGGATCAGCAGCCAATGATTGTTTATAAGCATTAAGAGCTTTATCATATTCTCCAATTCTTCTGTAACATATTCCCAGATTATCCCATGCATAAATGAATTTTGGATCAATCTTTACCGCTTGTTCATAATTTTGAATAGCTTCTTTCCAGTTTTCCTGTTTGGATGCGTCAATGGCCTTCTGATAGAAATCAAGTGCGGTTTTATTTTTTGAGAACTTGTCATAACTGGTTTCTGAAGTAGTGGTAGCTCTTTTTACACTTTCGCAGTTTTGCATCAGATATCGCTCAAGTTCATTATAGCTGTCCTTATATTGTTGTGAATCCTTATTCGTGTTAAAAGTTAGATTGATCTGTTTTTTCCCGTTTACTTTAGGGGCATTTTCAGATTGTTTTTCTGCTCCTTTCAAAAGGGTAGATATTTGAAGAGCTCCGGTGTATTTGTCAATACATTCATGAACATCTTTTATAATATCTTCCTTCTTCCTGTTAGACAGGGAAATAGAGTCAGCACATTTACAGGCGTTTTCTGAGAGTTCCTGAAGAACTGTTTTTTCATTCGATTTCTCCTGAGAAAATGAAAGAGAATACAATAAAACAGAAAATAAAATGGTTATTGGTTTTTTTATCATGGGTTGTAGTTTATTTCAGGTAAGGAGTGATCACCTTTGTCCAGATTTTATATCCTTCTGGTTTAAAATGAAGCATATCTTCCACAAAAATATCTTTTCTTACATTTCCATTAGCATCTTCCATTGCTTTAGTCACGTCAATGTATTCAGCATTGGGTTCTTTTTTCATAAATGCAGCAATCTTTTTGTTGGCAATTTTCATCTGAGGCCAGATCACTTCTCTGCTTGGAGAGTACTTGATAGAAATATAATCAACTTCAATATTGGGAAATCTTTCACGTATTTTTTTATAAAAAGCTTTATATCTGTTAACCACTACTTTTGCTTTTAGCTGATGGTTGTCTGCAAAATCATTTTCACCACAGTAAATAATGATCTGTTTAGGCTGATATGGAGCTAAAAGATCCTCCGAAAAATCATTAAGGTCTGTAAGTCTGGATCCTCCGAATCCTCTGTTGATAATTTTTTTATCAGGAAAATAATCTGCTATATCAGTCCATTTTGTGAATGATGAGCTTCCCAGAAATAGAATAGCATCCTTGGGTGGCGGATTTTGCTGATCTTGTTTTTTGAATTCCTGAATGTCCTGCCAGAACATTGGTTTTTTTTCCTGAGAAAAGGTAATAGCAAAGTACAGCAATAGAAATGCTGATAGAATCTTCTTCATTATATTCAGTTTTAAATTAGATATAAAAGTAATAAAAAACTCCCGATTAACGGGAGCTTTATGATTTATCTTTTGTAAGTAACGTAAGTAACTTCAGGAATTTTGTCTCCATCCAGATCAAAATTTCCAAACTGCTGGGCAAGCCTAAGTTCTTTGCCTGTTAAGACATCCACTCTGTAATTTGCCGATGCTTCTTCATCACCAAGCTTAATTCCCAAGACTTTTGAGTCAGCATCATAAGTGTATCTTCCTTCACTTTTTTGATCCATTTGACAGTCTGCACCTACTCCTGTATATGCTGTATAGCTTACGTAATAATCTGTTCTGAAGAAAAGAGTGTTTTTAGTTGCACATCCAGTGTTTGGATAGCTTTGAAGCACTGTTTTATTATCTTTTCCGGAAATTATTTCCCTTTTAACTTCCTTCCAATCTCCCTTCATGATATCCATTTCATATGCATCAAGATTGTCATCTTTACAAGAAGTAAGCGCCAGGGCAGAAAAGGCAAATAAAAGTAGCTGTTTTTTCATTTTCACAAATTTAAGAATATGCTAAAATATAAATAAATTTGAAATATCTATAATGAAATAATGATTTTTTAAACGAATGTTTGTAAATTGAATAATTTTGAAAGTGGAATCAGTATTTTCAATCGTATAAAACTGCTAAAACTTAAGAAATTGATTAAAGAGCATACAACACCATACCTGTGAATATCATCAAAATCAAAAGAAGCGGGCTAAACCCGCTTCCCATATAAATTAATTGCTACTCCGGCTTCAATCAAAATTTTAAAGACTCAGTATAATCTTAAACTTTAAATCTTAAATTTTGAACTTTGAATTTCTAGTAGCTCATCTCTACAATCTTATAAGCGTCCTGCGGAGTTAGTTTTTTATACTCTCCAAGACCTAGCCATTTTCTGTCTGTAAAGGCTTTTTCAACCTTTTCAGCTGTTCCTTTAAAATCTTCTGTATATTCAGAAAGTTTGGTTTTGATATGAAGGCTGTGGAAGAATTCTTCCATTTTTTTGATTCCCAGTTCTGCTTTTTCTTCTACACTTCCGTCTTTTATTCCCCAGACTCTCTCTGCATATTGAGCCAGTTTTCCTTTTTTATCATCAAAGTTGTAACGATAGTGGGATGGAGCAATGATTGCCAGCGTTCTAGCATGATCAATACCGAAATAAGCAGTCAGTTCATGTCCCATCGCGTGTACTGCCCAGTCTGTAATGACTCCTTTCTGGATCAGTCCGTTCAGGGCCATTGTACAGCACCACATAAAGTTTCCGGCAGCATCATAGTTGAAATCATCAGCCAATACTTTAGGAGCGGTTTCCTGAAGACTGATCAGGATACTTTCTGCAATTCTTTCCTGAAGGTCGGCAGAAGAAGGAGCTGTCATATATTGTTCCAATACGTGGGTATAGGCATCTGTAATCCCGTTCACAATTTGATTTTTTGGAATGGATCTGATTACTTCCGGATCCAATACAGAAAACTGTGGGAAAAGCCCTGGTCCTCCTGAAGACAATTTTTCATTCGTTTCTCTTCTTGAGATGACATACCCTGAATTCATTTCTGAACCGGTTGCAGGCAGCGTTAAAATACTTCCGAACGGCATTCCTTCTCCTTCAAAAGTTCTTACCGAATTTCTCAGAATATCCCATGGTTCTCCAGCATAATTAGCTGCCGCAGAGATAAACTTCGTTCCGTCAATCACAGATCCGCCACCAACAGCGAGAAGATAATTGACATTGTTTTCTTTAATAAAGCTTAAGGCATGGATTAAGACTTCATATTCCGGATTGGCAGGAACTCCGCCAAATTCATACACTTCATGATCTTTCAAAGCCTCTTTTACCTGGTCGTAAACACCATTGTTTTTGATGCTTCCGCCCCCGTAAATCATTAATATTCTGGCGTCTTTAGGTATTTCTTTGGAAATTTTAGCAATTTCACCTTTTCCGAAAAGTATTTTTGTTGGATTCTTAAACTCGAAATTAAGCATTGTTCTAAATTTATTTTACCCAAATTTACGGAATGAAAAAGGAAAATTGAGTTAACGAACTTTTAAAATTGCTATTATTATATTTTATGAAAGCTATTACCGTTAAAGGTTCTGAAACCATGAATTATATTTCCCTTTGAAGTCTATTAAGCCTCAGATGAAAGATAGGCTTTAGCTCTTTTGATAAAATTTTCCTTATCCTTTTTAATCTCCTCCAGCAATTTTTTCCGGTCATCAGGAATAGTAAGGTATTGGTCTCCCCAAAGATTGATTTCAACAATCACCGGAATAAGATCGATGCCTTTTTGAGTCAGAAAATAGAGAATTTTCAATTTGCTGTCCGGATGGTCTTTTTTATCAATAATCCCATTGTCCAGAAGATTTTGAAGCCTGGAAGCAAGAATATTGGTGGCAATTTTTTCATCTGCCTTGAGGAAGTCGCCATACGTACATTCCTTTTTCAGCATAAGGTCTCTTATGATTAGCAGGGACCATTTATCACCCCACATTTCCAGAGAGCAACTGATCGGGCAGTCTGATCTTTTTTTACTCATATTGTTAATTTTAAAATAACACTTGCAAATTGAAAGTGTTTGTTTTAATTTTGCTTTTATTTTGCAAGTAAATTTAATCATAAAAACTTAATAAATCAAATGGATTATTATGACATTGCCGTAATTGGCTCCGGACCTGGTGGATATGTAGCAGCGATAAGAAGCGCACAGCTTGGATATAAAACAGTAATTATAGAGAAGTATGATACACTGGGAGGAACATGCACCAATGTGGGCTGTATTCCGACTAAAGCTTTATTGGACAGTACCCACCATTATACAGAAGCACAGCATAAATTCAACGAACATGGCATCAGACTGGATAAGATAGAGCTTGACTTTTCCCAAATGTACAGGAGAAAGGCAGACGTAGTCTCCAAAAATACCGGAGGTCTCGATTTTTTAATGAATAAAAATAAAATTGTCCGGTTGAAAGGAACTGCAGGTTTTGTTGATAATTCTACTGTGAAAATCGTCAACGGATCTGAAATAAAAGAAATTACGGTGCAGCATTATATCATTGCCACAGGTTCAAAACCATCAAGTATTTCCGGAGTGGAAATTGATAAGAAAAGAATCATTACCTCTACGGAAGCACTGTCTCTAACAGAAAAACCTGAATCTATGGTGATTATTGGTGGTGGAGTCATTGGAGTAGAAATGGCTTCTATTTTCAACCGGATTGGGACCAAAGTCACCATTCTGGAATATGCCGATCACCTGATTGCTTCAATGGACCATGAATTGGGAAAAAGCCTTCATAAAATCCTTAAAAAAGAAGGAATTGATATCCATCTTAACCAGGCTGTTTATAAAACTGAAAACAAAGGTTCTTCAGCCCAGGTCTTTTTTAAAGATAAAAACGGAACAGAAGGAGAGCTGGAAGCAGAGTATATTTTGGTTGCTGTGGGTAGAAGTCCTTACGTAAAAGGTCTCGGTCTTGAAAATACAGACGTAAAGCTTGACGAGAGAGGGTTTATTAAAGTGGATGAAAATAACCGTACATCAGCTTCCAATATCTATGCAATTGGAGATGTGATTGGCGGGGCAATGCTGGCTCATAAAGCTGAAGAAGAAGGTGTCTTTGTAGCAGAAACCATTAACGGACAAAAGCGCCACATTCATTACAACCGGATTCCTTCTGTAGTGTATACATGGCCTGAAGTAGCTTCAGTAGGATATACCGAAGAATACCTGAAAAAAAATAATATAGCTTACAACGTTGGAAAATTCCCGTTTTCTGCCAGCGCTAGGGCCCGGGCCTCCATGGATATGGAAGGTTTTGCAAAAGTTCTGGTAGATCCGAAATACGGAGAAGTGCTGGGAGTTCACATCATTGGGGCCAGAGCTGCCGATCTGATTGCTCAGGGTGTTATTGCTCAGGAATATGAAGTAACGGCAGAAGATATGTTCCGTATTTCCTATGCCCATCCCACCTATTCTGAAACTTTAAAGGAAGCTTATCTGATGGCATCCGGACAGGGAGCGATTAATATATAAACGAATATATTAGAAATTAAACCATTAAGAGTTGCGAAGAAAATAAGAATAATTAAGCTTCATCGTTGATGGAGAAATAAGGCATATCGTTGAAAAAGCTTTAGCTATTTCCCTTAACTGCTCTTATCATCTTAAAAATCTTAATGGTTTAAAATATGAAATTATCAATTTTATCGCAGATAAAATCCTTGCGCCTTAAAATATGAAGCATAGGAAACTATTTTGCGTCTTAGCGTTTACCAAAAAAATAATTATAAAGAAGTGCAGTTCTCATCCTTTGCATACATACCATTACTTTTCGCTTCCAACTTTCCGGTTTTTCTATTGATTTTAACCAAAAAAGACTCTTTCACAACCGGACAGCCCTTAGACTGCATAAGGTACATAGAAATATGACGGTCCTCAATTTTATAAGCGCCCGTAAAACGGTTACTCGTATCAACTGAATAACCATAGGTCTTTGCCAGCAAAATAGCTTCCGGAAGATTATCTACCGTTCCGATAAAATCTCTTAACTGCTGTTCATTGGAAAAATAAACAGATCTTTCATTTTTGCATGCAAGAATGTATGAAAAACAGTTGTTGCCTATACATTTCTGGAAAAAGCCTCTTTCTGGAAATGGTTCATTGATGGTCATAAAATCGGGAGCCTGGCTTTCATAGATCACTGCTTTTTCATAATCAGTATCATTGCTGAGTACCCGCCAGTAGGCATAGTCCTTGTCAGGAACAATGAAGGGGTAGAGATAATCTACCGTATCAAGGATATCAGGGATTTTTTTATAATCATCAGGAACCTTGATCTGGCCAAAAAGCAGATTGGAAAGGATCAGGGAAAAAGCGATGATGATTTTCATAGAGAAGGTGTTTTTCAGTGCGAATTTAAAGAGAATTATTCCAATACAATTTTATAATATCCTTTTTCATCAGTTACTTCAATATCTATCCCTGTAAAAGTCAGTTTATTGATTTGATATCCATCGCAAGCTCCTTTAAATTCTGAGGACTCTATTGAAAGATCAAGGTTTTTAATATTGGAATAAAATTTATAATTTTTTGTTCCATTATAGGCGCCTACATTTTCTACAATAACCTTGTTGTCGGATGTTTTGGTTAATTGTACATTAACATTGTTTTCATCCAGAATTGAATAGGTAGTCAATGCCCCGTTGGCAATAAGATTTTCGTTGTTGGAATTTACAAACTCAAAAACTATTGGCAGAGGAGGATTATAACAGTCTTTTTCACAAGAGATGAACAATAATGTTATGAGTAAAAAAGTAAATATTTTTTTCATGGATTATGGATGTTGTAAGAATGAAATTAATTATTGATGTCCGATAATCAAATTTATAAAAACTTCATTGGATATCCCACCATAATTTTTCCATTAGTAATTTTCTTAAGCTTAGATTCCATCATTTTTTTGGTCAGAGGTTTCAGATGGTCTGTATATAGAATTCCAAGAGTATGATCATATTCATGCTGAATGATTCTGGCAGTTAATCCTGTAAAAGTTTTAGTATGTTTTGTGAAACTCTGATCCAGATACTCAATAGTAATTTCCCAGGGTCTTTTTACCTTTTGAGATAGCCCGGGAATACTCAGGCAGCCTTCATAATCTTCCCAGGTTTCTTCTGAACTGTGGATGATTTTGGCATTGATAAAAGTTTCTTTAATACCTTTATCATCTTTCCCGAAATATAAAATCTGATCCTCTGTATCCAGGTTTTTATAAGTGATCTGGCTGTCAACTACGAAAAGTTGTAATATTTTTCCAATTTGGGGAGAGGCAAGGCCGCAGCCATTGGCATTTTCCATCGTAATCCACATATTCGTTACAAGTTCCCGTATTTCCGGAGTGTTTTCCTTGATCTGTAAACATTTTTGTTTTAAAATAGTATTGCCGTAAGCCAGAATAGATAAATTCATTGTTGCATTTTCCTGCAAAGTTCTGCAGAAGAGAAAAGATATACAATGAACCTATGTTAATTAATGTGTCTGCGGATTCGGCTTAAAGCCTGTGGTGTAATTCCGATATATGAAGCGATATATTTTAAGGGAACACGCTTGATCATTTCCGGCTGTTCGGTAAATAATTTCAGATAACGTTCTTTTGCTGAAAGCTTTAGCAGAGAAAGTTCTCTCTTGCTTTTAGCCAGAAACAGTTTTTCAGAAGCAAAACGTCCCAAATGGTTACCCACATTGGTCTGGCTGTAAATTTTCTGAAGATCATCATAAGAAATCTGCCATACTACAGTTTCTGTCAAAGCCTGCATTTCATATTCAGAAGGAGTTTGCGTAAGAAAAGAGTCATACGCACAGCTGAATTCTTTTTCAAAACTGAAGCTGAAAGTATAACCATATTCATCATCAGGAATATAAAATCTTACCAATCCCGATTCAATAAAAGATAAGTGATTTTCCGTATGACCCTGCTGGGTAATGATCTCATTTTTAGTAAAAACCTTTCTGTGAAAATGTCCTGCTATAAATGCCCATTCCGATTCCTGCAGTTTGACGATCTGTTCGTAATATTCTCTGATGTAGCCCATTGGGTTGAATTATCCTGCAAAGGTAGCGAAATCCTGCTAAAGCTTCAGAATTTGCTTTTAAACAAAAAGAATACTGAAAAGAATTAGTCGAGCATATGTTCCACAAACGGAACAATTCTATTATTCTCAATTTTCCCTTTGATATAAACCGAATCACCATTCTTGAAAATATATTCATTGACAAGAAGATTGTTTAGCCCTTCAGGCTCAAAAAAAGACTGAATCCAGAGATGCTGATCTTTCAATAAAGAAATTTTTTGAGTCCCCCTGGGTTTATAATCTTGCAGATAGTAAGGCGTTTTATCGCTGGTAGTATAAGTTTCGTAAACAAAAGGCATGTTTCTTTGATCGGGATTTTTTATGATACACCTATTAAAATCAATAGGATATAGTTGCCCATTGATTAAAAGTTGAGCCCCTTTGGGATAGCCTGCTGCCATAACGTAATCGAATTTTTCGTAAATTTCTTTATATCGTTTGTTTCGTTTGACGGTGCCCACACGCAGCAGATAGAATGCCGCATCTTTTCCTGATAGAGGAGCTGAGATTGTTTGGTCTGTATAAACAGTGCATTTAAGAACCGGTAATGAGTGGATGACATCTACCTGCTTATTATACTCATCAACTCTTTCCTGCATTGATTCCATACTGCCAAAAGCAAAAGAGCTAAAAGTTATTGCTGAAAAAACAAAGACCAGCATAAACACTCCAAATATGATTAAAATAGTTTTCAGTCCCTTTTTGTCAAGCTGGGTTCCGTTAGTTTTAATATTCACATTGGCGTTAAAATTGAATTTGATCATGGTTCGTTTAAATAGTTTTCAAAACTAAGTAATTACTGAATAAAAATTAATATAGTTTTTGCTTTTAATCCTTTAATTTTTTGTCATTTGTCAACCCAACTCATTCCAAAATCACTTACATTTGTTATTATGATACACGACCAACGCGCAGAAAAATTCAGGCAGATCGTGGAAAATAAGTTCCAGATCTACAATTCATTATTTATGAGCCTACCTTATGATAAAATGACGAATATAGGAATGCTGCTTCCGTTTCTTTACGAGGAAAGCAGAACCGGCTATGAAGCAGGAAAAACTCCCGAAAACATCGTCGAAGAATTTTTTAAAAACCATACCGATCTTCAGACCGAGGAGCAGAAACTCGAACTGCTTTTCAAGATCATTCAGTATATAGAAAGACAGGTAGTTTTGTTTGATAGTATTGAAGATGCTGCTTTTCCGAATCTTCACTCTGAAAGTGACAGTGGTACCGTAACCAATCTTTTTGAACGCTCTTTTCAGGACCATAAAATTGAAAAAGTACGCGAAAAATTAAAAGATTTCAGTGTAAAGGTTGTATTTACCGCGCACCCTACTCAGTTTTATCCAAGTTCAGTACAAAGGATTATTCAGGACTTAAGAGGAGCTATTACCAGTGACTCTGTTACGCAGATTGATATGCTTCTGCAGCAGCTGGGGAAGACCCCATTTGTAAACAAAGAAAAACCTACCCCTATAGATGAAGCATTGAGTATCATTTCATACCTGAGATATGTGTATTATGATACCATTGGCGAATTGTTTACGAAGATTAAAAAGACTTTCGGAAACGGGTATTTTCACCTTCATGAAGATATTATCCAGCTTGGATTCTGGCCGGGAGGAGATAGAGACGGAAATCCTTTTGTGACAGCAGATGTAACGAAAAGAGTAGCGGAAGAACTTCGTTCAGCCATTCTTAAGTCCTATTACAGCCATTTGAAATTCATCAGAAGAAGATTGAGTTTTAGAGGAGTTTCAGAAGTTTTAACCCAATTAAGTGAAGAGCTGTATGCTGCTATTTTTGATGGAAGAAATATTACAGCTGAAGATATTTTAAAGAAAACTGCAGAAGCAGAAAAAATATTAGTGAATGAGCATAATTCCTTGTTTTTAGATCTTCTGGCTAACTTCAGAGATCGTGTAATGATCTTCGGAACTCACTTTGCAACGTTGGATATCCGTCAGGACAGCAGGATTCATCAGAAAGTGATTGATGAGGTTTTTTCAAAAGTATATGGAAGTGGAGATGCAGATAATGAGCATAAATTCAATCAGTTGATTCAGATTTCAGAAACAGTAAACGCTGAAGATTTTGAAGACATTGTGAAAGATACATTGTTAACGGTTTCACAGGTTACGGACATTCAGAATCTGAACGGATTAAGAGGAATGAACCGTTATATTATTTCCAATTCCGATGCAGTGAAAGATGTGATGAATGTTTATGCATTCTTTAAGATTTGCGGGTATAAAGACGAAGATATCAATATGGATATCGTTCCGCTTTTTGAAACGATGGAAGGTCTTGCCAACGCTGAGAATGTGATGAATGAACTGTATCACAATCCTGTGTATAAAAAGCACCTGGAAAAAAGAGGAAACCAGCAGACCATTATGCTTGGATTTTCTGATGGAACCAAAGATGGTGGATATTTAAAAGCCAACTGGGAAATTTATAAAGCAAAAGAAGTATTGACTAAGCTTTCCGAGCAGAATAACATCAAAGTTGTTTTCTTCGATGGCAGAGGAGGACCGCCAGCCAGAGGAGGAGGAAAAACCCACGATTTCTACGCTTCTCAGGGAAAAACTATTGCCAATAATAAGATTGAACTTACAATCCAGGGCCAGACCATTACCAGTATTTTTGGAAATAAAGAGCAGGCAAAATACAACTTTGAACAGCTTCTGACGGCCGGAGTGGAAAATGATGTATTCAAAAATGCAAAAAAAGAGCTTACCGAAAAGGAAAGAGCTTTGATTATCGAATTGGCAGATATCAGCTATGGAAAATATTCAGATTTAAAAGCCCATCCTATGTTTGTTCCATACCTTCAAGAGATGAGTACCCTTGAATATTACGGGAAAACAAATATCGGAAGTCGCCCCTCAAAAAGAGGAAACGGAAGTGAACTGAAGTTTGAAGATCTGAGGGCTATTCCGTTTGTAGGCTCATGGTCACAATTGAAACAGAATGTTCCTGGTTTCTTTGGTTTTGGATATGCCATGCAAAAGATGAAAGAACAGGGAAGATTTGAAGAAGTAAGGGAACTGTATAAAGGTTCTGATTTCTTTAAAACTTTAGTATTGAACTCCATGATGAGTATGAACAAGTCCTATTTTCCTTTGACTTATTATATTAAAAGCAATCTGAAGTTTGGTGCATTCTGGAATATTCTTTTTGATGAATATGAGCTTTCAAGAGAAATCATGCTGGAACTCACTGGTTTCAAAATGCTTCAGGAAGAAGATCCTTTGTCAAGAAAATCGGTGAAGATCCGTGAAAAGATTGTACTTCCGTTATTAAGCATTCAACAATATGCCCTGATGAAAATACAGAAAGGAGAAGGAAATAAAGAAGCTTATGAAAAGCTGGTAACACGTTCTTTATTCGGGAATATTAATGCAAGCAGAAACTCTGCATAAGCCATTTTATATCATTTTTTGTACAAATTGCACAGCAATATATCAATAGGAATGGGCTTTAGCCCATTCTTTTTTTATTAAACCAATCCATCGGCTTTAGCCAAAACATATTGTATGCTGTGTTAGAAGAATATCTCCCGCAGATTACGCAGATCACACAGATGTTTATGTTGTAATAAATCTGCTCAATCTAGGTAATTTGCGAGAGACAAAAAAATTATTCCTTTAAGAATTTCTCATAGTAAACTTTGTCCTTCATCTGAATTTTCAGATAATAAGTTCCTTTTGCAAAATCCTCCACTTTTATAGATTTCTGATGGTCACTTTTTCTGATTAGTCTTCCAAGGTTATCATAAATTTCCAAAGACAGAACTTCCTGCTCTGATGCTATATTCAGGATGTTTTTAACAGGATTTGGGAATATAGAAAATTGTTCTTTTTTTACTATTTCAGATGTATTCAGAACGAGATTATACAAACTTCCGAAATTAAGAATACCATATCCTGTCTGATCTGAATGGGCAGGATAAAGTGAAGCAGTTTGTCTTAGCTTTGTTCTCATCTGTTCCCTGTTCATCGTTGGAAATGCCTGAATAAGACATGCCACACCACCGGCAGCAATAGGAGTGGCAATAGATGTCCCGTTCACAACTGTAGTAGCATTATCATACACTGTGATTGTAGCGGTTCCCTGAGTACTTCCGTCAGGTTTTACCACTCCAAGTGAGTTTGGCCCGAAAGAAGAAAATCCGGATGCATTTCCGGCCGAATCTACAGATCCGATAGAAAATACTTTAGCATTGTCAGACGGTGTCATCAGATAATGCCATGGCTGAAGTCCGGAATTTCCGGCAGCAGCAAGAACAAAAATTCCTTTTTCAGCAGCAATACCTGCTCCCCGGGCGATGAAAGAAGTACTTCCGTTCATATTTGCATACGTATAATTGTAACGGCTCTCATCAAAAACATTATATCCCAGTGATGAGGTTATGATTTCCACCCCTTTTCTGTCTGCTTCCTCAGCAGCTTCAATCCAGTATAGTTCTTCTTCAGGAACTTCTACATTGGCATTTTCACTTCGGTAGAGATAGAAATCGGCATCGGGAGCAGCGCCAACAAATATGTTTTCCAGATACCCGCCAATAGCTCCTAAAACAACAGAACCATGAGGACTGAGTGCTGTATTATAAATATCTCCGGTTTTGGTAACAAAATCATAGGCTGCTTTGATATGGTTACCGTTCCATAATCTTGAAAAAGCAGTTCCCGTATTCACCGTTGGGAATCCGGCATCAATGACTGCTATGGAAATCCCTGTTCCGGTATAACCTGCCAGGTGAAGCGGGCGGATATTGACCTGATCAATTTGGCCGGCACCAGAACCGTAATTAAAGGTGGTGAGTGTTTTATTGACATTGGCCTCGTCTTTCCATTTTACAGGTAATGTTTTTACAGTAGTTGAACTGTTTCTTGCAAAACTTTCAACGGATAAAACAAAAGACTGAGCCTGCAGCAGTGTTTTTTGAGCAGGAGTAGCATTCACGGCAGCTCCGTTAAGCCATTTTGAATAATCTGTAACGGTAAATCCTAAATTTTGAAGATTCTGAAGATAAGACTGTTCAATAGGGGCATCCTGATCGTTGAGAGGAATTCCCAACGCTGTACGCCTGTTGAGTGATTTCTGGCTGAGTTCAGAAAGCGGATTTGCATAAAACGCAGCTTTATTGGGCTTATCCGTAAAGAAAACAAACACAAGTTCTGTTTGGGCGGATACATTAAGATAACCCGTTAGGAAACAAAAGAGTAAAAGTTTTTTCATAAGATTATTTTGTATAAAGATAAAAACAAAATCAATAAAATTTTTGATAGGATATTAAATTCCTTATTTTTACAGAAATATTTGTTATATGAAAAAAATTCAGATGGTTGACTTGCAAAGTCAGTATTACAAAATAAAGAATGATGTAGACAATGCCGTTTTGAATGTAATGGACTCTGCAGCGTTTATTAACGGACCTGAAGTAAAGTCTTTCCAGAATGAATTGGAGTCTTATTTAGAAGTAAAACATGTGATTCCATGTGCCAATGGTACAGATGCATTACAGATTGCCTTAATGGCTTTGGATCTGAAAGAAGGAGATGAGATCATCACAGCTGATTTTACTTTTGCGGCAACGGTAGAAGTAATTCACCTGCTTAAGCTAAAATCTGTATTGGTAGATGTAGATTATGATACATTTACTATTTCTACAGAACAGATTAAAAAAGCCATTACGCCGAGAACAAAAGCGATCATTCCGGTACATATTTTCGGACAGTGTGCCAATATGGAAGAAATTTTGAAAATTGCTGAAGAGCACAATCTATATGTTATTGAAGACAACGCTCAGGCAATCGGTTCAGAATATACATTCTCTGACGGAACTGTAAAACAGGCAGGAACAATGTCTACAGTAGGAACAACTTCTTTCTTCCCTTCAAAAAACCTTGGATGCTACGGAGATGGTGGGGCTATTTTTACCAATAACGATGAATTAGCACACCGTTTGAGAGGAATTGTAAACCATGGAATGTACGAAAGATATTACCATGATGAGGTAGGAGTAAACTCCCGTCTGGATAGTATTCAGGCTGCAGTTTTAAGAAAAAAACTTCCTCACCTTGATTCTTACAACGAAGCAAGAAAAAGAGCAGCTGATTTTTACGATGAAGCATTTGAAGGAAATCCAAATATTCTGACTCCAAAAAGAGCTGAAAATTCTACCCACGTATTCCACCAGTATACTTTAAGAATTCTGAACGGAAAACGTAACGAACTTCAGAAGTTTTTAACGGAAAAAGAAATCCCGGCAATGATCTATTACCCGGTAGCACTAAGAAAGCAGAAAGCGTACTTCCAGGAAAGTAATGATGCAGACTTTGTGAATACAGATAAGCTGTTGGATCAGGTAATTTCTTTACCAATGCATACAGAATTAGACGAAGAGCAACTGAAGTATATTACGGATGCTGTTCTTGAGTTTATGAAATAGATATGCTTCACGAAGAAAGAATATTAAAGCATAAGTTCGCTTATTTTTTTACAATTATTTTCGTTCTTGTTTGGATTATTTATTATGGAGCAGTAGTTATTAATATTCTGCTTAAAGGATACAGAGTAAAAGATGAATATACTGGATTTGAAATACCCTATTATTCATTAACATTTATAATATTTACATTATTAATTATGACCTTTATAAGTATTTTTAAAGAATCAAAAAGAATGTTCTTGTATCTTAATATCTCTATGTTTTTAATAATGATTGCAGGGTTGGTTACTTTTTATGCTAAGTTGGGAGAGACTTCAGCAAAGTCTATTTATTCACTTTTAGTAACAATAGCAGTATTGGTTATCGGACCCGCAATTTTAATTAATTATTTAAAACATAATCCGGCAAAAAGCGAAATAGAAAATATAGGAAAACACGAAGATTAAAAAATAAAAATGGCAATACTTGTTACGGGAGGACTTGGATATATTGGTTCTCATACGGTGGTAGAACTTATCAATAGCGGCTTTGAAGTAGTTATTGTAGATGATTTGTCCAATACGGAAAGATTTATTTTAAAAAATATAGAAGAAATTACAGGTAAAAAGCCGGCTTTTTATCCTTTTGATCTAAGAAGGAAAGAACTTCTTACTCAGGTTTTTGATGCTCATCAGATTGATGGCTGTATCAATTTTGCTGCTTCTAAAGCGGTAGGAGAGAGCCAGATAAAACCTGTGGACTATTACGAGAATAATTTGTTCTCATTAATCAATATTCTTCAGGAATTTAAGACAAGAGAAATCTCTAACTTTATTTTCAGTTCATCCTGCACAGTATACGGACAGGCAGATGTAATGCCGATTGATGAAAATACCCCTCTGAAAGTACCTGAAAGTGTGTATGGGAAGACAAAACAAATGGGAGAACAGATCCTGATTGATTTTGCAAATGCCTATCAACGTAAAATTTCGTTATTAAGATATTTTAACCCGATTGGAGCACATCCTTCTGCAAAACTTGGAGAACTACCAATAGGAATTCCTAATAACCTGGTACCTTATGTGATGCAGACAGCTTCAGGAGTACGTGAGAAACTGAATGTCTGGGGAGATGATTATGCTACAGAGGACGGAACAGCCGTTCGTGATTATATTTATGTTGTTGACCTGGCAAAAGCACACGTTGCAGCATTAAAGAAACTGATGGAAGACTCTTCGGCTGAAGCTGTGATTGATACCTATAACCTGGGAACAGGAAAAGGTTCATCTGTACTGGAAGTGGTGAAAGCATTTGAAAAGGCTAATAATGTAGAAGTACCTTATCAGATTTGCGCCAGAAGAGAAGGGGATATCACTATTGCGTATGCCAACGCTGAAAAGGCTGAAAAAGAACTCAACTGGAAGTCTGAAACGTCTCTGGAAGAATCTTTAAGAACGGTTTGGGAATGGCAGAAATATCTGAATACAAGAAACGTATAGTTTCAATGGTTGTGAATTTTTCCTGACCATATGAAAGAATAATTAAAGAACGAATTATATAAACAAATTACAAAACGTCTTCCTGAATCTTCTGTCTTTTATCCTTATTTAAAAGAACATTTATTTCAGTGAAGTTTTTAATTCAAAATTAATATGAAGACACAGAGAATAGGGATTACATTTTCCTCCTTTGACTTATTACACGCTGGGCATATCAAAATGCTTGAAGAAGCTAAAACGGTATGTGACTATTTAATCGTTGGGCTACAGATTGATCCTTCCCACGATCGTCCCAACAAGAATAAGCCAAGCCAGACTATCGTTGAAAGGTATATTCAGCTGAAAGCAGTAAATGCTGTGGATGAGATCATTCCTTATTATACGGAAGAAGATCTGCTGGATATTTTAAAATCATTTGTGATTGATGTAAGGATCATTGGGGATGATTATATGGACAAAGACTTTACAGGGAAGAAATACTGTGAAGAAAAAGGAATTGAGATCTTTTACAACAAAAGAGACCATAGGTTTTCCACCAGTGATCTGAGAAGAAGAATCTATGAAGCTGAAAAAGAAAAAGATTCAAAAGCTGAGCCTGTAAAATAAATTTCCAGGCAAAGTATATCAAAGATTATAAATAAAAAACAGTTGTAAACAAGAGCTTTACAGCTGTTTTTTAATTTTACCGGAAGCCGCCGGAAATTACTTTTTTTAACTATATTTTCTATTTAAAATCTTTGTCAACAAGGTTTAGAAAGTCAAAAAACATTTCTTTCCAATGGCTTATTTGGGTTCCGTCTTCTTTTATTTCTTCAAAATTATGATTGCAGTTCAGATAAACTTTGCTTTTCAGATTTGTTTTTCTGTGACGGATGAATTCTGCGGTAATTAAATCACTCGTTTCTACCGGAACCTTATCATCATGACTTCCAATGGTGACTAAAACCGGGATTTTTAACTTTAATAGATTTTCTATTGGAGGTTCGTTGATAGCAGTATTCCATTTGTAAGTGTCGCCGTTGAAATAGTCTTTTACAGAATCTGGATTTTGATAAACCTGTTTGTATCCCCTCATCAATTCGTCAATTTTATCCTGAGCCTGGCTGGCACTTAGTTTCGATTCCTGCATTTGTCTTCTGATAAAGAGTATATCGTTAAATATCTGAGAGGTTGCATTCCCTGCTGAAAAACAAATGTGGGTGATGTTTTTGTTGAGAGTAGCCAGCTTTGCTACCACGTCACTGCCTTCCGAGTGCCCGAGTACAGCAATTGCTTTTGCATTGGGGTAGATTCTTTTCTTTATGAAATTAATCACTTTATTGGCTACTTCAGCTCTGTCCAGTACATTATTTCTAAGTGTGAATGCTGGGGAGGGTGTGTAATTATTTAAAGTTTTTGTGTAATAAGGAAGTCCGACTTTTTGTATATAAACAAATGCATAGTCTTTTGGAAACTCCGCCATTAATTTTTTTGGATAATTATTAAAACAGCAAGGTTCTGTATCATCACCATTGACGATGGGTAAATCACCGCTGCCCTGCAGATAAAGAAAAACTTTTTCCTTAGGTAAAGTATCTGATGTATGGATATAAAAACGGATTGTATCTCCTTTATCCGGAATAATGTATTCTTTTAATTTTTGTTTGTCAGGAGTCTGTGCCCATGTAAAGATGGGAAAAAAGAGTAGGATTAACTGGATTCTTTGAATTGGTTTCATCGCTTATTTTTAGCAATGAAGATATGATTTTATGGATTACGATTTTACATATCAATACCAAAGAAAAAACATTAATAAAAAATCCCGAAAAGTACTTTCCGGGATTTTTGTTGTATTACATCGGACCGCCTTGCTGGTCGTCTCCGGCAGCATTGGAATTGATATCCTTTTTCTTTTTAGGCTGATCTATTTTTTCACCCTGCTTAAATCTATAGGTTAAAGAAATAGAAAACTGTCTTGGCTGCCACTGCATATAGTTTCTTCGTGTATAATCCTCATTGAAACTTAATACTTCTCTGCTTCTCGTATTGAAGATATCCTGAATATTGAAGGAAATTGTTCCGTCTCCTTTCCAGATCGTTTTGGAAGCACCAAGGTTCAGAGCATACATATCCTGAGTATTTTGGTTGGCAGATTTCTGAGCTCCTCTATAGAATCCCTGTAACTGTACACTTAATGTTTTATCCAGTTTAAATGTTGTGTTAAGACGTGCTCTGGTAGAGAAACCATCTCCGGTAAAATCCATACTGCGGGTTTGCTTCTGCTTATTCTTATCAAGAGCATTATAATAAGCAATTCCTTTCGTTTTATATCCGAACATATCTAAGCTACCCATTATTTTTAACCATGCAAAAGGATCGTACGTAAAGTTAAGATCCAAACCATAACGGTCGTCATTTCCAAGGTTGATAGGTTTTGTATAGAATACGCCCAGATTTTCATCAGGTCTGTAGACTAACATTTTAGTATCGTCAGTAGCGTGCCTGTAGTATAAGGTAGGGTTAATAGTAAACTTTTTTCTTGTAATATTATATCCTACTTCAAATGAATCTACATATGATGGGTTAAGATCTATATTTCCTTCAAAAATATTCTGGCTGTTGCTGTAATTTGGGAAGGGAACCATGAAGAAAGATCTTGGTCTGTCTATTCTACGGGAATAATTAACTAAAATCTGATTGTTTTTAGATACATCATAGCTTAAGAATACACTCGGAAATAAATTGTTGTAGTTCTTTGTTTTATTTAATTGCGGATCATTAGGGTTTTGATTGATGTAATTAATCTTTACATTGGAAAGTTCATCCCTCAAACCAAGCTGATAAGCAAATTTTTCTCCGATTTTACTTTTAAACTGTAAATAGAAGGCATTGAAGATCTCTCTGTAATCTGTATCGTTATTATAGTTCGGGATATAAGGATTATTGGAAGTGCTGCTTACAAAATTATTATAAGTATTATCATTTACATCCAATCTGTATCCTGCTTCAATCTTAGACTTTTCTCCTATTGGCAATTCGTAATCTGCTTTCCCGATAACCGTTTTGCTTACAGAATGTCTTCTGGTAATATCCTGTATATCCGGAACCAGGTCATTGGTTTCAAGAATGTCTGCATTATTGTTACTTCTGTTTCTCTGTAAACTTAATGATACAGATAAATTCTGACCATTATCATCAAATTTGTGATCTACACCTATATCTCCCTGGAATGCAAGGTTATTAAATATCGTTTTAGATTCTCTTTGTCCGTAAGGGTTTAATAATTGCCATGTTCCGGCAACCCCATTTGGATCTGATGAATCTTTGAAAAATCTGTGAAAACTGTCATAAGTCTGCAGAAGTTCATTTCCGTCTCCTTCAAAAGTTCTCACCAATCCTGTTACGTTGATCGATGTTTTGTCAGACAGATCATATACAAAACCTGCACTTACATTATAATTTTTGTTATATGTTTTGCTGGTGGAGTTTTGCAGCTGATGCTCAAGAACATCATTAGGCTGCGTATTAGGAAGGATCTTAGGAAAAGTAATATTGTGATAAGTAGTTTCCGAATTATTTTTAGTTTTGTTTTCCGTGTAGCCGCCGCCTCCGTTTACAAACCAGGTCCAGTTATTTTTTCTCCAGCTCAGATTGGTGTTAAGTGATGTTCTCGGGAAATATCCTAAAGACCCTACAACACTACCGTTAAATCCGATTTTTTTGTTCTTTTTAAGGATGATATTCAGAATACCGGAAGTTCCGCTTGCTTCAAATTTAGAAGAAGGGTTGGTAATCACTTCAATTCTTTCAATCTGATCTGCCGGGATACTTTGTAAAGCATTGGCACCATCATCTATTCCTAGAAGGGCAGAAGGCTTTCCGTTGATCAGAAACTTTACATTGGTACTTCCTCTCATAGAAACCGTTCCATCCGTATCTACAGAAACTGAAGGAACATTGGTCAATACATCCTGAAGACTTCCTCCTTTGCTTACAATATCCTGTGAAGGATCATATGTTTTCTTATCAAGCTCTACTTTATAAGGTTTGGCTGCTGAAGCAGTGATCACAACACCCTGGATTTCTTTTGTTTTTCCATCAATGGTAGTAGTCGCTTCAGGCTCTAAAGATAACGCCCCGATATTACCTGCTATTGCAATATTTTTACTGATTACATTTTTTTTGTAATCAATAGCTTCTACCGTGATATCATAATCTCCCGGCACAAGCTCAAGTTTATACTGTCCCTTTTCATCGGTCAGTACAGCATCACTTAATGCTTTATTCACTTTATTACTGAAAGTTACAGAGGCATAAGGAACCGGTTGGTTTTTTTTGTTGACAATAGTCCCTGAAACTCCAGCCTTCTCCTGTGCAAAAGCCATCGCCGCCGCTGAAAGTACTAACGTAAGTCCTAAAGTTTTTCTGGTGAAAATATTGACAATTTCTGTCTTATTCTTCATAGGTTATTTTTTTGTATAAAATCGTGAAAGTATAACCCCTAACATTTTGAATATCCATATCAATTTGATCTTCAAAATATTATGATTGTTTATTATTTTTCTAGCTGTATAAATTTTTAGGTGCTTTCTAAACTTATTTTATATTTTTTGAGTTGAGCCAGTCCTGGTAGGCCTTTGCATTCACAGCATGTTCTTCAGCACTTGCCGTAAACTTATGGTATCCAAATCTTGCCGGATCAGCACACATAAATATATAATTGTTGTTTTCAGCATTTAAAACAGCATCAATCGAATTCTTATCCACTACACAGATCGGTCCCGGAGGAATACCTGCATTTGCATAAGTGTTGTAAGGTGATGGTGTAGACAAATGCTTATATAATACTCTTTTAATAGATTCTTTAAAATTAGTCTGCTTATTGATTGCATAAATCACAGTAGGGTCAGACTGAAGTTTCATCCCTTTTCTGTAACGGTTTAAATATAATCCGGCAATCGTTTTCATCTCATCTTTTTTTCCTCCGGATTCTTTATAAACAATAGAAGCCAATGCATAGATCTGATCTCTTGTAAGGCCAGACTGTTGCTCTTTGTTTTTTCTTTCACTCGTCCAGAAATCATTATACTGATTTTCAAACTTTGCAAAAAATTCTCTTGGGCTTACAGTCCAGAAGAAATTATAAGTATCAATGAAGAAATATTTTTTTAAATCCTCAACATTTTTATAGCCTTTCTCCTGTGCCACAGCATCCAGATCATTGATAAAATGTAACGAATCAATTTCTGTTTTTTTGGTCACCTTACCGATCATCTGATACATATCTCCAAAATCCCCGATTCTGTAAGAGTTTGCTGTTTGGTTACCTGCTTTGATCATATTGACAAGGTTCTTATTTCCTGTTCCGCTCTGGATATGATAACGTCCTGCTTTAAAATTAGCATCAAGACCTTTCTCTTTAGCTACAGCTTCAAAAGATTCCCTGTCTTTAATATAAGGAGCAATAGAGTCGAGGATCTGTTTAAAACCTGCTCTATGAGGAATCAGAACATAGCCGTCTTTTTCTACGTTATTTCCTAAATATTTATTATAAAATCTCAAACCAAAAAATCCTGCAGCTACAAAAACCAGCAGAATGATAATGAGAATAGCTTTTTTCATTCTTATAAATGTTGATTAAAAGTTTTTTGTTTTTAAAGAAGATCTGTTTTACCTCTAAAAACTTGCTTTGCAGGACCTTCCAGCCAAATGTTCTGGAATGTATCTCCGCTTTTTTCAGCATGTACTTTAAGATTTCCGCCTAAAGTTTTAACTTTTACAGAGGTTAGATTATGTTTTTGAAGAAAAGTTAAAGCAGAAGCTGTAACTCCTGTTCCGCAACTGTAAGTTTCGTCCTCAACGCCTCGTTCATAGGTTCTTACAAAAATCTCATCATCAGAAATTTTTTCTACAAAGTTTACATTGATTCCTTTTTCTTTATAGTTTTCCGAATTTCTGATCCCGTTTCCTTCAGCATACACATTATAGTCCGGAAGATTTTCTACATATTTTACATAATGTGGAGATCCTGTATTCAGAACAAAGTCATTCCCATCTTGTGAAATGGTGTCCACATTAATCATTTTCAATTTAATAATCCCGTTATGGATTTCAGCTTCATGCTCTCCGTCTGTTGCAATAAATTTGCATTTATCTTCAAAGATGTCAAGGAAAAAAGCAAAAGCGACAAGACATCTTCCTCCGTTTCCACACATGGTACTTTCTCCTCCGTCAGAATTGTAGTACACCATTTTGAAGTCATAGTTTGGATCGTTTTCCAGCAGAATAAGACCATCCGCACCTATCCCAAAACGTCTGTCACATAGTTTTTCAATAATACCTTTGTCTTTAGTAAATTGCAGATCACGGTTGTCTACCATTACGAAATCATTCCCTGTTCCCTGATATTTATAAAATTCCATATTTTTTTGTTAAATGAAGAAGCAAAATTAATATATTTAAAATGAAAAACGAACAGTGTTAACTGTTCGTTTTCTTATTTATAATCGTTTTATCTAAAGCCGCCTCCGCCGCTCTGCTGTCTGCTTGAACTAGTGCTTTGGCTGCTTGAGCTGTTTCTGAATCCACCACCGGAAGATTCTGATCTGACGCTGTTTTGACTACCACTGTTTTGGTTTCTGAACCCACTGTTATTTTGGGTACCTTGGCTATTCTGGTTACCACTGCTTTGGTTTCTGAATCCGCTGTTGTTTTGGTTTCCCTGGTTGTTCTGATAACCATTATTCTGGTTTCTGAATCCACTGTTACTATTGGAGTTTCTATTATTATTGAAGCCTCCGTTATTATTGTATGAACCGTTACTATTCGTTGTACGTGTATTCTGGAATCCGTTTTGAGGTCTTGAAGAAGAAGAAGATCTTCTTTCTACATAGACTTTTCTTCTGGAGTTATTATAACTGTCATAGTAATAAGGAATTCCATTATCATAGTAGTAATTAACATTATTTCTGTAATAATAGCCGTCATTACCATAATATCCGCCGCTTCCGTAATATCCGGAAGGTGCATAGTAATACCCGTTGTTATAATAAGGATCACCATATCCATAACCACCATTATTGCTTCCGTATCCGTCGGTATATGCTAAACAAGATGTTAGACTGGTAATAGCAAAAATACTGACTGCTATTTTAAATAAATTTTTCATGACTTTATTGTACTTTTTTTTCTTTAAAACTTTTTTTCCAATTAAGGTATCCTAAGATAGCCATTATAGTAAATACCAAATATTGAACCGAAGTGATTCCAAGTCCCTTAAAAATCATCATAGGGATACAGATAATATCTCCGATAATCCAGAAAATCCAGTTCTCAATGCGCTGTTTGGCCATAAACCACATTCCTACTAAAAATATTGAAGTTGTAAAAATATCCATCCAATTTGCCCAGTCCAGATGATACAATCCTAAACTGGTTCCTTCCATAGAAAACTGATTATCAATATAAGGTTTATAATAATAAATAAGAGTAACAAGTGCCAGACTTAGTATGAAAAGAATACTTGCATATATCCATTCTTTTCGGGTAGCCCATGTAACTTCTACATGAACATGATCTTCAGAATTTCTTGCCCACAGAACCCAGCCATAAATACTCATGACGGTATAATAGACATTAATCATGCAGTCTCCTAGCAGCCCGGCATTGAAAAGGAGGTATACATAAATTAGGGTTGAAATAATGCCGGTAGGGTATACCCATATATTTTTCTTAATGGAAAAAAATACGCTCAGTATTCCGAAAACAGCACCTGATGCTTCTAACGTAATTTGTAAAGAATCATAGCTTTCATAAGGCTTTACAAAAAGATCATATAAATTCATGTAATCAAAAATAAGCAAAAAAATAGACTTTTTAAAATGGATTATATAATATGTTGTTCAGGTTTTTAAGGGCTTTAATGTAAAATAAATAAGGAAAGTTTAACGATAAACGTGGGAGTTCCTAAATTTTTTATATTTTCGTAAATCCTTAATAAATAAAAAAACATGTCGAAAATTTGGGTTAAAAAGCCACTAAGTGCCTATGAGGCAGATATGAAGAAAAGTGAGCTGAAGAAAGTCCTTGGAAAATGGAGTTTAACAGCAATTGGAGTGGGTGCTATCATTGGTGGTGGAATCTTTGTTCTTACCGGAACAGGAGCCTATTATCACGCAGGACCAGCACTTGCCATTTCCTTCATCATAGCAGGTATTGCCTGCGTTTTTGCTGCATTATGCTATGCAGAATTTGCATCCATTATTCCTGTAGAAGGTTCAGCTTATGCCTATGCATACGGAACGGTAGGAGAAATTTTTGCATGGGCCATGGGGTGGTGTCTCATCCTCGAATATGCCATGGCGAGTATGGCAGTTTCCGTGAGTTGGTCCGGATATTTTAACAAATTTTTGAAAATCTTTAATATTCATTTACCGGCCTATCTTACATCAGATCCTGCCAGTTATACAGGAGATGGTTTTTCAATGAACCTGCCGGCATTTATTCTTGTTCTTTTAATTACTGCATTATTGGTAAAAGGTACTAAAGAAGCAGCAGGGGCTAATAACCTGATTGTTTTGATGAAAACTTCTGCCGTTATCTTTGTAATTATTGCAGGAGTCTATATTATTTTTTCTAATACTGATCTTTACAACGCTGTAGATGGTGTTAAAAACTGGAAACCTTTTATTCCGGATCAGGTACAGATCAAAAATTCTGAAGGAGATTTGGTTTCTGCCTATGGGATTAAAGGAATTATTTCCGGAGCAGCAGCTATTTTCTTTGCTTATATTGGCTTTGATGCTGTTTCTACACAGGCTGGAGAAGCTATTAATCCTAAAAAAGATGTTCCTTTTGCAATTATTGCCTCATTATTGGTGTGTACAGCGCTTTACATTTGTGTATCGTTGGTATTAACGGGTATGATGCATTATACAGACTTTAATCCGGAAGGAAAATATCCTGATGCCATTAAAGCCCCTGTAGCTTATGCTTTTGAAATTGCAGGGAAACACTGGGCTAGTAATGTAGTAACAATCGCTGCTACTGTAGGATTAATTTCCGTAGTAATGGTAATGATGATGGGGCAGTCAAGAATTTTCATCGGGATGGCAAAAGACGGATTGATTCCCGGATTCTTCGGTCAGCTTCATCCAAAAACAAAAACACCTTACAAAGGAATTATCTTGTTAGGAATTGTAGTGGCACTGATCGCAGCATTTACGCCAATTTCAACATTGGCAGATATGACAAGTTTCGGAACCCTGTTTGCATTTACACTGGTTTGTATTGCCGTTTGGGTGATGAGAAAAAAAGAACCTAATTTAATCAGACCTTTCAAAGTTCCGGCTTACAAAATAGTGGTAGCATTGGGAGTATTTATCAATATTTATTTGATATTTAACTTAAGTGCCCATGCATTGGAACTTTCTGCCGTATGGTTGTTCTTAGGAGGTTTAGTCTATTTCCTTTATGGAAAATCAAATAGTAAACTTAATAATCCTGAAAAATATCAGGACGCAGAATAATAACAATATAAACCGCTTCGGCGGTTTTTTTTATCTTCCTATAATTCTATAATATGAAAAATATTTTTTCCATTTTATGTTTGTCTATCGGGTTTACAGCGTTTTCCCAGCAAGTGGAAAGCTTTGAAACCGTTCTTAATGATAAAATCAGTATCAGAGCTCTTGAATTATACAACAACAAGGTCTGGTATAGCGGTACAGATTCCAAATTCGGGTTTGTAGATCTAAAAGATTTTAAAAATCAGAAACAGATCAAACTATCTGAAGAGAAACTTCAATTCAGAACATTAGCTCAGGACAAAACTTCTTTCTACGCCATCAATATTGAAAGCCCCGGACGTTTTTTTAAAATAGATAAAAAAGATCTGAAATCACAGGTTGTTTTTAAAGATACAGCAAAAACTGCTTTTTATGATGCTCTGCATTTTGTTAACGATAAAATAGCCTATACTTTCAGCGATGCAGATAAAGATCAGATGCTGAAGCTGGCCATATACAAAGAGGGTAAATGGAGTATGTTTAAAAATAATGTAAAATTAAACGAGGGTGAGGCTGCATTTGCCGCCAGTAATACTAATATTTCATCATCTAAAAAATACCTTTGGATAGCGACAGGAGGAAAAGCTTCACGAATTTTAAGAATGAATCTGAAAGATGAAAAGTTTGAAATTTTCAATACACCAGTTGTACAGGGAGAATCTTCTCAGGGAATGTATTCTATTGATTTTTTTGACGATCATTTCGGGATTGCAGCAGGAGGGGATTATACAAAGCAGGATGCCAATATCAATAATATTGCAACCACTAATGATGGCGGAGAAACCTGGCAGATTCAGGCTTCAGGACAGAATGCAGGATATACAACCTGTGTAAAAATTAAGCCCGGATCAAAAGGAAAAGAAATCATTGCAGTAGGAGACAAGCACATCAGTTATTCTTCAGATTTTGGAAAGACATGGAAAAAAATTTCTGATGAAAAAGGTTTCTTCGTCTGCCAATGGATAGATGGTAATCATGTGGCGCTTGCAGGGAATAGCAGAATTGCAGTAATGAAATTAAAATTTTAAATATAAGATATAGAATTTATCACTATCTGCCAAAAGGCTGATCATACGTATTTAGACTCATTATAAAATAGAACCTAATATAATTCATAGGTTAAAATTCATAACTAATGGTTAATTTTGTAAGATGAAATTTAATGGTGTTAAATTTCATACCCTTATAAAATTTTAATTTTCAAGATGAACTCTTTAATAGATAAGTATAATATTCCCGGACCGCGTTACACTTCTTATCCTACCGTTCCATATTGGGATGAATCAACATTTTCACCGGAAAAATGGAAGGAAACTGTAATCAGGTCTTTTCATGAGAGTAATGCAGAGGAGGGGATTTCTATTTATATCCATTTGCCTTTCTGTGAGGCTTTGTGTACCTTCTGTGCATGTCATAAACGTATTACCAAACAGCACAGTGTTGAAGTGCCTTATCTGGAAAGTGTTTTGAAAGAGTGGAAACTTTATCTGGACCTTTTCAACGAAAAACCTAAACTGAAAGAATTACACTTAGGGGGTGGTACTCCTACGTTTTTCTCTCCTGAGAACTTAAAAACATTATTGGAAGGAATTTTTTCAACAGTAGACATTGCGGAACATCCGGAATTTTCTTTTGAAGGACATCCTAACAATACAACGAAAGAACATCTTCAGACTTTATATGACCTTGGCTTCAGAAGAGTAAGCTTTGGAGTTCAGGATTATGATCCTAAAGTTCAGAAAGCAATCAACAGAATCCAGCCCTTTGAAAATGTGAAAAATGTTACAGAATGGGCAAAGGAAATCGGGTACAGAGGAATCAGCCATGATCTTGTGTTTGGACTTCCACATCAGAACTGGGAAGCGATGGAGCATACGATCAGAAAAACAATGGAACTGAAGCCGGACAGACTTGCTTTCTATTCTTATGCACATGTTCCATGGGTGAAAGGAGTTGGACAGAGAGGCTTTGATGAAAATGATCTTCCAAGCGGAGAAGAAAAACGCCGTTTGTATGAAGATGGTAAAAGACTGCTTCAGGATTTAGGATATATCGAGGTTGGAATGGATCATTTCTCTCTTGAGCATGACGATCTGTATCAGTCTTTGATTCATAAAAAACTTCACAGAAATTTCATGGGATATACTTCAAGCAAAACCCAACTGATGGTAGGACTTGGTATGTCTGCTATTTCAGATTCATGGTATGCTTTTGCCCAGAATGTAAAAACCGTGGAAGAATATCAGAAAATGGTTGAAGAAGGTGAAATTCCTGTTGTAAAAGGACATGTTCTGAGTGAAGAAGATCTGACTGTAAGAAGACATATTCTGAATCTGATGTGCCAGCTTGAAACAACTTTTGATATCAATAATTCTTTCCCTGAGCTTGAAAACGCTTTGGAAATGCTGGAAGAAATGGAAAATGACGGATTGGTGGAGATCAATGGAACTGAAGTGAAAATTACAGAAGCCGGAAGAGCTTTCACAAGAAATGTAGCTATGGTTTTTGACCTGAGAATGATGAGAAATAAACCCGAAACAAGGATTTTCTCCATGACAATATAAAACAAAAGCGGTTCAGATCTGAACCGCTTTTTTATTGCTTTAAAATTTTAGTTGAGGTATTTTATTGCCCTTACGACTTGTAGTTCGATCACTGTCATACTGAGCATAAACTGAAAGTTTACAAACGTAGTTTAAGAATCGTTCTACTTGATAATTAATTTCTGACTGTAAGACTTCATCTCTCCGGATTTCAGATTGATATAGTAAACGCCGGCAGGTATTCCTGAAATATTAATACCTTTTTCATTAGAGATCTGGTCTGCTTCCAGTACTTTTCTTCCTTCTGCACTGATAATTTCCAGGATTGCTTTTTTATCTGTAACGCCATCAATGAAAATTTCTTTTGAAGCAGGATTAGGATAAACTTTTATGGTTCCTAGAGTATTTTCCTGAGTACCTAAAGTTCCTGTGGATATTTTAAAGACTTTTCCACTGTTCACAGCGGCCACATACAGCCCTTTCTGATAATCTTCCCCGAAAGTAGAAAAATTATTTCCCGAATAAGGACTCGTCCATGTGATGGTATTATTGCTATCCAGAATTCCGATCTGGGTAGAACAGTAGTCTGCAAAGAAATATTTTCCCTGAAGTGACGGATATTGAGTTCCTCTGTAAACATAACCACCCGTGATAGAGCATTTTCCACCTGAATGATTATATACCGCAACGGGAAATGTCATTGTAGACTGTGCGGGACATCCTGCTGTATTGTACGTGTTGTTTCCTTCATAGCAGCGCCATCCATAGTTTAAGCCGGCTTGTGTAATAGGAATTTTATTGATTTCTTCTATCGCCCCCTGACCTACATCTGCAATCATCGCATTTCCTGTAGTCAGGTCAAAGGAAAATTTCCAGGCATTTCTTAGGCCATACGCCCATATTTCATCAGCACCATCTGTGGTTCCTGCAAAAGGATTATCGGGTGGAATATTATAGGGGCCGGTAGCATCTACATCTATTCTCAGCATTTTTCCAAGCAAAGAATTTTTGTTTTGGGCATTATTATTCGGATCTCCGCCGCTTCCTCCGTCTCCGGTAATGATCCATAGTTTTCCGTCAGGAGCAAAATGAATGCTTCCTCCATTGTGATTGTCGAATGGTTTGGGAATGTTTAAAAGGATTTTTTCAGAAGCAGGATCAGCTACATTAGAATCAGTTGAGCTGACACTGTATCTTGCAACGATGATATTGCCCGCCGGATTGTTGTAGTACACAAAAAAATACCCGTTGGAAGAGTATTGTGGGTGAAATGCAAGTCCAAGAAGACCTCTTTCTCCACCAAAAATAATTTTTGAACCGATATCCAGAAAATAGGTGGTATTAATTGTCCCGTTGGGTTGAATAATTTTTATAATTCCGTTCTGTTGAACAACAAAAAGCCGGCTGTCATTGGCGTTCGTAATCTCTACCGGGCTGGTGAGTCCCGTGGCAAATTCTTCCAAATTAATGCTTTGAGAATTAGCAATTAAGGAAGAAAAGATACTCATGGTAAAAAGTAATTTTTTCATAATATTTTGATAGTTAAGGTGTTGATATAATGAATGAAAATTTTGTACCAATCGAATTTTGAAGACTTCATTATGATACTATGAAAAAATTGTTAAATCTTAAATAGAAATCGGAATACCAATATATCTGAAAATAAACCATTTCTGTTGTTAAAAATTCATAAAATACAAGAAAATCATTATATTTGCCGACTTAATTTAACGTAGTTATAACAAAATGCAAGGAAAAGGACTTATTACAATTGTCGCTATTGTACTAGGGTTGATTTGCTTAAACGAGCTATTACCAACATGGTACGCCAGCAAAATTGAAAAGCAGGCGACTGCTATTGCAGGAGACAATCCGGAGAAGTATCAAAAAGAAATCGCAAGACTTTCTAAGGATACTTTGAATTTAGGATTCACAAAACTTTATTACACTAAAGCCAAAGACAAAGAAATGAAACTTGGTCTTGACTTGAAAGGAGGGATCAACGTTCTTTTGGAGATCAACCAGAGAGACCTTGTGAATGATTTAACGAATTATTCTACAAATCCTGTTCTTATTGAGGCTTTAAACAAAACTGATGAAGCACAGAAGAATTCTACAAAAGCTTACATCGATAATTTCTTCGAGCAGTTCGATGTAGTTAACAAAGCTAAAGGTACCAATCTTAAGTTGGCAGATCCGGAAATTTTCGGAAATACAACACTTACTGAAGTGAAGTACAACACTCCTGATGAGCAGGTGAAAAGCATTGTTAAAAGAAAAATTGATGCATCTGTAGGAACAGCTTTTGAGGTAATCAGAACGAGAATTGATAAAATGGGTGCTGTGCAGCCAAACGTTCAGAGAGTACCTGGAACAGCTAGAATTTCTGTAGAAATGCCTGGTATGAAGGACATCGATAAAGTGAAAAAAATGCTTCAGACTTCTGCAAAACTTCAGTTCTGGGAAGTACAGCAGGTTCCTGAGATTGCACCTTATTTCCAGACCTTGACAACTATGGTTGCTGCAAAAGGAGATTCTATGGGAGTGGCAAAGAATGTGAACTTCATGAGCCTTTTACAGCTTGACAAATTAAGAACGAATGGTGTTGCTAACGTAAAATTATCCGATACTGCTGTTGTAAATAAAATTTTAAACAGCAAAGTAGGGCAGTCTTTACGTCCGGCTAACATTAAATATACACAGTTTATGTGGGGTTACAAACCTGAAGCAACAGATACTGAAAGCTTAGTATTGTATGCAATCAGAGGTAATATCAACCAAAAAGCTCCGGTAGACGGTGCCGTAGAAACTGCAAACATCAGCTATGATGAGCTGAGCAGAGTAGTAGTTGATATGCAGATGGACTCTAAGGGGGCAAAAGACTGGAAAACATTAACAGAGAAAAATGTTGGTAAGCCGGTTGCTGTAACGCTTGACGGTAGAGTTTATACTGCACCAAACGTTGTAAATGCAATTCCGAACGGTAGAACTCAGATCTCTGGTAACTTCTCTCAGGAAGAGGCTAAAGAATTGGTAGACGTTTTAGGAGCAGGTAAATTGCCTGCAGGTGCAAAAGTAGTTCAGGCTACGGTTGTAGGTCCTTCATTAGGACAAGAGTCTATTGATGCTGGTGTTTTGTCATTTGGTATCGCATTCTTAGTAATTATTGCTTATATCATTTTCTACTATGGTGGAGCTGGTGTATATGCGGTAATTGCAATGATAATCAACTTATTCTACATTTTCGGAATTATGGATTCCGTGGATGCTACACTTACGCTTCCTGGTATCGCAGGTATTGTACTTACAATGGCCATGGCGGTAGATACGAACGTAATTATCTATGAAAGAACTAAAGAAGAACTTTTCGCAGGAAAAAGTATTCTTGAAGCATACAAAGACGGTTTCAAACATGCATTAAATGCAATTGTTGATGGTCACTTAACGACATTATTAACGGCAGGTGTGCTATTCCTTTTTGGAACAGGGCCAATCAAAGGTTTTGCATTAACATTAGGAATCGGTATCTTGATGACATTCTTTACTTCAGTATTGATTTCAAGAGTAATGATTTTCTCTAGATTGAATAAAGGAAAACACCTTTCTGTTTGGACAGGTGCTACCAAAAATCTTTTCAGAAATACTTGGATTGATTTTATTGGAAAAAGAAAATATGCTTACATCATTTCCGGTATTTTAACTGTTGTTTGTATCGCATCTATTGCAATCCACGGATTCAAATATGGTATCGACTTTACAGGAGGTAGAAACTATGTGGTAAGATTTGATAAGGCTGTAAATGCGGAAGATGTTGAGGCTAAATTGGTGAAAATGTTCCAGACTGAGGATGGTAAAAACTCTTCTGTAGAGGCTAAAACTTTCGGTAACGACAAGCAGCTTAAGATTTCTACAGATTACCTTATCGAGGATGAATCTCTGAAAGCTGACCAAACTGTTGAGCAGAAGTTGTATGAGGGATTAAAATCCAGCTTACCTGCAAACATGACGTTAAAAGATTTCAAATCTGCAGATAAAGACCATTCAGGAATTATTTCTTCCGAGAAAGTAGGACCTACTGTTGCAGACGATATCAAGACTCACGGTATTCTTGCTGTGGTTGCAGCATTAGCAGGTATTTTCATCTATATCCTTGTAAGATTTAGAAAATGGCAGTTCTCTCTTGGTGCTGTTGCAGCGTTATTCCACGATGCTGTTATCATTTTGGGAGCTTATTCATTACTTCATAAGTTTATGCCATTCAACATGGAGATCAATCAGGATTTCGTTGCTGCAATCCTTACTGTATTAGGTTACTCAATCAATGATACAGTAATTATCTTCGACAGAATTAGAGAATATCTGAGAGAGAAAAAATCTTTAACATTAGCTGGTCTGTTTGATGACTCTATCTCAAGTACATTGGGTAGAACATTCAACACCTCATTTACAACGATTCTTGTTATCCTTGCGATTTTCATTTTCGGTGGTGATAACCTGAGAGGATTTATGTTTGCTATGTTAATTGGTATTGGATTCGGTACATATTCATCTATCTTTATTGCGTCTGCAATTGCTTATGACTTCCTTAAAACAGGAAAAGAAGAAGAGGTACATGGAAAAACCACTTCTACAAAAGAAGAACTTGCTTCAAAGTAATACAAACTACAATAAATTAGTAAAGACCGTTTCGAAAGAAACGGTCTTTTTTTTATCCTTCCAGATGTTTCTACGTTTTGAAGAACTTATCTTTTAATGGCAAATAATACATCTCTATATGCTATTTTGTATATTTTAATAGTAAATGAATGATTTTTTATTGAATTTGTGATTATTTTATTTTTTTTATATGAGTAATTATTTATTTGTGTTTTTGTAATTTGATTTTCATGATTATTTTTATGAATTTAATTTTTTATAAATTAATGTAAAGTGGAGTTATGTATAATAAGTCAAATTTAAGAGATTAATTTATTTGCGTGTAATCATTGAATAATAAAGGATTTTTGTGAGTTTCTAACAAAATAATTGTTTTGGTTAAAAATTATTAAAAAATAAGAGTTTTATGTGGTAAATTATTTTATATTTACTGAAAACAAAACAAAAATGAAAGTCGAAAAATTATTCGTTGCTGCAGCATTATGTGTTGCCAGTTTCCTTTACGCGCAGGTAGGCATTAGTACCTCAAACCCTGACAAAAGTTCTGCACTAGATGTTACCGGTACCAATAAAGGTGTATTGATCCCTAGGATTTCCGATCTCACAACAATAGCTACTCCAGCTAATGGTTTGCTGGTTTATGATCTCAAAAGACAGGCCTTGACACAGAATGTCGGGACACCTGCCAGTCCAAACTGGATCCCGATCAGCGGGAATATTGTTAAATTCTTTTACATGCCTTCCATCAGTATAGATACTTCTACGTTAGGTACAGGAAGAACAAAAGACTTATTCCAGCTTTATAAGGCTCAGTTTTCTACCCCAAAAGTTTCCAGTACGGGAGCACCGGGTGGAATCCCTTTCTTTGCAAATGCATCGGATCTGTATTATTACGTGACTGATTTTGACAGTACGGTTTTAAGCAATGTAAGCATTGATGCCAATGGTATACTTCGCTATGATGTAATAGGATCGGCTACTGCCTGTTCTTTCGTAAATATTGTATTTGTAATCAAATAATTTAAGAGGCATACAGCCATTATGATCATCCTTGTTCAGGGATGAATATCCTGTGTATAATTAATTTAAAAATTATTGATGATGAAAACAAATTCAATATTACGATATATGCTTATAGCATTTTGTCTTTTTGCATCCGGTAAAATGACAGCTCAAGAGATGGTAACACTTCCCAACGGGGGATGCGGAAGGCTATTGGATACAAATACATCCAGTTCAAGTGATGGTGGTATTCTTTGTTTCAGATTGGGAAAAGAAGCCGCTAATCCTAACAATATGACTGATACTGATGTCAATTCATTCGCCTCTTTAAAGCCGGGTACAGGTGCTGGTCTTTTCTGTAGTATGTACGTAGGCGTAGGAACCAATGGATCAGATTTTCAGGCTAATAAACCTGTGTATATTGATTTTGCTTCAGATGGTTTCAATTTTAATCCTAGTTTTAATGGGGGAAATTTTGTGTTCTACAATAATGGACAGGAAATCTATCGTACAGGTATCAATGGACATTTCTTCTTTGATTTTGGTGATAATCAGGGGCGCCGGATCATTAAAGTAATTCCCACGGCAGCATGGGATGAAATAAGGCTGGATTTTGGAGAAGCTATAGGGGTCGGATTCTCATTCAGCCAGATGAGAGTGTATAACATTCTTTCAGAGTATTATCTTGCTCCTATGACTTATCTGTCTCAACCTTCTGATAAAACTGTGGCCGTCGGTGGATCAACAACAATGACTGCAGTGATCAATAATACTCCTACAGATGAAACTCCGGATAATATTACTTACCAGTGGCAGGTTCTTAACGGAAGTACGTGGACTAATCTGACGAATGGTACCAACTACAGTAACGTTACTTCATCCACTCTTACTATCAGCAACGTTCCTGTAGGATTTAATAATAATCAATACCGTGTAGTAGCCAATTCCAGCTTCCATACATGTTCTTTCCAGGCAATTTCTACCGTAGGAAGACTTTTTGTAAACTCTGTAAATGACCCTGGAGCTATTGCCGCGGATCAGACCTTATGTATGGACGTCAGTAATGATCCGGCTGCGTTCACCCAGACTACGGCTGCGCAGGTAAGCGGTTCAGCAGAATATCAATGGCAAAGCTCGGTGGATAATGTAACTTTTACAAATATTACCAATGCAACATCTGCTGCTTATGATGCACCACCAGTTACACAAACTACTTATTACCGAAGAGGCGTGAGATCTGTACTGAATGGGAATACAACGGCCTATCTGTATGGTAATGTGGTTAAAGTGACTTTAAAACAAAGCTGCCTGATCAAATGTATTATCACCAACAGAGTGCTTTATACAAAGCTGAATAGCAATTAGCAAAATGATTTCTAATTAATTATGAGAGCCTGTTTCAACAATAAGTCTGAAGCAGGTTTTTTTATGTATGTTGTGCATTTTATTTTACTATTTCATATTATGCTTATTTAATACGCTATAATTTAGAATCATTATTTTCCAGATTTGATTAATTTTGCACCATCATGGAAAATTCAAAGAAAAAAGCGGCTATAGGCTTCATATTTATTACTTTACTGATAGATATTACGGGATGGGGAATCATCATTCCCGTTGTTCCCAAATTAATTGAGGAACTCATTCACGCAGATATTAGTGAGGCTGCAAAATATGGTGGCTGGCTTGGATTTGCCTATGCATTTACACAATTTATATTTTCTCCGCTTGTTGGAAACCTGAGTGATAAATATGGGCGCAGACCTATAATCCTGATCTCTCTTTTCGGATTTGCCGTGGATTATATTTTTCTTGCACTGGCTCCTACAATCTGGTGGCTGTTTCTGGGAAGAATTATTGCCGGGATAACGGGCGCAAGTGTCACCACTGCCAGTGCCTATATTGCAGATATTTCCACTGATGAAGACAGAGCCAAGAATTTTGGACTGATAGGAGCTGCTTTTGGGCTCGGATTTATTATAGGTCCGGTCCTGGGTGGGGTACTTGGCCATTATGGTGCCAGAGTTCCTTTCTATGCAGCTGCGGGCTTATGTCTGCTTAACTTCCTGTATGGATATTTCATTCTTCCTGAAAGTTTGGATAAAGATAAAAGAAGAGCGTTTGACTGGAAACGTGCTAACCCTATAGGTTCATTTAAATTTTTAGGTAAACACCCTGAAATTTCCGGACTTATCCTTTCCTTAATATTGATTTATATTGCAGGACATGCTGTACAGAGTAACTGGAGCTTCTTTACGATGTATAAGTTCAACTGGACAGAAAGAATGGTGGGGATTTCATTAGGGGTAGTAGGATTACTGGTTGGTCTTGTGCAAGGTGGGCTTATCAGATGGACTACCCCAAGGCTTGGTGAGCAGAAAAGTATTTATTATGGGTTGGCTTTCTATGCAGTAGGAATGTTGCTGTTTGCTTTTGCCTCTGAAGGATGGATGATGTTTGTGTTTTTGGTTCCCTATTGTTTAGGTGGAATCTGCGGCCCGGCTTTACAGTCTGTCATCACGAAAAGTGTGCCTTCCAATGAGCAGGGTGAACTTCAGGGAGCATTAACGAGTTTAATGAGTGCAACATCTATTATTGGACCTCCAATGATGACGAATTTATTTTACTTTTTCACACATGATGAAGCGCCATTTAAGTTTTCCGGTGCACCTTTCTTTTTAGCATTTATTTTAATGGCTGTCAGTGTAGTGATTACCTATTCTGCTTTTCAGAAAAAAAATAAAAATTTAGCTGATGTAACTTCAGAAAAAGATTTTCGGAAACAATAGATTTGTTCTATTCCGAACATATATGCCGTTCCGGGTTCAATCTATTCAATAATTTTACAGTAGTAGTTTTTCTGCTTTTTAAAACAAAAAACAAATTATGAATACATTTAACCTGGAAAAGTATTTCGAACGAATTCATTTCTCCGGAACTCCGGAAATGAGCATGGAGGTATTGAAAACAATACATCGGCTTCATCCCAAACACATTCCTTTTGAGAATATCGACCCTTATACAGGAACAGTACCTTCTCTGGATCTGGATGATGTTTTTAAAAAACTGGTTACAGAATTGAGAGGCGGGTATTGCTATGAACAGAATTTACTTTTAAGGGAAGTACTTTCCAGATTGGGATTTCATGTTGAATTACAATTGGGGAGGGTAGTGTGGAAAAGAGAAGAAAACAGCAGTGCTGCTAAAAGTCACTTGATGCTGATTGTCGATGTAGAAGGACAAAAATATCTAGTAGATTGCGGTTTTGGAACGACTACACTTACCGCACCTTTATTGTTGAATAACCAAGAACCGCAGCAAACACCCAACGGACTCTTTAAGATTTCACAAAAAGAAGGAGTATATTTTCTTTGGATCTGGAAAGAAAAATGGCTGCCAATTTATCGTTTTACATTAGAGGTGGTAGAACATGTAGACCTTGAAATTTCCAACTGGTATTTGTCTACATATCCAGAATCCAATTTTAAGAAAAATCTGGTGCTTTCTAAAGTAGATGAAGAAGCCCGGTATACTTTCAGTCAAAATACACTGAATATAAGATATGAAAATGGCGGAAAAGAATCTGTTTTGATTACTAATAATGAAGAGTTGTTTGACATGCTGAAGAATACTTTCGGACTGAAAGAAAATGCAGTAGAAATATTGAAATCAAAACCTGGAAACTGATACCTTCAAATACAGTCTTGCTATAAAATACAAACGGGAAGCTCAGCAGGCTCCCCGTTTTTTTGAAATCTGATTTTTATGAAAATTATGGATAAAGGGATTTTGTCCCATTACTTACAATATTACTGCCCAATCCTGAGAATGATACCGAGAAATTGCTGCTGTTAAAACTTAAAGAACCTGTAGGAGTACAAAGTCCCAGCGCATAACGACATTGTCCGTAAGCTCCTGTTCTCTTGGTAATCTTACTCTCACTTTTCGCTTTTCCTAAACTGATATATCCCCAATCGCTTACATCTGCATTGGAAACTGTAGAACCGGAATAATAAATTGTAATCTGATATCCGGCTTCACCTCTCTTGGAACCCCATAGCCAGCTTGCTGTCCACCATTGTTTATACCAGCTAGAAACTACTTTTGCTGCCTGATTGTTGTTGGAAGCTTCCATATTTCCACGCGGATCCATCATAATAAGACCTCCGAAAATATTGTCCCAGATAATCCCTGAATCTTTGTAGAAACACAATGTAGTAAATTTTCCGTTTTTGCTGTTCCATGTTACTTCCATAACGTTTGTACCGGACTTTACTTCTTCAGTGACAGCCTCTTTCAATCCCTGCTGGGCTGTGGTGAGATCATCTCCGCTGTATAAATCTCCAATTTTTCCAATCTTTACTGAAGACGGATCCATGATATTCCCTGTTGCAATAAACTGGTCTTTATCAGTGATCAGGCTTTTGGAAAGGTCAATGCCTTTTTGGGTTGAAATTTTTCCCAATACTTTCACTTCCGCAATCTGCAGGTCATTGTTCAGATAGGTTTCAAGGTTTTTTCCTGATTCATTCAGTTGAAGCTGTACTGATTCAGGAACAATTTGAGAGGAAAGAGGAGTGATCTCTTTTTTTAGATCAGCAGCGGTTATTTTTGCCTGAACTGTTTCCTGCTGATTCATTTCGTTGTTTTCATTCTGGCAGCTGTTGAATGCCAATACCGATAATACGGCGAAAACTTTAAAAGTAGTCAATAGTTTTTTCATAAAATATTTATTTGGTTGTGCATTATAAATATACTGAATTGTTATGTAATTCTCATTGTTTTGAATTAATTATTTGTTAATTGATAAATTTTAGGGATTACATGATAGGTAGCAGATAGAAGGTATCAGGGATTAGGGATTAGGGATTAGGGATTAGGGAAAATACCCTGTAAAATATTGGTGAAGGTTTATTGAGGTTAATAGTGAATTTGCTTCGCAAGTGAATGGTGAATGTTGGTGGAGAGATAAGATTAAAGATAATGACAGCCGAAATGAAACTAGCAACCACCAACAAAAAACCTTAAACCTTGAACCTTGAATCAAGATAATGACAACTGAAATAAAACCATCAACAAAAAGCAACTAGCAACAAAAAGAAACCAACAACCAGAAACAAAAGCAACCCTGAACTCAAAACTCTGAAATTTTACAAAATCTTAAAATTTGTTTAAATTTTTAGTTTGCCATCCATAAATGCAATAATCTTTCGTAATTTTACGCCATGGAATTAAGCATTGGAGAAATGGCACTCATTGCCATTGCAATCGTTGTATTATTCGGACCGGATAAACTGCCTCAGATTGCGCGTGACTTAGGTGCAGGCGTTAGAAAAATGCGTGGAGCAGTAGAAGATATCAAAACTGAAATCATGAAGGAGACAGATAATCCTGTTTCTGAAATAAAGCGTGAGATTGAAAAGGTAAAAGATGCTGCCAAAGATTTCAACCCGATGAAGGATATTGAAAAAGATATTCTTACAGAACCTGGTACTCTTGCTTCTAATGAACCTCCAAAGCCGAAGCCGGCTGATGATGAGACTTATGAAGGACCTGTAAGCAGATAATCATGGAGGAGATCATTCAGGAAGATAAAAAGGTATTCCTTTACCTTAATAATTTGGGCGACTCATCTTTCGACCAGTTTTGGATGCTGATTTCCAGTACCTGGATCTGGGTACCTCTTTATATTATTTTTCTTTATTTTTTATACAAAAATTATCAACTAAGAACTTTAGTTTTTATTCTTATATTTATTGGGCTTGGAGCTGTAGTTTCTGATCAGCTTGCCAATATTTTCAAATATGGGGTAGCGAGGTTAAGACCATGCCATGACCCTACTTTGGAACATCATATGAGAATTGTGAAATGTGGCGGACAGTTTGGGTTTTATTCTGCTCATGCTTCCAATACCTTCTTTTTGGCAACTTATTTAGGTATTTTACTGAAAAAGAAGATTAAATGGTTTCCTTATGCTATATTTGCATGGGCTCTGGTTGTTTCTTACAGCCGAATCTATTTAGGAGTGCATTTCCCAATTGATATTTTGGTGGGGGCGTTTGTTGGAACTTTATTGGGAGTGATATTTGGTGCGCTCGCCAAAAAAGTGATCAATAAACAAACTATAACCTCATGAAAAAAACTTTATTATTAGTAACTTCCCTTTGTTTTTCTCTTAATTTCTATGCTCAGGATAAAAAACTGGCAGAGGACTGTTTTAATAAAGCTGATTATAAGTGTGCCGAAGAGCAATACTTAAAACTGGCAGAAAAAGAACAGATTCAAAAATTTCAGTCGGAATATTATGATTATCTCGGAACAGCTCAAAGAAGGCTGGGGAAGACCATTCAGGCTTTTAAATCCTACGATTCTGCCTTAAAAGCAAATCCTATGTCAGTTTCCGTTTATGTAAACCTGTCGTCGCTTTACAGCCAGAAAGGGAATAAAGCAAAAGCATTGGAATATGTAGAAAAAGGATTGAAAGTGAATCCAGAAACGCCGGATTTATATCTTACTCGTTCCAAAATCTATGACAGCCAGGGAAAAAAGGATCTAGCCATCAAAGATCTTAATCAGATTCTGGCTTTTGCACCCGATAATATTTTTGCCAAAACAGGATTAGCCAATCTGAAAAAGAATAATGGTGATCTGGACGGAGCTTTAAAAGATTACAATACACTTATTTCTGAAAAACCAGAATCATTGCTTTACAACGGCCGTGCTGATGTGTATTTTAAAATGAAGAAATATAAAGAAGCACTTACCGATGCCAATAAAGCTATTTCCATAGATCCGAAATTTGCACAATCTTATGTGAGCAAAGCCATGATTCTACTAGATACTTCCAAACTTAAAGAAGCCTGCACAAATCTGGATAAAGCGGTTGCTTTGGGCTATGAAAAAGCATTACTGACAGATTCCTATGCTAAATGCGGCAAAAAATAAACTGAAATTCAGAACCCTGATTATTTAAATAAATCCCAATTAAAATACTAAACCAGATTTAACTGTTTTAAAAAACGAATAAAGAAAAAGAGAGATGTTGAATATTGTTCTTGTAGAACCCGAAATACCGAATAACACAGGAAATATCGGAAGATTATGTGTAGGAACCGAAAGCAGATTACACCTGGTTCACCCATTTGGATTTGTAATTAATGATAAAAACCTGAAGCGTTCCGGACTGGATTACTGGGTACATCTCGATGTTTCTGAATATGCAAATGTTGAAGAATGGATTCAACAGATCCCTGATAGGTCCCGTGTTTTTATGATGAGTTCACGTGCTGAAAAATCATATCTGGAAACCGATTTTCAGGATGGGGATTGGTTGGTGTTCGGAAAAGAGAGTGTAGGCCTGAGCAAAGAGATTCTGGACCGTTTTGAAAATCATCTTACAATTCCTATGTCAAAACTGATCAGGAGCTTTAATATTGCCAATTCCGTTGCTTTTGTAGTGGGTGAGGCAAAAAGGCAGATTGGACTGAAATAGAGATAAGTTAGCTCAAAAGTCAAATTATTTGGCTTTTTTCATTCTGAATACAGACTGAAAGTCTGCGAACGTAGTTCAGAAATGTAGCGAAGAATCTCAGAAATTGTATTGGTGAGATTCTTCCTTCGTCAGAATGACATTCATGAGAGCCTCTTTTCTTTTAATCGTTATGATAAGGCTTACCCTGTAAAATCTGATCAGCACGGTAAAGCTGTTCTACAATAAACAGACGGATCATCTGGTGGGTAAAGGTCATTTTGGATAAAGACATTTTTTCATTTGCCCTGCCGTAAATCTCTTCAGAAAAGCCATAAGCGCCCCCAATCAGGATATGTACTTTTTTTACAGAAGAATTCATCCAGGTATCAATTTTCTGCGAAAATTCACGGCTGGTAAACTGTTTCCCTTTTTCATCAAGAATCACTACCAGATCGTTTTTGTCGATATGATTTAAAAACAATTTGGCTTCTTCCTTTTTAAGAAGATCAGGAGATAGGTTTTTAGCATTTTTAACATCCGGGATTTCAGTGATTTCAAAATTCCAGTGTTTAGGTAAACGGTTGAGATAATAATTAATTAAAGACGTAATTTCTTTATCGTCTGTTTTACCGATACAAAGTAAACTGATTCGCATTGTAAGAAGTTTCAGAGAGCAAAGATAGGGCTTCGGGGAGTAAAGTTCAAAGTTTTGGGTGGAATGTTGCAGGTTGTTTAAAGTTCAAGATTCAAGGTTTAAGGTTTTTTGTTGCTAGTTGCTGGTTTCTTTTTGTTACTGGTTCTATTACCTCTTGAATCTTGTCTCTCTATCAAAAAATTCACCATTCACTTGCGAAGCAAGATTCACTATTGACTTCATAGACATGTATTACTATTTCACAGAATATTTTCCCTAATCCCTAATCCCTGCTACCTAATTCCTACCACCTATCACCTTCTATCTTTTCCTTATTTAATTTAATTCCCCTACATTTGTATAAAGACAAACAGATCGATGAGTGTAAAGGTTCCCAGATTTATTTTGAAGATTCAAGAGTTTTTTGACAGCATCCATATTCCTGTTTTGGGAATATCGCTTTGGCAGATGTTTCAGATCTATATTTCGGGGATTTTCAAAGGGAAAATAGGAAGAAAAGCGGCCGCTATTTCTTGGAGTTTTACCATAAGTTTGTTTCCGTTTATCCTTTTTTTGCTTTCCGTTTTGCCTTATATGCCGCATTATGATAAACTGCAGTTCTATATTTTTGATGTACTGATGCATAATGTTTTTCCTTCAAATATGGAAGGAGATGTAAGGGGATATATAGAAAGCAATATTATCCCCAATATGAGAGGGATCAGTAACCTGACCATTGTTCTGGCCCTTATTTTTGCCACGAATGGTACATTTTCCCTGATCAATGGTTTTAATGAAAATACAGATGAAAAACTGAGTGATGTAAAGGAATTTATTCTTTCATTTTTTATCACAATAGGCTTTATCACCATTGTTTTTTTAGCTCTTTTCGGGGTATATTATGTGGAGGTTGTAATGAAGCTTTTTACACCGGCTTATGATATTTCCTGGTTGGTGGATAACCTTTCCAGTATTATTGGATTTGTCTCTTTTCCTCTTTTTTACTTTATCCTTCTGACTTTATTTTACTGGTTGGGAACCGTGAAAATTACACGATTCCGTCAGGCGGTTCCGGGGGCTATTTTAACCACGATACTCTTCGTCGTTACTACTTACATCTTTGCTATTTATGTAAAGGATATTGCCCGGTATAACGTTCTTTACGGATCCATCGGAAGTATGATTCTGCTGATGGTTTGGGTGAATGTAAATGTATATCTGCTTTTATTCGGAAATGAACTGAATATGGCCATCAGAAAGCTCAGAATTGAAAAACTGCTGTCTGATGAAATTCAGAGAGAAACCATACACTATCATACCCAGATTACGGAACCTGACTTCGATGGTGATGAAGAGCATAAGAGAAAACTGGAAACCCGAAAGAAAGATTAATTCTCTTCCAGTTCAGGATTTTCTTTTGAACTTATACTTAATATGGTAAATCCTGCAATAGCAGCTATAAAGGAAGCAATCAAAATAGCAAATTTTGCTTCATCCTGAATAGGAATTTCTCCTTTAAAGGAAAGCAGTGCAATAAAAATGGACATGGTAAATCCAATTCCGGCCAGCAGACCTACGCCAATCATTTGAAGCCAGTTACTGTTTTGAGGCAGAGAACTAAGTTTTAATTTGATAGCAATCAGTGAAAACAGATTGATACCAATCAGCTTACCCAATACCAAACCGCAAATAATTCCCAATCCTAATGTACTTGTAACGCCGGCAACCATTTCACTGGAAAAAGTAATATTGGTATTCGTCAAAGCAAATATAGGCATGATCAGAAAGCTTACCGGAATGTGAAGCTGATGCTCCAGCTTTTCCAATGGTGATATTTCTACATTGGAAGCGTTGGTAGGTATTGAAAATGCAAGTAACACACCTGCTATGGTAGCATGAATTCCGGAGTGATGAAGGAAATACCATAAAAACAGTCCCGGAATAATATAAAAGATAGTTTTGGTGACTTTTAAAAAATTTAAAATAAACAGCAGGGCAGTTACTCCAAAAGACAATAGGAGATAGCTCCAGTGAATTTGGTCAGTATAGAAAATTGCAATCACAAGAATAGCTCCAAGATCATCTACAATAGCCAATGCCGCTAAAAATATTTTAATAGAATTGGGAATCTTTTTCCCCAGCATCGAAATAATCGCCAGTGAAAAAGCAATATCTGTAGCCATAGGAATTCCCCAGCCATTGCTATATTCTGTTCCGGTATTGAAAATACTGTAAATCGCTGCCGGAACAAGCATTCCGCCTACAGCAGCAAAAATGGGAAGCGAAGCATTTTTAAAGGATGAAAGTTCACCTTCTACAAGTTCCCGTTTTATTTCAAGGCCTACCAGAAGGAAGAATACTGCCATCAATCCGTCATTGATCCAGATGCTGACAGGGTATTCCAGTCCAAAAAGATGGATGCCCACTTCCTTGTCTAAAAAATGCTGGAAGTTTTCTGCAGCTGATGAATTGGCAATAAGCAATGAGACCAATACACAGAAAATAAGAATAATTCCTGAAGACTGGCTGTTTTTGAAAAATTTTTTAAAATATAGAGATAAATTCATGTTTATGATTGTAGTCGTCTCACTCTTGAAACACCATTAATATTTTTAAGTTTTTTGAAGGTTTCTTCCAGTTGTCCTTTATTTTTAACTTCGAGAATGATATTTCCTGTGAAAACTCCATTATTGGATTCAATAGAGAGACTTTTCATGTCCATTCCCATACTTCCGCTTATGACTGTAGTGATATCATTAATCATACCCATTCTGTCAAGTCCTTCAATTTCAATTTTCACTCTGTTTTTAAAGCTTTCAGCATTTACCCATTTGGCAGGAATGACGCGGTAGTCATATTGTGCTCTTAGATTGATGGCATTTGGGCAGGTATCACTGTGAACTTTAATTCCGTCTGAAATGGTGATGAATCCGAAAATTTTGTCTCCTGGAATCACTGTACAACATTTTGCATAAGTATAGTTCAGCTTCTCTTCGTCCTTTCCAAAGACAATCATGTCAAGGTTTTCCTCTTTCGGCTCCTCGAAATGCTGATTTTTATTAGGTGATTTTCTGAATCTTGATAGTAAATTATTAAATACGTTTTTGCTTTCAATGTATTTTCTCAAGCTGCTGACATCGAGTTCGTTGCTTTGAAATTTAAGAAAAAGCTCTTGAGACGATTTTAAATTAAAGAATTTCTGAAGTTTATTAATCTCTTCATCATTGAAATTGATTTTTGCATGACGCAGTTTTCTTTGCAGAATTTCTTTTCCTTCCTCTACCAGTTGATTTTTCTGAGAGTTCAGATAACTTTTGATTTTGGATTTGGCTTTTGAAGTTACTACAAATTCCAGCCAGTCAGATTTTGGTTTCTGATTCTGTGAAGAAAGAATATCCACCTGATCCCCATTTTGAAGAATATAGGAAATAGGAACCAGTTTCCCATTGATTTTAGCTCCCAAACATTTCATCCCTAAGTCGGAATGGACTGAGAAGGCAAAATCCAGGGCAGTAGCATTGGTTGGGAGAATTTTAATTTCTCCTTTCGGGGTAAATACAAATACCTCTTTGGAGTATAAATTAAGCTTAATATTATCCAAGAGCTCTGAAGTAGAAAGGTTCTGCTGCTGTTCCAGTACTTCACGGATTTCGGTTACCCATTTTTCAAAGTTTCTGTCATCAGAACTCTGTTTGTAGCCTTCTTTGTATTTGTAATGGGCAGCAACACCTTTTTCAGCGATTTCATCCATGCGCTCAGAACGGATCTGAACCTCAATCCATTTTCTATCCGGACCTAAAACCGTTAAGTGTAAGCTTTCGTATCCTGTAGAACGGGGCTGTGTAATCCAGTCACGCATTCTTGACGGGTTACTGTGGTATACATCTGTAACGATAGAATAGATTTTCCATGCAAGAAATTTTTCATTTTTTGCATCCGATTTATAGATAATCCTGATAGCATAGTTATCAAAAACTTCTTCAAAGGAAACTCCCTGCTTCAGCATTTTTCTGTAAATAGAGGAAATAGCTTTTGCGCGGCCTTTAATTTTAAAGTTTAAGCCTTCTTCGCCAAGTCTTGCCGATACTTCTTTGGTAAACTCGTTAATATATCGCTCACGGTTTTCCTTGGCAAGTTCCAATTTTTCCGTGATCTCATTATATACTTCAGGACTATTATATTTTAAGGAAAGATCCTCCAGCTCAGATTTAATGTTGTATAATCCAAGACGGTGGGCCATCGGAGCATAGATATAAACCGTTTCTGATGCGATTTTTTTCTGTTTGTCCGGAGCCATACTTTCCAGAGTCCTCATATTATGAAGGCGGTCGGCAATTTTGATCAGAATAACTCTGAAATCCTCGGATAAAGTCAATAGCAGTTTCCTGTAATTTTCAGACTGTACAGAGATATTCTGGTGGTTCATGATGGAAATCTTAGTCAGTCCATTCACGATACTGGCGATCTTTTCTCCAAAGATTTTTTTCAGATCTTCGTAAGTATAATCGGAATCTTCAATTACGTCATGCAAAAGGGCACATGCAATAGAAGTAGCTCCCAAACCAATCTCTGTCGCTACAATTTTAGCAACAGCAATAGGGTGGTAGATGTAAGGCTCTCCGGATTTTCTCCTTTGATCCTTGTGGGCATCCAATGCAATGTCGAATGCCTTTCGGATGAGCTTATTATTCTCCTCATCCAACGTTCTGTATGTGTTAGAAATCAGGTCCTTATATCTTGCAAGGATCTCTTTATTCTCTTGTTCTAAATCGTAACTCATTTGTGCACATGCCTATAAGAAGACGAAAATACGAAATTTTTTAGTTTTTTCAAACATAAAAGATCCGCAGAATACACTGCGGATCTCCGGCTATTAGATTTTATATCGATTAGAATTTCACTTCAGAGTTCATGCCGTCACTTGACGTTTTAATCTTAATTTCGGGACTGCTGTGGATTTCAGCTCTGTTTCTTGCATCAATATACCTTTTGATGGTGTCATAATTGGTTTCATTGATGTTCATGTTTTCAAATAAATATGATTTCAATGCTGCATTCTGAACAAATGCATTTCGTGCAAGATCTATCTGGTTAAGATCATTTACGGTAACGCTTGCCAAATATTGGGAATTACCGGAACCATCATTAAGGTATACAATGTAATCTGAAGTTCCGAATCCTGAGTTTTCCAGATCACTTTCCAGTTTTTTGTAGTCGCTGTGATGACCAAATACTCCAGCTAATATATGTGACATAGTTAATTGGTTTTAAAGTTCTCATTAAAGTTAGTAATAATTTTCTGATTATCATTGCGTTTAAGGCAATATAATTTGTTAATTAATATTTCATTTTCAATAGAGTGAAGCAATATTTAAGAATAATTATTGAACAGGTGTTTAATTTTAACAATTGAATAATACTAGGTTTGATAGAATCATAACAGTGATATTGTATATGTAATCACAAATTTTCAATATTTTTTTGAATTTCCTTATTCTATTTTTTGCTACTTCCTACTATTACTCTAATATCATCAAGATTATATGGATCATCATGGTTATTAGGGAAAGAAGATCTTTCTATAAAGTGGGAATGTTTTATTATTTTCAAAATGCATTTCATATCATGTGAATTCGCATAGTTGTGATCAATCCAGCTTAGCGAAGAAGAACTATTATACCACAAGAAAGCCCCGGAAAATAACTTCCGGGGCTTTCATTGGTTAAAAAATTAGATAAATTTAAATTCTTTCGTTTTTGATCTCCTCTACAATTTCAGGGTTTAAAAGAGTACTGATATCTCCGAAATTACTGAAGTCACCTTCTGCAATTTTTCTAAGAATTCTACGCATGATCTTTCCAGAACGTGTTTTTGGAAGTCCGGAAACAAACTGTATCTTATCCAGTTTGGCAATCGGCCCGATCTGATCAGCAATAAGCTGATTGATTTCTTTCTTCAGATTTTCCTTATCACGTCCTTCTCCGGTTTCTTTAAGTGTTACATAACCGTACAATGCATTTCCTTTGATATCATGAGGATAACCTACAATAGCAGACTCCGCAACGGCAGGGTGTTGGTTGATACTGTCTTCGATAGGAGCAGTTCCCAGATTATGTCCGGAAACAATGATTACATCATCTACACGGCCAGTAATTCTGTAATAACCTACTTCGTCTCTTAATGCACCGTCTCCAGTGAAATATTTCCCTGGGAAAGCTGTAAAATAGGTTTCTTTATATCGTTGATGGTCCCCCCAGATGGTTCTTGCGATTCCCGGCCATGGAAAACGGATACAAAGATTTCCGGTCACTTGATTTCCTGTAATTTCATTTCGTTTATCATCCATCAAAACAGGTTGTACGCCTGGCAGTGGGAGAGTGGCATAAGTAGGTTTCGTTGGGGTTACAAAAGGAAGCGGTGAAATCATAATTCCTCCTGTTTCTGTCTGCCACCAGGTATCTACGATCGGGCATTTTTTCTTTCCTACATGGTCGTTGAACCAATGCCATGCTTCATCGTTGATAGGTTCACCTACAGAACCAATGACTTTCAAAGAGCTAAGGTCATGTTTATCTACCCATTCCGCGCTTTCTTTCGCTAAAGAACGGATGGCAGTAGGAGCTGTATAAAACTGAGTGATTTTATGTTTTTCAATCACTTCCCAGAAACGATCCGGTTCAGGATAGGTAGGTACTCCTTCAAAAATTACGGTGGTGGCCCCATTCAATAGTGGTCCGTAAAGGATATAAGAGTGTCCTGTGATCCAGCCTATATCTGCCGTACACCAATAAATATCATTTTCCTTATAATTAAATACATTTTTGAAAGTGTAAGCGGTATACACCATATAACCCGCACAGGTATGAAGCATTCCTTTGGGTTTTCCTGTAGATCCGGAAGTATATAAAATGAAAAGCGGATCTTCAGAATCCATAATTACCGTAACGAAATCAGGGGATGCTTTTTCATATAAATCAGCCATCCAGTAATCTCTTACTTCTTTCATTGTAATTTCGTTGTGGGTTCTCTTTACAACAAGAACTTTCTCAACAGTCGGCGTTTTTTCCAGTGCATCATCCACAATGGTTTTAAGATCCAGAACTTTATTTCCTCTATAGCTTCCATCCGACGTGATCACCATTTTGGCTTCACAATCATTTACCCTCGAAGCTACTGCGGAAGCCGAGAATCCTGCAAAAATCACAGAATGCACTGCTCCCAGTTTTGCACAGGCAAGCATTGTAATAGCCAATTCAGGAATCATGGGAAGGTAAATACAGACTCTGTCTCCCTTTTCAATACCCATATCACGTAAAACATTAGCTGTTTTATTAACGCGTGTATAGAGTTCGTTGTAAGAAATATGCTGTGCTTCCTCCTTCGGATCGTTGGGTTCCCAAATAATAGCTGTTTTTTCTCCTCTTATGGTAAGATGTCTGTCTATACAGTTTTTGGTAATATTGAGTTTTGCGTTTTTGAACCAGGTGATCTTCGCTTCATTCATATCGTACTTAACAACCTTGCTCCATCTTTGGTACCACACGAAGTTTTGATCTGCTACCTTATCCCAGAATTTTTTAGGATTTTTGATAGACTTTTTGTAATCTTCAAAATACTGTGGTAAATCTTCTATTAAGTAATTTCTCATATCCCTTTCGTTTTTTGAAATTTGAATTTATTTTATTTTAAATTTATGTTTAATTTCTGGCTTATGCCTTGTATTCCTTGATTTTTTCCTGAATTTCATCAATGATTTTTTCGTCGTCAATCGTTGAAGGAACCTGGAAATCTTTTCCGTCGAGTAAAGTTCTGATCAGTTTTCTTAAAATCTTTCCGGATCGTGTTTTAGGTAATCGTTTGACAACCATAGCATTTTTCAGAAAAGCTACAGCTCCTATTTTGTTGCGGATCATCTGGATAATATCTTTTTCAATGTCTTCTTCAGAAATAACGGAACCGTTTTTCAAAACAACAACAGCAAAAGGCACCTGTCCTTTTAAATCATCATCAATACCTACCACAGCGCATTCTGCGACATCCGGATGTGAAGAAACAATTTCCTCCATTTCAGAAGTGGAAAGTCTGTGCCCCGCAACGTTGATTACATCATCCACCCTTCCCGTGATAAAAATATAACCGTCTTCATCTTGTATCGCACCGTCTCCTGAGAAATAGTAGCCTTTGTATTGAGACAGGTAACTGTTTTCAAAACGGTCATAGTCTTTCCATATTCCAAGCATGGCCCCGGGTGGGAGAGGAAGTTTGATTACAAGATAGCCTTCGTGATGAGGATCGAGTTCCAGTCCGTTTTCATCAAAAATTTTAATATCATATCCCGGAACAGGTTTTCCTGCGGAGGCTCTTTTAATTTGATAGTTTTCATTATGAGTCAGTAATCCAAGCATAGGCCATCCGGATTCTGTCTGCCACCAATGGTCTATGGCCGGAACTCCAATATGTTCTGCAAACCAGTCCAGAGTAGCAACATCACATCTTTCACCAGCCAGAAACTGCTTTTTGAAATGGGTTAAATCATATTTTTTCACCAGTTCTCCGTTCGGGTCTTCTTTTTTAATTGCCCTGATAGCGGTAGGTGCAGTAAACATGACCGAAACTTTATATTCTGAAATGATTCTCCAAAATGTTCCTGCATCAGGAGTCATGATAGGCTTTCCTTCAAAAATAATAGTTGTATTTCTGTTGATTAATGGTCCATACACGGAAAAACTATGTCCAACTGCCCATCCGAAGTCTGAAGCTGCCCAATACGTTTCTCCCGGTTCTACACCATAAACATAAGTCATTGAGAATTGTAAGGCGGTGGCGTAACCTCCGGTATCACGAACAATGCCTTTGGGTTTTCCGGTAGTTCCAGATGTGTAAAGAAGATAAAGCGGGTGAGTAGATTCTACAGAAACACAATCTGCCGGAGCTGATTTTTCTGCCAATTCTTCATAATCAATCAGTCCTTCGAACATTTCATCCTTATTATCGACCAGCTTTCTGTTGTACACGATGATATTGTCTACTTTATCTTGTGCCAGTTCAATCGCTTTTTCTACCAACGGCAGGTAGGGAATTCTTTTGGCAATTTCCACACCGGCTGTAGCAGTAATTAAAACTTTAGGTTTACAGTCATCAATTCTCACAACAAGTTCATGTGGAGCAAAGCCTCCAAAGACCACATTATGAATAACTCCGATTCTCGCACATGCAAGCATAGCAAAAAGAGTCTGAGGAATCATTGGCATATAGATAACCGCTGTGTCTCCTTTTTTTAAACCTAAAGAAGCCAGTCCTCCAGCGAATTTTGAAATTTCCTCTTTCGCCTGGTTGAAAGTATAGGTCTTCTTCTGATTGGTGACAGGTGAATCATAGACAATAGCGACCTGATCTCCGAAACCATCTTCGACGTGTTTATCAATACATAAGTAACACATATTGAGCTTTCCATCGGAAAACCATTGTGGGTAATTATTTTCGTCGTTAGAAAGAATCTGAGTAGGAAAATCAAACCACTTTATTTGTCCGGCCTGTTCTTTCCAAAAATTTTCTTTGTTTTCTATACTTTGTTTAAATAAAATATCGGTATCCATATCAATAATCTTGTGTTTGATTTTTTTTGCGAGCCAAAGGCGGAGCAATCTCTTAATGATCTTAATTCTACATGTTAAAACATTTCCTCAATCTGCTGCATCAGTTTTTTAATCGAATAGGGCTTAGTTACGTAAGCATCAGCGCCCATTTCCAGTCCTCTTTCAATATCTCTTGGATTGTTTTTGGCACTTAGAAAAATCACTTTGGTGTCTTTCAGTTTTTCATCCTGTTTAATGAGGTCTAGGGTACTGTACCCATCAAGATTAGGCATCATAATATCAAGAAGGATCACGTCCGGAACCATTGTTTTAAGAAATTCAAGGACTTCTGTTCCGTCACGGGCAATATAGACATCGTATCCGTTTTTCTTAAAGCTGTATTCTAACGACATTAATATTTTGTGTTCGTCATCCGCAATGATTATCTTTCTCATAAGAAGGTTTTAATGGTGTTCAACTTCATCTGTAATCTCTTTTTTAGTTTTCGGGAATGCTTATGGTGAAAGTTACGCCCAGTCCGCTGTTTTCTGCTTTTATACTTCCTCCGTGTGCCTGTACAATTTTTTTGGAAATGGCCAGTCCCAGTCCGCTTCCTGTAGGCTTTAAAATATTTTGGTTTTTCGACTGATAAAACTTGTCAAAAATCATTTCCAGATCCTCTTCCGGAATGTGTTTTCCGGTATTGAATATGGTGATGGTGAGCTGATTGTCTTTTTTTAATAATTTGGTCTGGATTGTTCCCTGTTCTTCTGTGAATTTTAAAGCATTTCCCCAGATATTCTGAAACAGCTGAATCATTCTCGCTTCATCATATTCAAATATAAAATGATTCAGGAGATTAACTTCACTTAAATGAATATTTTTCTGCTGTATCAGGTGTAGAAGTGGATTTAGTGCTTTTTTATAAGTTTCAATAATATTATTTTCCTGAATATGTAATGAGATTTCACCATGCTGTAATTTGTCCAGATAAAGAATATCGTTGATGATTTCACTCAATCTGTCAGATTCTGTAACGATGTTGTTTAAAAATTCCTGTTTGATGTCAAAAGGAATATCGTCATCATCGGCTAAAATTTCTCCGGCAGAGCGAATGGCGGTGATGGGAGTTCTCAATTCGTGGGCGACAGAGTCCAGAAAGTCGTCTTTTTGACGGTCTTTGACAATCAGACTTTCGTTGGCGGTTCGTAGATCATCCGAAAGTTTCTGCAGTTCCTCAGATTGCTCGGTAAGTTTTTTATTTAAACTGATGTTTTCTTTTGATTCTTCAAGGATGTTTAAAACCTCTTTTAAAGATATTTTATCTTCTTTGGTTACCCCTTCGATCAATATTTTTGCTGAAGCCGTACCAATTCTTCCTGCTAAAAGATTTTCTGAGAATTTGATAAATCTTGAGTCAGCTGTTTCCGTTTTGGAATCTATGTTATATTTTAAATTAAAAATTCGGAGTGCCTGCTCTGTTTTATTTTTGCCTAAAAAACGTTCAAGAATATTCTGTATGTCTGAAATATAGGCTGTTCCACGCCAGATAAAAGCATTTTCATGATTTTGAATATACTTGTCTATATCTACATAAAGTTCTGCAAAGTTTCTTTCACGGTAGTTTCCTTTAGAGCTTACGGAAATAATGGTAAACAGGCTTATATTTACGAGCATCGACCAGAAAAAGATTTGCGGAATTCTTCCCAGATAAGGAATGGTGAAAAAGCCGAAAGCGTCATACATATCCCTGATTACCCCTTTGAACTCCTGGTTGTACGAAAAATAATACTGCGGAATAATCAGCCCGAAATAACAGATCACTAATCCGGCTAAAAGTCCTGTAACAACACCTTTGTAACTTCCTCTTCTCCAGAATAAGGCTCCGAAAAATGCAGGAGCAAGTTGTGCAATCACCACAAATGAAATCAATCCTACAGAATCCAGTGAGGTTTTCAGAATGAAATACTTATAGAAGGCAAAGGCCATAATAATCAGTGCAAAAATGCTGAATTTTCTGATATTGGTAATACTTCTTGTATTTTTTTCTTCACTTTCAGATTTCAATTTTCCAAGCAATCCATATGGAATGATGAGGTTGTTGGAAAGCATAATCGAGAGAGTGATGGCAGAGATAATGATCATGGAAATGCATGAGCTCAATCCACCAAGAAAAACAAGCACTGTGATTAAGGTATTATCAAAATGCTGTGGGATCAGAATAGAGTAGAACTCAGGATTTACTTTCTGTCCGTCAAAAATCAACCTTCCTCCCCAGGCAATCGGGAAAATAAAAACAGTAAAAATCAAAAGATAAAGCGGGAAAAACCAGATGGCTGTTCTGATGTGCTTCTCCTGTCTGTTCTCAACAATTGCGGTGTGGAACTGTCTGGGTAAAATGCAGATCGCCGTAGCGGAAATCATACATAAAATCATCCAATTCAGAGCACCTTCAATCCCGTTGAATGTGTTTTTTTCTTTAAAATCTTCAAACTTACTGGCTTTCTCATAAATATCTGAGAATCCATCGAAGGCATAATAAATCACAAAAAGTCCGAGAATAATAATAAAGAACAGTTTTAAAAAGCTTTCCAGAGCAATGGCAGAAATAATTCCCAGACGTTTTTCAGAGGCGTCCACATATCGGGTTCCGTAATAAGAGGAAAATAAGGCAATTAAAACCACCACAAAAGTTGCATTATCGGTCAGAATATCTTTGGACATCGGAGTTTCCGTCACTAAGTGGAAGGTTTCCGAAATGGCTTTGATTTGCAGTCCAATATATGGTACGATTGCCAGAAGACAGACTATGGTAATGATAGCACTCAGACTTCTGCTGTTACCATATCTCAAAGAAATAAAATCAGCAAGACTGCTTATTTTATTAACCCTTGAAATCCTTACAATCCGGGTATTGATATAGATCCATGCCGGAATAATCATAATAGGGCCAATGTAAATCGGCAGGTAGTTTAATCCGCTTGTAGCTGCCACACCAATACTTCCATAATACGTCCAGGCGGTACAATATACTGCAAGAGACAAAGCGTAGATGTAAGGATTGTTGATCCATATCTTACTCCTTTTCTTCTCTGCCAGATAAGCAACTAAGAAAAGAAGAGCGAGGTAAAACAGAACGACAAAAAACAACGCAAAACTACTCATCATGCCTTTTTACAATTACAAAAGAAATCACAATGGAAATCATCCAGACTGTAAACAGGTAGATAAGCATCATAGGATAACCTAAAACTTCCTTTTCACTGTTGAAAAGTAATGAAATAGGAATGCTGAAAGCAATCATAAGTCCTACGCTCAGTATGATAAGTTTTTGCTCATGTCTCTTTTTCATAATTATCTTAGTTCTTTACTGAAGCATACTGCTTCTTCACGTCCGGTGTAAATTCCATAATTTTCAATAACCTTATATCCCTTTTTCAGATAAAACTTCACTGCATTATCATTTTTTTTACGGGTTTCCAGGTAAATGTATTTGTAGTCAAATTGTTTTGCTGCTATTTCTAATGCTGAGAGAATCTTTCCGCCTAGTCCCATGTTTTTTTCCAGAGAAAACATGCGTTTAACTTCACATATCTCCGGTGAGAGAGGGCGAAAACCTCCGCAGGCAATAGCTTTTTCATCACTTACAGCAATTAAAAACAAAGCTTTCTCCTGAGTAAAGTCGTCAAGGTTTGCGCTTTTGCTTCCACTCTCACCAGAGACTGTAATAAGAGAAGTATTTAATCTGTGGATTAGATCAATAACCCTTTTATCTTCGGAGGGGATGGGAATTGCTTTAATTGTGATGTCCATTTTTTTATTTTCTAATAATTGATAACAGATAATTGATGAATGTGACATTCATCAATTATCTGTTTTATATTGATTTTAAATTTTATCGTCAGAATATTCTCCTTTTAAGGCATAGTAACCGAAAATGACCATTCCGCCCGAGATAATCGGCATCAATACAAAGAGAATGATGATGCCGAAAACAAGGTCTTCCTGTTTTCCGGATGTTATTTTCGGGATTCCCAATACTGTAATTCCGAAATAACCTACAATTACTGCAATTGCAATCCAGACAATGCCTAATATTTTTTTTAGTCCGTTCATTTTAGTAGTTTTAAAATTAATAAAAATTTGAGTGATTCAGTACCTAATCGTGAAGATTATTGTTCTTATTTTTAAGATAAAATAATCCGATGATCAAACATACTGCGGCAACTCCAATTGGATACCAAAGTCCTTCCAGATACCATGTCGCATGTCCCGCTTCTTTTCCGGTGGTTACCAGATAAGTTGCTACTGCCGGAAGAAGTCCTCCGAATACTCCGTTTCCGATGTGATAAGGTAATGACATTGAGGTATAACGAATTCTCACAGGGAACATTTCAACAAGGAAAGCTGCGATAGGTCCATATACCATGGTTACAAATATCACCTGGATGAATACAAGAAAGACCAGATACCACTTGGTATTATCACTTAACTTTAAACTTTGAGAAACTTTGGCTTCTTCCGGTTTGCCGTCTTTCATAACAGCTCCAGCAGGTGACCAGTGCACGATACTGTCTTTTTTGATTAAAGTTCCGTCTGTATAAAGAGTTTCTTTGTGAAAAGTGACCAGACTGTCTGTCGCAATATCACTATGGATTTTTGCAGTTCTTTTTTCTGTAATTCCATTCGCTGCAATCGTTTTATTTTCAAGGTTTACACTTTTGAACATACTGTCGTAAATAGGTCTGTAAGCTAAAATAGCAACCAGCATTCCGGTCATCATTACAGCTTTTCGCCCTATTTTATCAGACAGCCATCCGAAGAATACAAAGAATGGAGTTCCTAAAAATAAAGCGGTAGCCATCAATGAATCCACCTGTGCAGACTCTACGTTCATTACCTTTTGCAGGAAACTCATAGCGTAGAACTGACCCGTATACCAGATTACCCCTTGTCCCATTGCAGCTCCGAATAAGGCCAATAACACAAACTTGAAATTGTATTTATTTCCAAAGCTTTCTTTTAAAGGATTTTTGGATGTTTTTCCCTCGCTTTTAGCCTTAGCAAAAAGTGGAGATTCTTTCATGTTTTTTCTGATGATATAAGAAACGGCTACCATTAAAATGGAAATCCAGAAAGGGACTCTCCATCCCCAATTGTCAAATTCTTCTGCAGAAAGGGTTGATTTTGTGATTAGAATAACGATCAGTGAAATGAAAAGTCCGGCTGTTGCGGTAGTCTGAATCCATGAAGTCCAGTAACCTCTTCGGTGAGGCTGTGCATATTCTGCAACATAAGTAGCAGCGCCTCCGTATTCGCCTCCCAGAGCAAGACCCTGAAGCAATCTTAAAATTAAAACTAAAACCGGGGCCATAAATCCAATGGTTTTATAACTTGGAATACACCCGATCAGGAAAGTAGAAAATCCCATGATCAGTAAAGTAACAAGGAAAGTGTATTTTCTTCCGATGATATCTCCCAATCTTCCGAAAAATAAAGCTCCGAAAGGTCTTACAACAAATCCGGCAGCAAATGTGGCCAGGGTGGATAAAAATGCAGCGGTAGGATTATCAGCAGGGAAAAATTTGGTTGCTAAAACTATAGCTAAACTTCCGAAGATGTAGAAGTCATACCATTCTATCAGTGTTCCGAGTGATGACGCGGTGATCACGCTCCAGATGGTGCGGTTTTTCTGCCTGTCAGTCATATTTTCGTAGCTTTCGTGATGATTTTCGCTCATATAGATTAGTTTTTGATATTAGTGGAATAGGATATTAATTTGATTTTTTTGAACCGTTAAGGACTTTATGATTAAGTTCACTGCTTTGGGGTTATTTCAATCATTCTGAATGAAATGTAATGAAGAATCTCATGTGTGTCTGGCTGTTAGTAAGATTCTTCCTCCGTCAGAATGACAAGAGTCAAATTATTTGAATTTTGGGAACGTATCCTTAATTCATCTTACAATCTTTATTTTTCTTAATAGTTTAAATTTTACAAGTAGATTTGAAACTGTACAATAAATTCCCCTTTAGAAGAAGGACTTTCGGTAGGACTTGTATAAACAGGTCGTGTTGAATATTGAGTAGTGATTTTCGCATGATGTCCGTCTATAAACCAATTGGCTCCTACATCAAACTGTGAGGAAGATTTATCGAAAGCCTCAAAACTTTTGTGAGTATAGGCTGCAAAAGGCTGTATTCTGATTTTTGGCTTTTCTGCTTGACTTGGTAATAGCAAACCTGCCTGTGCATAGATAATATTACCTGTCCCGATGGTTGGTTGCAGGTTTCCTGGTCCTGCGATGGCTTTATTTCCGATGAAATTGGGATCTGAAGCTGCGATATTCATTGTTCCCAGATTTCTTACATAGTTTGGCCCGAAATTGTAGTTATAATATCCTGCATAAGCAGAAACGGCCATTTTGTTTTTCGCTTCTCCCAAAGGAATATCTGCAAAAGTATCTACTGCAAAAAGAGTAATGTCATGCTTCTCAATGTTTGAGTTTACAGAAGTTCTTGTTCCGTCTGCCTGATGATAGAAACCGGCTCCTATATTGAAGACTTTCTTTGTTCCCAGATAAGATCCCACTTTGTATGGAAGCGTGTTTGATTCCTCATCAAGGAACTGATATTCCACATATCCCGCTTTTGAAAAACTGGGATTTCCATTGTTGTCTACTGCAACAGCTTTTGAAGGATCTGTTACATTTACAGGGATAAGATCTGTTGCAAAAGGTTTGTTTAAACTGAAACGATATTCCAGTTTACCGTATTTACCTTTCGCAAACATTCCCAGCTGCCTCGCAAATTGGTCCGAGTTATCAATCAAAGGCCATGAAAAAACGGGAGAATCTAATGTGAGAAAATTAAGTGTAGAAGCCATCGTCATGCGGGAAAGTCCCATGTAGTAATGAAGTCCTGCTCCTAAAGATAAACTGAATTTTCCCGCTTCTCCAGGTAAAATAACTGCATATTCGTTCCAGGCATCATGAAAAAATAACTGGGTTTTCTTTCCGTTTCCGTAACCTCCTGTACCGGAAGTACCTGTGGCTCCACCATTGATGAAGGTTTGGTTGTTGATTCCGAAATGAAGGAGGATCATGTATCTTTTAGAGACTTGTGCATAGGCTAAAGCGCGTAATCGCCTGTTTCCTATACTCCAGGAGTTGTCTGTGGGCTCACTGCCTACCATACTTCCGGGATTCATAGAGGTGTTTCTCAGCCAAAGCTGGTCCCATAAAATAAATCGGACGAATTTATCACCATCCGGGTTGAGGTTTATTTTTAAGCCATTGCCATAATCAGGAGAACCTTGTGAGTATACAGAACTGCTGATTAAAGCTAATCCAATGAATGTGAGTAATTTCTTCATAAATTATCAATTTTTGGCGTTGTTTTTTGTGAATGCCAAATTGTAATTAATAATTTATTTATGAAAATTTAATATATATTAGTGGTAATAGTATATATATGATGTGAATAATATGTCAAATGTATTATTTATCAGTCTATTATCTCTTAGTCTAATGCACTCATTTTTCTACTTATTTCTTAAATCTTTCCCACTTGATCAACATATACTTATCAGCAAACTGAGTAATAATAATCCCCGAATTTTTAATGTTTTCTTCCTGAGCAATATACTCAATGAGCTCGTTCTGCTTTAATATTTTATAAACAGGATGGAATTCGGAGTGGGGAGGTCTTGTAATATTGTATTTTTTAATCCAAGAGCTTATCGTAACGTGCGAAACTCCGATAATCCTTTCAATTTCGCGGTAGCTGAGTCCTTCCAGATACAGCTGAAGTGCCTTGGTGACATAATAATCATCAATCTGTTTTCCCAGTTTTTTAACGGTGAAATAATATTTGCAGTCTTTACAGTGGAAGCGTTGTTTTTCATTGATAATGCCGCTTTTTACTACTTTGGTACTGTTGCATTTAGGACACGTATTTTCCATAACTATATTATTTTAGCAAATATATAATAAATTAGCAAATGTATATTTTTCTATAAAGATAATTTTACCTGTATAAATTTTTAAAACAAAAAAAATATCTTTTTTATTTGGATTTAAAAGAAATTATATTTTAAATTTGCCAAAAAAATTAGATAAATAAATGGAAATAGAAATTTCCTCATGCGAACATCTAATGTATGTGAGTGAAATACAGCAGGAAATGTACGATTCTGCACAGCGCAGAGGAACGGGAATCGCAAAACGTTCCATAGAATATTTGAGTAAGAAGATTTCAGAAGGCAATGCTGTGATAGCTACTGAAAACGGTGAATGGGTAGGTTTCTGTTATATAGAGACCTGGTCACATGGGAAGTTTGTGGCCAATTCGGGACTGATTGTGTCACCGAAATTCAGGAACGGGGGAGTAGCAACTCAGATCAAGCAGAGAGTTTTCCAATTATCTAGAGATAAATATCCGGATGCGAAAGTATTTGGACTAACAACAGGTTTGGCAGTGATGAAAATCAATAGCGATTTAGGCTATAAACCGGTTATCTATTCTGAACTGACTCAGGATGAGGAATTCTGGAACGGCTGCAAGAACTGTGTGAATTATGAGATTTTAATGATGAAGGAACGCAAAAACTGTCTGTGTACAGCCATGTTATTTGTTCCTGAAAACGATAAAAAAAAAGATGAGGTAGTGCGTAATCTGCCTGAAACTAAATATAATGAAATGAGCCAAACCGATTTTGGGTATTCTGCACAAAATTCCGTTGGTGAGTTCCATTCGATAATTAATAAAATTAAAAGAAGTCCAGATGAAAAAGAAAGTCATCTTAGCGTTTAGCGGAGGTTTAGATACTTCCTACTGTGCTAAATATCTTAGTGAAACACTAGGATATGATGTATATGCAGTTACTGTAAATACCGGAGGTTTTTCAAAAGAAGAGGAAAAAGAATTGGAAAGAAAAGCTTTAAACCTTGGAGTAAAAGAATACAGGTGTGTAGACGCTCAGGAAGATTATTATAATTCATGTGTGAAATATTTGATTTTCGGGAATGTACTGAAAAATAATACGTATCCTCTTTCTGTAAGTGCTGAACGTACTATTCAGGCGCAGGAAATTGCAAAATATGCGATTGAAGTAAAAGCAGATGCTATTGCTCACGGAAGTACAGGAGCTGGAAACGATCAGGTTCGTTTTGACTTGATTTTCCAGGTGATGTGTCCGAATATTGAAATCATTACACCAATTCGCGATATGGCTTTATCTCGTGAAGAAGAAATTGAGTTTTTGAAAGGACACGGTTATGAAATGGAATTCCAGAAAGCTCAATATTCTGTCAATAAAGGACTTTGGGGAACATCAGTAGGAGGAAAGGAAACTTTAACTTCAAGAAATTATCTTCCGGAAGAAGCTTTTCCGTCTCAAATCAAAGAAACTAAGCCTTCAGAACTGGAGATCGAGTTTAAAAGCGGAGAAGTAGTAGCAGTAAACGGAGAAAGCTTTGAACATTCAGTATATGCTATTCAAAAAATAGAAACATTGGCTTCAGCATATGGAATCGGTCGTGATATTCACGTTGGTGATACGATTGTAGGGATTAAAGGACGAGTAGGATTTGAAGCTGCTGCAGCATCGGTAATCATCAAAGCCCATCATTTATTAGAAAAGCATACCCTTTCAAAATATCAGCAAATGATGAAATCCCAGTTGTCAGATTGGTATGGAAACTGGCTTCACGAGGCACTTTTCTTAGATCCTGTGATGAGAAATATTGAGTCTTTCTTAGTGGATTCTCAGAAAACAGTAAGTGGAAAAGTATTTGTCACCCTTCATCCTTACAGATTTATTCTTAATGGAATTGAATCTGATCATGATCTGATGTCTGATAAATTCGGAAGTTATGGAGAAGCTAACAGAGCATGGACCGGAGATGATGTGAAAGGTTATACAAAGATTGTAAGTAATTCTTTAAATATATACCACCAGATTAACCAAAATATCAACTAGTTCCGAAGGGACGATTTAATGAAAGGCAGAACAAAATTCTGTCAGAATCAAAATGAAGAAAACAGTAGGAATCATTGGTGCCAACGGTTATACAGGAAGTGAGCTGATACGCTTACTGGCTTTTCATCCCCATGTGACATTGAGTTTTTTATATAGTCGTTCGAATTCGGGAACAAGAATTTCGGATCTGTACCCGGATTTAACGACAGTTTGTGAAATGGTTTTGACAGATAAACCTGAAGACGTAGATATTCTTTTTCTGTGCCTTCCCCATAAAGAAAGTCAAAACTGGCTAACTCAAAATCCTGTTAAAGATGAAACGTTGGTTATAGATCTTGGAAATGATTTCCGTTTAGAAGGAAATTTCGGAAACAGAGATTTTATCTACGGATTACCGGAAATCAATAAAAAACAACTGGCAGGTGCAAAAAGTATTGCGAACCCGGGATGTTTTGCAACAGCCATTCAATTGGCCTTATTGCCATTAGCAGAAAAAGGAGCATTAAGTGAAGTTTTTACCACAGGGATTACAGGTTCTACAGGAGCCGGACAGTCTTTGCAGGCTACCACTCATTTTACCTGGAGAAATGATAATGTCTCAGCATATAAAACATTAGCTCATCAGCATGTAGATGAGATTTTGCAGCAGCTGGTTTTATTTAATAATAAAGAAATAAACCTGAATTTTGTTCCATGGAGAGGAGATTTTGCAAGAGGAATTTTTACAAGTTCCACCATGAAGACTGATTGGGAGCTGGAGGAAATAGAACAATGGTATCAGGATTTTTATGCAGAGGAGCCTTTCGTTACAGTCAGTAGCAGGGCAATTGATTTAAAGCAGGTTGTCAATACCAATCGCTGTGTGATTCAGATTGAAAAGAGTGGAAATGTTGTCGTTATTCACTCAGCGATTGACAATTTGTTAAAAGGTGCTTCAGGACAGGCCGTTCAGAATATGAATCTGGCGATGAACTGGGAAGAAAATGCAGGATTGAACCTGAAACCGATAGCATTCTAATTTATTAATAAGGTAGAAGGTTGCAGATGATAGGTTGCAGTAGTGCGAAGAATAACTTTTAGACCTGCAAGCTTTCAGCCATCAACCATCAAACTAACAACTAGCAACAAAAATGAATTTATTCAACGTATATCCATTATTCAACATAAATCCGGTAAAAGCTCAGGGATCTTTTCTTTGGGATGATAAAGGAGAGCAATATCTTGATTTTTACGGAGGTCATGCTGTGATTTCTATTGGTCATAATCATCCACATTATCAAAACAAGCTAAAGGATCAGCTGGAAAAAATATCTTTCTATTCCAACTCTGTTCAGAATGAATTACAGGTTGAACTGGCGGAAAAGCTGGGGAAACTTTCAGGATATGAGGATTATAATCTTTTCTTATGTAATTCCGGAGCTGAGGCGAATGAAAATGCATTGAAGCTGGCTTCTTTTCATAACGGAAAAAGCAAAGTGCTTTATTTTTCGGGTTCATTCCACGGAAGAACTTCTGCAGCGGTTTCGGTAACTGATAATCCGAAGATTGTTGCTCCGGTTAACTTCTCTGAAAGATTTATCAAATCAGAATGGAACGATTTGCAGCAGCTTGAAGAGACCTTTGAAAAATTTGGAAGTGAAATTTCTTCCGTTATCATCGAAGGAATTCAGGGAGTAGGAGGAATTATGATTCCAACACCGGAATTTTTATCTAAAATCAAAGAACTGTGCAAAAAATATGACGCTGTTCTTATTTTGGATGAAGTTCAGTCCGGATATGGAAGAAGCGGATATTTCTTTGCCCACCAGGAATTTGGAGTAGAAGCAGATATTATTACTACAGCTAAAGGAATGGGGAACGGATTTCCTGTGGGGGGAGTTTTGATCCATCCTAAATTCCAGGCAAGCAACGGTTTGCTGGGAACTACATTCGGAGGGAATCATTTGGCTTGTGCAGCTTCAATTGCTGTTCTGGATGTTATGAAAGATGAAAACCTTATCGAAAACGCTCAACAGATGGGCGAATATATTGAAAATGAAATTAAAGATTTACCACATATTAAATCCATCCGAAGGAAAGGATTGATGATCGGAATAGAACTCGATAGAGACTGTTCGGAAGTAAGGAAAAGCTTATTGTTCGATCATCATATTTTCACAGGAAACTCGAATGATAAAACAGTATTAAGGATTCTTCCGGCACTCAATATCAAAAAAGAGGAAACAGATATTTTCATCAATGCTTTGAAAGCAGTGCTTGGGAATATTTAAAAGGCAATATGGCGAAATAGCAAAAAGGTTAAAAAGCTTTAACGCAACGTTTGTTATTCTGAATGTAACGAAGAGAAATGAAGAATCTCTTAAAATATAACAATGCAAGATTCTTCCTTCGTCAGAATGACAAAAACAAACGTCAATTGCTGAGTGAAACGCCCTTGCGAACGAAAAAAGCATCAATGAAAAGCGTTGCGCCCTTGCGTTAAAACTCTCAAAAATGTGTAAACAAAATCTTTAAAATTAATTAAAATGAAAAATTTTACCTCTGTAAGTGATGTAGAAAACTTACAGGAAATCATAAAAAAAGCTTTACAGATAAAAGCAGACCCGCTTACTGAAACAGAAAAAGGAAAGGGGAAAACAATTGGACTTGTATTTTTAAATTCAAGCCTGAGAACCCGTCTGAGCAGTCAGATAGCAGCTCAAAATCTAGGGTTGAATGTATTGACACTAAATGCAGCACAGGAAGCCTGGAATCTTGAATTTGCTGACGGAGCTGTGATGAACGGTGATACTGTAGAACATATCAAAGATGCAATTGAGGTTTTAAACCAATATTGCGACATCATTGCAGTACGTTGTTTTGCAGGAATGAAGAGTAAAGAAGACGATGTGAATGAAAGTATCTTAAGTCAGTTTGAAAAACATGCAAAAGTTCCTGTCATTTCATTAGAATCAGCTACTCGCCACCCGCTGCAAAGTTTGGCAGACTGTATCACCATTACAGAAAACTGGAAAAAAGATTATAAACCTAAAGTGGTACTGACCTGGGCACCGCACATCAAGCCTATTGCCCATGCTGTTGGGAATTCTTTCGCAGAATGGATGCAGGAAATGGATGTGGAATTGGTAATTACCAATCCCGAAGGGTATGATTTAGATAAAAACTTCACAAAAGATGTAACAGTAATTCATGATCAGGATGAAGCGTTGAAAAATGCGGATTTTGTTTATGTAAAAAACTGGTCTTCTTTTGATGATTATGCAGCAATGCCTGAAGTAAAAGGCGACTGGATGCTTACCAATGAAAAATTAGCACATACCAATGACGCAAAAGTAATGCACTGTCTTCCGGTGCGTCGTAATGTGGAATTGAGTGATGAAGTTATGGATGGAGATCATTCTATCATCTACCAGCAGGCAAAAAACCGAATTTTCTCAGCACAAGCTGTATTCAGTGAAATTTTAGATGAATTAAAAGCTTAAAATAATCCTTGTCAAGGTTCAAAACCTTAACAAGGATGAAAAAGGATCCCAAAAAGTTGACAAATGAAAGAAAAGTTATACATCATAAAAATTGGAGGAGCTTTAATTGATGATGAAGAATTATTAACCCAATTCTTAGAACAATTTTCTGAAATCCAGGAAAAGAAAATTCTTGTACACGGTGGTGGAAAATTGGCTACAACACTTGCTGATAAACTGGGGATTGAGCAGAAAATGATCAACGGAAGGAGGATTACAGATAAAGAGACATTGGATATTGTAACGATGGTGTATGCGGGAGGAATCAATAAAAATATTGTTGAGAAACTGCAGCATAAAAAATGCAATGCTATAGGATTTTCTGGGGCTGATGGAAACTTAATTAAGGCTAAAAAAAGAGAACATCCTGAAATTGATTTCGGATTTGTAGGGGATATCAGTAAGAAAAGTGTGAATAGGAAGCTGGTTTCAAAGCTCATGAAACTCAATCTTGTTCCGGTGTTTTCAGCGATTACCCACGATAGAAAAGGAAATCTTTTCAATACCAATGCAGATACTATTGCTTCTGTGATGGCGCAGGCTCTTTCGGAGAAATATGAAGTTGAATTGTTATACTGTTTTGATAAAGAAGGAGTCTTAGAAGATGTCAATGATCCTGAATCAGTCATTAAAAGTGTAACTGAGGAAGATTTCACCACATTAAAAGAAGAAGGAAAGCTTCACAAAGGGATTTTACCCAAACTTGAAAATGCTCTTGGAGCCATAAAAAATAATGTAGATAAAGTGTTTCTGATCAAAGAAACAGAATTGAAAAACCATATAGAAAATCATCATGCAGGAACTGAAATCTGTTTATAATAAAGAAGAGCTATTGAATAATGCGGTCGGATTGCTTAAAAATTTGATTGAGATTCCTTCATTTAGTAAAGATGAGTTTAATACTTCGGTGGAAATTGAGAATTTTTTCAAAAAGCACCAGATTCCTACCAAACGTTTTAAAAACAATATCTGGTCGGTAAATAAACATTTTGATGTTTTTAAGCCTTCCATTTTACTGAATACACATCATGATACAGTAAAGCCTAATAAAGCTTATACGCTGGATCCGTTCATTCCTATTGAAAAGGATGGAAAACTGTTCGGATTGGGAAGTAATGATGCAGGTGCTTCTTTGGTTTCTATGGCACAGGTTTTTTTACATTTTTATAATAAAGAAGATTTAAAATATAATTTAGTTATTGCTTTGACGGCAGAGGAGGAGATCTCAGGATTTGATGGGATAGAAGCCTTGTTTCCGCAGCTACCCAACGTAGAACTCGCCATTGTAGGAGAACCCACGCAGATGAATCTGGCGATTGCAGAAAAAGGACTTCTTGTGATAGATGGAGAAATGAAAGGTACTCCTTCTCATGCCGCTCATCCTAATGATGATAATTCTATTGTAAAATGTATGCAGGATCTGCAGAATATCCTTGACTTTAAATTTCCAAAGGTTTCAGAATACCTGGGAGAAGTTAAGGTTACTTTATCCGGAATTCATGCAGGTGTACAGCATAACGTTGTTCCGGAATCATGCTGTTTCACACTGGATGTAAGAGTGACAGATGAATATTCTAATCAGGAAGCATTCGATATTATTCAGTCTCAGATGAAATCTACATTAACGGCAAGATCGTTCAGGCTAAATTCTTCAAAGATCGAAATGGATCATCCATTCGTAAAAGCAGGAATTGAAATTGGAAGGACAACTTACGGTTCACCTACCTCTTCAGACCAGGCGATTATTCCATGTACATCCGTGAAACTGGGACCTGGAGACAGTAGGCGCTCTCACACAGCAGATGAATTTATCTATATCCAGGAAATAGAAGAAGGAATAGAAATCTACATCAGAATTTTAGAAAAAGTGTTATAAATAATGGAAGATGGGTGTAGGAAGAGGAAAGTTATTAGCTTCCAGCCTCCAGCCTCAGGCTTCCAGCTCAATATATGTTTTGACTCCGCCCGGCAGGCATTGAAGTTTAGTTTTTAATAAGATTTATGCAAAAAGAAAATTAGAAATGAAAGCTTTACATAAGGAAATGTTTTTTTATAGTTAATAGTAATAAGGATTGCCTTGCTGGGCATGTCAAAACCCATCAGTATTTTAAATCAGAATATTATGAAAAAAATATGGCAGAAGGATGACCTTGCCACCAATATATTAGTCAATAACTTTACAGTCGGTAAAGATCTTGACTTTGATGAACGTTTAGCGAAATATGATGTGAAAGGTTCTATGGCACATTGCAAAATGCTGGCAGAAACCGGAATTATCACTCAGGAAGAATCAGAACAGATGTTATTTGTTTTGAATACTATTTTAAATAAAATTGAAGAAGGTAGTTTTGAAATTGATAAAGATGCTGAGGATATCCATTCTCAGGTAGAAGCCATTCTCATTGAAGAATTAGGAGATACAGGAAAGAAAATCCATACGGCAAGATCCCGGAATGATCAGGTTTTACTGGATATAAAATTGTACTTACTGGATGAAATCCGTGAGATCACTGCTCTTACTGATGAGTTTTTCCAGATTTTAATTCAATTGGCAGATCAGCATAAAAATGTTCTGCTTCCGGGATATACCCATTTGCAGATTGCAATGCCTTCATCATTCGGATTGTGGTTCGGAGCTTATGCAGAAGCGCTTTTAGACGATGTGGAAATGCTGTTTTCGGTAAAGAATATCATCAATAAAAATCCATTAGGATCAGCAGCTGGTTATGGTTCATCTTTCCCGATCAATCGTGAAAGTACCACTTATAATCTGGGCTTCCAGTCGATGAATTATAACTCGGTGTATGCTCAGATGACCCGTGGAAAGTCAGAAAAAATGTTATCAATGGCAATGGCAACTTTAGCTGGAACACTTGGGAAGTTTGCTTATGATGTTTGCTTGTATCTGAGTCAGAATTTTGATTTTATCAGCTTTCCAAAGGAATTTACTACAGGAAGCAGTATTATGCCTCATAAAAAGAATCCGGATATCTTTGAGCTGGTTCGTGCACGATGCAACAGAATTCAGTCACTTCCGAACGAATTGATTCTTTTGACAAACAATCTGCCTTCCGGATATCACAGAGATGTACAGCTTACGAAAGAAATACTTTTTCCGGCAATAGATTCTTTAAAAGAATGTCTGGAAATTCTAAGTTATACTTTACCGAATATTAAGGTAAAAGACGGAATTCTGGAAGATGAAAAGTACAAATATCTGTTCAGTGTAGAAAAGATTAATGAAGAAGTGAAAAATGGAAGTTCATTCCGTGATGCTTATGTGAAAGTAGGACAGGAGATCGAAAACAATGAGTTTGAATTTGAATCTGGAAATCTTGAACATACCCATCAGGGAAGTATCGGCAATCTTTGTCTGGATAAAATAGAATATCAGTTCAATAAGCTGAAAAATAAATTATTGGGTTAGAATCTAAGCCATTAAGGTCATTAAAAACTTAGGCAAAAATCAGTGGAAATTCTAAAATTATTTTAGCCTGCTGTCTTTTCGTTGTGAAAGCCTTAATCTTAAATCTTATCTGCTTAAGTGATCTTAATGGTTTGATTTTACTCTGCTCTTTGAATTTGATGATTGATAAATTGAACCATTAAGGAATATAAAGGTTTTAAGGTAAGTTAAGAAGATACCTATTTTTTAGCTGCAATGTTTTAAAATTCGCTTGCGAATTATTTAATTATTCTTCACCTCTTAAAATCTCTTAATGGTTTAAAATAGAAGGATTATTCCAGATCAATTTTAAACTTGGTAGATTTTTTTACCTCATGAAGTACAATGGAGCTATGGTATTGTCCAATGTTGGGAAGATTTGAAATTACACTCACCGCAAACTCATTATAAGAATTGATGTCTTTTGCGATAATTTTCAGCATATAATCATATTCTCCGGAAAGGCTGGTGATTTCCTGAACTTCATCGTATTTGGAAATATTGTCCTCAAAGGTCTCCAATACTTTTTTGGATTGTTCCTTAAGACGTACATTACAATAAACGATAATATTAAGTCCCAGTTTTTCACGGTTTAAAAGACCAACGTATTTTTCAATGATCCCATGTTTCTCCAATTGTTTGATTCGCTCATACGTAGGAGTAAAGGTAAGACCTATCTTTTCGGAAATTTCTTTTACCGATAATGTAGAGTCTTCCTGAATAATACTGAGAATCATTTTGTCTTTTAAATCCATAGAATAAGGTTGTGTGTTAACAAAAATATTAATTTTAAATGAGAATAAGGAAAGACTGAAGTTTTTAATTTATTTTAAACATAATTTTTGTAGGTTCATAAAATTGTTGTATCTTTGCACCTAATGAATAAAAAAGCATTTATATCATTAGATTTACCGGGCGAAAGCGCCCTTTACGATATTTATTGTTATTAAGCGAAGATAGTTGTCTTCGCTTTTTTTATGCCCAAAAATTAGAATTATGTTTACGATTACAGAACTAAGCACCGAGAGAATCAACAGTATACTGACAGAAGCAATGGCTTTTGCAAATGGTAAAACTGCTAAAATTGAAGGAGAAGTTTTTTGCTCAAACCTTTTCTTCGAAGACAGTACAAGAACGAAAACAAGTTTTGATCTTGCAGAAAGAAAACTGGGACTTCAGGTAGTTCCTTTTGATGCATCACACAGTTCAGTAAACAAAGGTGAGAGTCTTTATGACACCGTAAAGACGATTGAAAGTATAGGAGTAAATCTTGTGGTGATCCGTGATAAGAAAGACAGATACTTCGAGGAACTGAAAAATATTAAAATTCCGGTAATCAACGGAGGAGACGGTACAGGAAACCATCCTTCACAATGTATGCTGGATCTGATGACCATCTACCAGGAATTTGGAAAGTTCGAAGGACTGAAGGTAGGAATTGTAGGAGATGTAAAGCACAGCCGCGTTGCCAACTCAAATGCAGAAGCATTAAGAAGGTTAGGAGCTAAAGTATACTTCTCAGGGCCGGAACAGTGGTTTGACGAAGGAGCTCTGATCAACGGAACGTATATGTCAGTAGATGAGCTGATTGCGGAAGTGGATGTTCTGATGTTATTAAGAATCCAACATGAAAGACATGATGATGCAATGAGCTTCACTGCCTCAGAATATCACAGAAGATATGGACTGACTAAAGAAAGAGAACAAGCCATGAAAAAAGAAGCAATCATCATGCATCCGGCTCCGATTAACAGAGGAGTGGAGATAGATTCAGATCTTGTAGAATGTGAAAGATCAAGAGTCTTCAAACAAATGCAGAATGGGGTATTCGCAAGAATGGCCATTTTAAAAGAAGCGCTGGAAGAAAAAGGGTTTACCTTTAAATAAGTTGTAAAAAGTAAAATGTGAAAAGTATTCATGAATACATTAGTACATGAATACATTGTACAAGAAAAAAATAATAGAAAATCTAATTTTTAAAAATGAAGAAAAAATTAATACTGGAGTCCGGTGAAGTGTTTCATGGAGAAGGTTTCGGAGCAGAGTTGGAAACTGCAGGGGAAGTAGTTTTCAATACCGGAATGACCGGATATCAGGAATTGATTTCTGACCCGTCGTATTGTGGTCAGATAGTTTGTATGACCTATCCGCTTATCGGAAATTATGGTATTAACCGTGATGATTATGAAAGTATTGAGCCGGCCATCAAAGGGCTTATCGTCAAAGAACTTTGCGATCTTCCTTCCAATTTCCGTACTCAGATTACTTTAGATGAATTATTTAAAAAGAAAAACCTTTCAGGAATTTCAGGAATTGATACAAGAAGACTGACAAGAATTCTTCGTAACTCCGGAGTGGTGAAAGGAAAAATTGTAAATGCTGATGCCGATGAAAATGCAGTAGCTGCAGAACTGAAATCAACAAATTTCCCAACTAATCAGGTAGAAGAGGTTTCTACAAAAACACCTTATGCTAACCCTAACAGAGGTTTCAAAGTGGTACTGGTAGACTTCGGTGCAAAACTGGGAATTATCAGAGAGTTATCTCAAAGAAACTGTGATATTATTGTGGTTTCTCATGATACTACAGCAGAAGAAATCCTATTGATGAATCCGGACGGAATTATGCTGTCAAACGGTCCTGGTGACCCGGAAGATGTACCACACGCATTGGATATGATCAGAGGATTATTAGGAAAAGTTCCAATCTTCGGAATCTGTTTAGGACACCAGTTAATTGGTCTTGCTTGTGGAGCAAAAACTTTCAAACTGAAATTCGGACACAGAGGAGGAAACCACCCGGTATTGGATCTGGAGAAAAATACAGTTGCCATTACTTCTCAAAACCATGGATATGCGGTAGATCAGGAAAGCTTAAAAGGAACAGACCTTATCGAAACTCATATTGCATTAAACGACAGAACCAACGAAGGATTAAAACACAAAATCCACCCTTGTTTCTCTGTTCAGTATCACCCTGAAGCGAGCCCTGGCCCGGAAGATGCAAACTACCTGTTTGATGAGTTCATTCAAATGATGGAGGACTTTAAAAAGTAACACGACTATCTGTCATTCTGAAAGAAGCGAAAGCGGAGTGAAGAATCTCAACAATAAAGTTAGATTCCTCGATTCCTCGGAATGACAAAATACAATCGTAAGTCTTATAAAAGTAAAAATACGAAGTTTAAGAATTTTGATTCTTGACTCTAATAAAAAAAGAAAAATGGCAAAACGTACAGATATAAAAACAATTTTAGTAATCGGTTCAGGACCTATCATCATTGGTCAGGCAGCTGAATTTGATTACGCAGGAACGCAGGCTTGTCTGTCTTTGAAAGAAGAAGGTTACAAGGTAATTTTGATCAACTCAAACCCTGCAACAATTATGACAGATGTGGAAATCGCTGATAAAGTATATATTGAGCCGATTTCATTACAGTTTGTAAGCCACATCATCAGAAAAGAGCGTCCTGACGCATTATTACCAACACTGGGAGGTCAGACGGGGCTTAACATGGCGGTGGAATTGGAAAAATCAGGAATTCTTGAAGAATGCAAAGTGGAAGTACTGGGAACGAAACTTTCTGCAATCAACAGAGCAGAAGACAGAGACCTTTTCCGTGAGTTGATGAGAGAATTGAACGAGCCGGTACCGGAATCTGATATCGTAAATACGGTAGAAGGGGCACTTGCTTTCGCAGATGAAATCGGTTATCCTGTAATTGTTCGCCCTGCCTTTACAATGGGAGGAACAGGTGGAGGTATTGCTTCCACAGAAGTTGAATTGAAAGAAATTGCCGAATTAGGACTAAAGCATAGCCCGGTTACCCAATGTTTGATTGAAAAATCAATTGCTGGTTTCAAAGAAATAGAATATGAAGTAATGCGTGATGCAAACGACAATGCCATTGTGGTTTGTAACATGGAAAATATTGATCCGGTAGGAGTTCATACAGGAGACTCTATTGTAGTAGCGCCTTCTCAGACGCTTTCAGACAGAGAGTATCAATTGCTGAGAAATGCTTCATTAAAGATCATCAGAGCTTTAGGAATTGAAGGAGGATGTAACGTACAGTTAGCTTTAGATCCGCATTCATTCGAATATTATATCATCGAAGTAAACCCGAGAGTTTCCCGTTCATCAGCTTTAGCAAGTAAGGCAACAGGATACCCGATTGCAAAAATTGCTGCAAAAATTGCTGTAGGATTAACGCTTGATGAGATCATGAATCCGGTAACAGGAAAAACATATGCATGTTTTGAGCCGGCTCTTGATTATGTGGTAACAAAATTCCCAAGATTCCCATTCGATAAATTTGAAACTGCAGACAGAAGACTTTCTACTCAGATGAAAGCAACTGGTGAAGTAATGGCTATCGGAAGAAACCTTGAAGAATCTTTACAGAAAGCCATCCGTTCATTAGAAACAGGAATCAAACATTTAGGATTAAAAACAAAACAAGCTGAGGCACTTACTGCTGAGGAAATCGAAAGAAGAATCAGAGTATGTGATGATGAGAGATTATTCATCATCGGAGATGCTTTAAGAAGAGGATATGATTGGGAACAGATTGTAGAATGGAGTAAAATTGACAAATTCTTCATCTGGAAACTGAAAAAGCTTGTTGACTTCGAGAAAGTAATCGCTGCCAACAAATTTGATAAAGAAACATTAATTGAAGCTAAGAGATTAGGTTTCGCAGATATCAACATTGCAGTTCTTTGGGATGTAAAAGAGCGTGAGATTTTCAACTTTAGAAAAGAAAACGGAATAATGCCGGTTTTCAAAATGGTAGATACTTGTGCTGCTGAATTTGAAAGTGAAACCCCTTATTTCTACGGAACTTACGAAGAAGAGAACGAAAGTGTTGTTTCAGACAAAGAAAAGATCATCGTACTTGGTTCAGGACCTATCAGAATCGGACAGGGAGTTGAGTTTGACTACGCTACTGTTCACTCAGTATGGGCGATCAAAGAAATGGGTTATGAAGCGATTATCATCAACAACAACCCTGAAACTGTTTCTACAGACTTCTCCATCTCAGATAAACTATACTTCGAGCCGCTTACAGAAGAAGATGTAATGAACATCATCGAGCTTGAAAAACCTAAAGGAGTAGTAGTACAGTTCGGAGGACAGACCGCAATCAACCTTGCAGATAAATTAGCCTCTCACGGAGTACAGATCTTAGGAACTTCACTGGAAGATCTTGACAGAGCTGAAAACAGAGATAAATTTGAAAAAGCACTTCAGGAGCTGGGTATTCCTCAACCAAAAGGAAGAACTTCAACTTCGAAAGAAGAAGCTATAAAAATTGCTAACGAGATCGGTTACCCGGTATTGGTACGTCCAAGCTACGTTCTTGGAGGTAGAGCAATGGAAATTGTATACGCAGAAGCAGAGCTGGCTCACTACATGGAAAATGCGGTGGAAGCAAGCCCGGAACACCCTGTATTGGTTGACAAGTACATGGTAGGAAAGGAGATTGAGGTAGATGCCATCTGCGACGGTGAAACTGTAGTGATTCCTGGAATTATGGAGCATATTGAAAGAGCAGGAGTTCACTCCGGAGATTCAATCGCAGTATATCCACCACAGAATATCTCTCAGAGCGAGATTGACACTTTGGTAGACTATACACAAAGGCTGGCAAAAGGATTGAAGGTTATTGGATTAATGAACATCCAGTACGTCCTTTTTGAAGGAAATGTATATGTGATCGAAGTAAACCCTCGTTCTTCAAGAACAGTTCCTTTCTTATCTAAAATTACAGAAGTTCCAATGGCAAACCTTGCAACAAAGGCAATCCTGGGACAAAAACTGAAAGATTTAGGATATAAAAACGGATTGGTTCCAAACAAAGAAGGAGTATTTGTAAAAGTACCGGTATTCTCTTTCTCTAAACTAACGAAAGTTGATATCTCTCTAGGCCCTGAAATGAAGTCTACAGGAGAAGTTATGGGGAAAGATACGACCCTTGAAAAAGCACTTTATAAAGGATTGGTAGCAGCTGGAAGAAAAGTTCCTATGCACGGTTCTATCCTTTTCACAGTAGCAGATAAGCACAAAGAGGAGGCAGCAGCGCTTGCAGCAAGATTCCATGAAGTAGGATTCAGAATCTGGGCTACGGAAGGGACAGCGAAGTTCTTCGGAGAAAAAGGAATTCCTTGCAAAATCGGATACAAAATAGGAGAAGAAAGTGTAAATCTTATTGACCTGATCCAGAAAGGAAAAGTTCAGTATGTTGTGAATACCACTACAAAAGGTAAACAGGCTGAAAGAGACGGATTCCAGATCAGAAGAATGAGCGTGGAAAACGGTGTTCCTTGTTTGACTTCAATGGATACAGTAGAAGCGATCTTAAAAGTAATCGAAAGCATGAGCTTCAAAATGGAGACGATGTAATTTCGAGCTATAATAAATATTGTAAACCTCATAGATTTCAAAAATCTATGAGGTTTTATTTTATGCAAGAATACTGTCCTTAATGATAATTTGAAAGCAATTAAGATAATTGCAAATAGTTATTAACCTTTTTTATTATACCAGCTTAAAAATTGCATTATTTTTACCGAATTATTTATAAATTAGAGCGTTAAAATTCAGGCTGTTATTATTATTTAAAATAACTAATAAAAACTCCACCAAACCAAAATATAACCATGGCAGAATATTACGCAAAATCAAGCAATTCTTTATCTTTTGAAGTTACAAGAGAAGAAAAATTAATTGGAAAACTTACTTATACAAGCTGGTTTAAATTTAATGCGGCCATTGAAATTGCAGGTGGACAAACCTATCAGATAGAGCCAAAAGGTTTTTGGGGAACCACTATTGAGCTGAAAGATCATGAAAGAGTACTTCTGAAATTCAGAATGAACTGGAATGGGGAAATTGTGGTTCAGACCTATTTTGATGGGATTAAAAATGGCTATCTTTTTAAACACAGAGGTATTTTTAAAGAATCATTTGTCCTTACAGATCAGGAAGGGGTTGAGCTGATGATTATAAAACCCCATCTTAAATGGACTTCCCTGAATTATGAATACCAGATTACTACATCTGATGCTTTTGAAACCTTTCCGGAAAACGAGATTGTTTTAATTAATGCTCTGCACTGCGCCAATTATTATATGTCGATGATAGCATCTGCCGTGATTTAAAAGATAATTTTAAACCTTAACAGAAATGTCATTCTGACGCAGGAAGAGTCTCATTAATGATTTATAAGTTGTTATTAATAAGATAAATATTTTTAACTACTTATCCAAAGCCTTTGAAACTGCCAGACTATCTTCCAGCAGTCTGTAGCGAGTAATTTTATTATTTTGAATATGCATCTGAATACAAAATAAAGACTCTACAATATTACCTGTTGCAAGCATTTTTGTTGCAAATTCTCCCGTAATAACAGCATTTTCAGCATCATTGAAAATATGGTCTATTTTAGCATAAACGGGTTCTGTATTTTTCCATAATAGTTCAAAAAAATCGGATACTTCTTGTTTATTATTTCTGATGCCTAGCCAGGGCGCTTGTTGTTCATTCCCAGGTATATACCAGTCTACTGTATCAGAAAACAGGTTTGTTAATTCTGCCAGATTTCTTTCCGAAAGAAACTGAAGAAATTGCTGCGTGGTTTCTTGGATGTTGTTGCTCATTGTAATTTATAATCAAGAATAGGATTTATATAAAGGTCTTAAGATAAGGAAAATATAAATCCTAATTACCAGAAATACAATTTTTCAGAAGAGATAATCAATAGTTGTATCATTATAGATTTTAATAAACTCTTTATTGATGAGCTATTTAATAAAGTAAGTTTTATGATTTGTATCATGTTTTTATTTAGAATTAATAAAAATAAGATAATTTTGCCAAACTAACTTAATTATAAACATGAAAAAAACAATTATTTCTGCAGCTCTATTAGCCGTAACAATGCTGAGTGCCCAGGAGACGGATACGATTAAAGTGGCTGAGATCCAGTCCGTATCACTTCAGGGAACCCACAATTACAGAACGAAAAAATCTGAATCAATTGCAAGACTTCCTCTGGAAAACCTTGAAAATCCTACCGTTTACAACTTTGTTCCCAAAGAAATCATCAGTGAAATGGGTGCAATGGATTTCAACACAGCGATGGCTTCTGCTCCCGGTGTAGTAGTAAGCAACAGTGTTAATGACAGTGGAAATGATATTTTTATGAGGGGTTTCAGTTCCAATGCAAGTTTCAGAAACGGACTGGTCCAAAATCCAAGAGTACAGTCCGAGATCGCTAATATCGAGAGAGTAGAAGTAATTAAGGGACCATCCGGAACCTTATTTGGAGGAACACTAGCCAATTATGGAGGTGTTGTAAATATTGTGACTAAAAAACCACAGGAAAACTTCGGGGGAATTATCAATTATACCACCGGAAGCTGGGGAATGAACAGAATTACAGCAGATGTGAATACTCCATTGAATAAAGAAAAAACAGCATTAGCTCGATTCAATGTTGCAGCATATTCTCAGGATTCTTTCCAGGATGCGGGTTATAACAAAGGATTGTTTTTCTCAGGAAGTGTTTTGTACAAAGTAAGCGACAAAACCACAGTAACACTTGATACCGAGTTCCACGCTCCGGATAAAACATTGAATGCTTATGTAAGAAACTCAGAAAAACTGACTTTACATTCAATGAAGGACCTGGAAGTAGCCTATAAAAGAGCCTTTACAAGTAATGATATCGGTTCCAAAAGAACCAATTTTGTGACGATGGCAGAGGTTACTCATAAATTCAATGACCAATGGACCTCAAGAACATCTTACCAAAGAGGGGAAGCGAATGAAAACGAATCTATCTTTTTAGTGCTTAGATATCTTAATAATAATCAGGTAGAAAGAATGATCCGCCCTTTCGACAGCTTTAAAGTGACCACAGATAATATCCAGCAGAATTTCACAGGAGATTTTAAAATAGGAGGCCTAAGAAACCGCCTCGTTGTGGGAATAGATTATTTCCAGCAAAGAACAAAATATCAATTCCCATACTATGAAGCCAACGGATACAGCAATGTTTTCATGCCTTATGACAAAGTGAATCTCGACAGCTCTTCAGCGTGGGATCCTATCTCAAGAAACAAATTCATGAACAAAGAAAGAAAATCCACAGAATCTGATATCACAACATTCAGAACCATCAGTGGTTATATTTCTAACGTTTTGAATATCACAGATAATTTGCTGGTAATGGCCAGTTTGAGAGTTGATAGCTATAAAAATGATGATACGGTTGTAAACGGTGTAGAAATTTCTACGAAAAACGGTTATCCGGAAAATAAGGTTACAGGGTACAGTCAGACCCAGTTTTCACCAAAATTCGGATTGGTTTATGAAATTATAAAAGATCAGATCTCATTCTTCGCCAATTATGTGAATGGATTTAAAAACTATGCTCCATCACTGAATGAAGTCGGTGTTTTAACAAAATGGGATCCGGAACAGGGAAATCAGATTGAAACAGGTTTTAAAGTAGATCTTTTCCATAAAAAATTACTGACAACGGTGAGCTATTATACTATTAATGTTAAAAACAGACTGGTTGCAGATCCGGGTGGGATTGGAAGTATTCAGGATGGTAATATCAAAAGTCAGGGATTGGAAATAAGCATTATTGCCAACCCTTTCAGAGGATGGAATATCGTTGCCGGATATGGATATAATGATAATAAATATGATGACCGAAGCAAAGACAGCGGAAAAAGAATCGCCTGGACTCCAAAACATGTAGCTAATCTATGGACAAGCTACAAAATTATGGATGGTGCTTATGAAGGACTTGGTTTCGGAGCCGGATTTAATTTTGTAGACCAAACTTACATCAACATTGTGAACCATTTTCTTGCTCCATCTTATACAACAGTAGGCGCCACTATTTTCTATGACAAGAAAAAATACAGAATCGGTCTGAAAATGAATAATGCTTTGAATGAAAACTATTGGAACTTCTACGGACAGCCACAAAAGCCAAGAGAAATCCTTGCCAATTTTGCCTTCAAATTTTAATGATTAAAAAACAAAAAATAATCTCAACGAAAATATAAGGATGAAAACCGCAAAGGTGCAAAGCTTTGATTTATAATACATACCTATTTCTGATGTCTTCAAATATGCTAAAGTAAATGGCAGCAGGAATAACTCTTTTCACTTTACAAACATGCCGTTATAAATTTTCTTGCGCCTTTGCATTTTCTGCAATTACATTCTTGAGTAGATGAAAACGATATGGAGAATAAAAAAACTAATCCTAAAAAAAAGCAAGGGAAATCCCTTACCAAAAGGATCACTGGCTGGCTGCATCTCTGGCTCGGACTGGTTTCCGGAATCATTGTGCTTACCGTTACACTTTCGGGGACTGTATTTGTCTTTTGTGATGAAATCATAGACCTGTGTGGCGGAAATGCTAAATACGTTCAGGCGCCGGCTCATGCTGAAAAAATGACACCTGAAGAATTGCTTGCCCGGTTTCATCAACAGGTTCCGGACAGAAAAGCATTCTATTTTGATACTTATAAAGAAGGAGACAGGAGCTTTAGAGTAGCATCGGCAACGAAGCCGCCTAAAGATAAAAACGCAGATAAAGCAGAAAAATCAAAGAAGAAAGGTCGTGGCCCAAGAGGAGTATTTGCCTATCATTATCTTGATCCTTACACCGGCAAAGTCATAGGTTCTACAAAAAGCTACGAGTTTTTCTATGTTGTAGCACATATTCATGCCCAGTTGCTGGCAGGGAAGTTCGGAAAAACCGTTGTCGGAATTGCGTCAATCATCTTTTTTGTCCAGCTCATCAGCGGATTGATTCTTTGGTGGCCTAAAAAATGGAACAAAACAACGAGAACAACAGCTTTTAAAATCAAATCAGGAACAAAATGGCGTAGGAAAAACTACGATTTTCACAATGTTTTTGGGTTTTATTCATTACTTCCGGCAATATTTATTACCATTACAGGACTGATTATGGCCTATGAAGTTTTAACAAATCTTACCCAGCAGGCTTTCGGTGGGGCTGTGGATGCCCATACCATTACAGAAAAATATGAGCCGAAATTTGATTCTGAGAAAAAAGCTTTGTCATATACTGATTTTGTAGACAGAAAATTCAAAGAGTTTCCCGATGCTAAGCAGTTCAGAATGAGTATTCCAAGAAATGATTCAGCAACAGTCTATCATGTGGTTGCAGCTCAGTTTATTGGCTTAAAAAGCCTTGTCAACGGGAAAAGTATAGAAACGAACAAATACACAGGAAAAGAAATTGATTATCCTAAAGAAGTTCAGATGCATGAAGTGATTGAACATATGAATTTTGATCTTCACGTAGGATACTGGGGCGGAATGTTCGGGAAAATATTCACCTTCATCATCGGAATAATCTGTACCAGTCTCCCGATCACCGGATTTCTGATCTGGTGGGGACGAAGAAACAAATCACCCAAAAAGAATAAAGAAATTAAAAATATTCATCAACACAGAAAAGATTCACACCATGAACAATTTGTTTAAAATTATATTCCTCCCATTATTTTTTCTCTTCACATTGGGAAAAACTCAGGAAAAACTGACGATAGGAGAGAAACAAAACCTATTTTCAAAAGTTTTAAATGAAAACAGGGAAATCTGGGTTCACCTGCCTAAAACTTATAACGATAATACAATCAGCCCTGCAAAATATCCGGTGATCTATCTCTTAGACGGAGAAATCAATTTTGAATATTATACAGGATTAATGGATTTCATTGCCAGAACTCCGTATGCCGATATTCCGGAATGTATTGTAGTAGGAATTAAAAATACAGAAAGAACAAGAGATCTTACTCCTACAAAATCTGAAAAGAAAAGTCCCGTAAATCCTGCTCTTACTCTTTTTGCAGACAGCGGAGGAGGTGAAAATTTTGTGAAATTCATGCAGGAGGAACTTAAGCCGTTCATCAGTAAAGGCTACAGAACTCAGGACTATTCTGTGTTGGTAGGGCATTCTTTCGGAGGATTGTTTGCCATCAATACATTTCTTTTACATCCTGATTATTTCAACGCCTATGTTGCTAATGATCCAAGTTTATGGTGGGATAACAAAATCACGATTTCAAGAGCAAAAGACTATTTAGAAAAGAATAAAAAGTTTCCTGCAAAGAAATCCTTATATGTTTCTCAGGCAGATAATGAAGAACAGCAGAAAAACTGGAATTCTGATATGACGCAGGCCATTGAAGAATTTAAAGGGATCATAGACAAAAATGGATCTCTGAATTATAAACATAGTTTTTTCACAGGAGAAACCCACGGAACTGTTTCCTATCCCGGAAATTACGAGGCTTTAAAATTCGTATTTAAAGGCTTCAGAACAGATATAAAACAGTTATCCAAAAATCCAAAACTGCTGGAAGAAGATTATAAAAAGTTTTCCGAAAAAATGGGAGCAGATTTTACTCCTTCAGAAACTTATCTGAATGTAGTGATCAAATTCATGAAGAGCAATAGTTTTAAAGAATCCGAAACTTATTTTATGAATCTGAAAAACAAATATTATTCTAAGAAATAGTACCCAAAAAAGCAAATCCGTTCATCAACAGATTTGCTTTTTTTATATATCTTAATTCTAAATTAAGTTTTGGCTAAAGCCAATGGAATGTTGATGAAAAGTAAAAACGGGCTAAAGCCCGTTCCTATTGATTGTTTTTCTCGCAGATTTTGTTGGTTGAGTAGATTTATTCTAAAAGCCTATCCACCCAGTTTGTCATTCCGTAGGAATCTAAATACTGTATTTAGCCATGGAAAAGAATTAAGGCATTTTTGGGATTGGAATTGACTTTTATGGATTAGAGTGTTGATATTAAGAGTATAGATTCCTACGGAATGGACAACTAAGTGTATAATTGATTATTCCGGTAGAAACCTAAATAGATTCTTTTTAAGAGCCCTTTGTTAATGCCTGTTATCACAATTGATCGGAAAATCCTTCTCTTTATTATCTAAAAAGCTAATGGAAGGACAGCCAAAAGACTGGGCAATAAACCCAAAAATAACAGGAGGTTTTCCTTTAAAAAGATGACCTGTCCATTGGGAAGCATTGACTTCATCGGCATCTATTCCATAAAGAGGTCTGAATTCTCCACCATCACTTCCTGCAAGACTAAATGTCTTCTCAGCAATCTTTTCTTTACGATCATTGGTAATGACTAATTTACGTTCTACAGTATTTCCTTCTTCAAGATAATCCTGCAGATAATAGGTCATATTTTCATACTGTGCCTGATAAGTCTTTCCCTGAATCAATTTTGAATGGGTAAAGTATTTTTTTGGAATATCTGTGCCTGCTTTTTGCCATTTTACAGCTTTCATTTTATTTTCCACAAAAGGGTTTTTATTCCCAAAATAGGCGATGGCATTATCGTATTTATCATAGTCTGTTATTTTTTGATGAGTCTCCACCTGAAAACCAAGCATGTAAGAGTCCGGATCTACCTCTTCACTGTCAGACATATAAGGACTTAAATAAGCAACTGCTTTTAATTGGCTGACAGGCTTTTTTTGAAGCGTATTAGACTGATAATTATAAATATACAGGGAATCATTTTCCGTGAGATGAATTCCATTAAGCAGTTTCTTTCTGCTGGGAGCATCCAGTTCAAAATGCTGTAGTTCTTCAAAAGACATCTGCTTCTGATCTTTAATGATATCCGCAGGAATAGGCTGAGCACCTTTATAAATATCCGAAACAGAAATGAAAATATCCACATCAGAATCTTTTTCTGCTGATGAAATGGTAGACAGGCTGAAAATATTAAAATTGGTGTAATCTATTTTCTCTTCAGTTTTTGTAAGTTTTATAGAATCATTTGTGGTTTTTGTTTCTGTGGTAGCTGTTTTCTTCTCTTCTTTCTGACAGCTCACAATAACGAGTTGAAAACATAAAAGTGCAGCAGCAGTTTTGATCTTCATTCTCTTTCTTAATAGCAGGGTATTTATCATATTTTAATTCATTTTGTAATAAGGCTCTGAAAAGTATTTGCTGGGTTTTATATAAGCCATCTTTCTCTCAGCATCAAAGATCCATATGAATCTGCGGAGCATATCGGCACCGAGATAACTGACATTTTGTGTTTTAAGTTCTCCTGAGAAAAAACCTACGGAAATATCTTTAAATGTATTATTTCCCAACTTAAAAAAAGGGAGAACGGCCTGTTTGGTAGTTAAAGTTTTTCCTTCCGAATTTTTCAGCGTTTTCTCTCCGGTTACCTTTAGTTTTTTATCCAGATGTTTTTCTTCAGCGAATTTGTTGCTGTAAAGAATTGCTCCTGAAAATCCGGATTGCAGTACAAAATAAGCTTCCTGCTGTTGGTCATCAATGATATTATCTCCGGCAAGGTAAAACCCGTCATGGTCTAAAATGATATTGATCGGCTGATACCCTTTCAGATCTGGAATTTTATCGTATATCACAAATCGGTTGTTGTCATAATCAATTTGAAATGCTTTCCCGCCAAAAATTCCTGTTCCTATCTTTCCGTCAGCTTCATGTCCGGTTAATTGATTATCAAAAAAGCGCACATTTTTCTGAGTGATTTTCCCAATTTCTATGGTATTATGGTCACTGACTTCGTCTTTGTTAAAAACAATATGATCCGCTTTCCGCTTTCGTTCGGGGGAAATTGAACAATCCTTCATTGCAATCTGAAACATCAGATCCAGTGAATCTTTTTTGTTGACAAAGGTTTTCACAATGATATTATTGTGTTTTGTAATCCGGAAGGGGATGGTCTGCTGTGCTTTCATACCATAAAATCCGGCAGAAAGCAGTATGAAAAGTACTGTTCTTTTGAGCATTATCAGTGATTAGTGTTTTAAAACTTTAAAATTACCTATTATCTTTGGAAAAGCAAATAATAAAATGAAATGGTTGAACAATTGCTTCAAAGCGGTATCTATTGGGAGAAGAAAGAATTCAAAAGAAATGAGTTCCTGAAGATTTCGGACAGTACTGATACCTCTATTTATTTTATTGAAAACGGCAGTGTCCGGATCTTTATGATGGATGAAAATGAAGAAAGGATTATTCGTTTCGGATACACCGGAAATATTATTGTCAGTCTGGATTCCTTTTTATCGGGAAAACCTTCAGATCTTTATATTCAGGCGATTAAGAAAACAACAGTAAGAATAGCTTCAAAAAAGGATTTTTATGAGTTTATACAATCCAGTGAAGAACATTTGAAATTTTGGATGGATATTCTGGAAGATCTGGTATTGCAGCAGCTCGAAAGGGAAAAAGATTTACTCATCAATGCTCCGGGAGAACGTTTTGAGAGGGTTTTAAAACGAAGTCCGAGGCTGTTTCAGGAAGTTCCCAATAAATACATTGCCAATTATCTGAGGATGTCGCCGGAAACTTTATCAAGGCTTAAAAAATCTTGAGTTCAGTCAAGATTTAAGAATGATCTGTTCAGGATATTTGCATAAAAAACGTAATGAAAATTTCAACCTTAGCATTATTAAATGAATTAAAGGACAGAACCAGCCAGCATTTAGAATATGCACAAACCCTCACCCTAAAAACAGAAGAAGAGCTGAACTTCAGAACTTCACAGGATAGCTGGAGTACATTGGAATGTCTGGAACATCTCAATCGCTACGGAAATTTTTATATTCCTGAAATCAGCCGCAATATTTCTTCTGCCGGGAAGTCTCCCCAACCTTATTTTAAGCCTGGAATTCTTGGGAACTATTTTGCAAAAAGTATGCTTCCCAAAGAGAAACTGAATAAGATGAAAACGCTTAAAACAATGAATCCTATCCACAGCAAATTGAATAAAGATGTAGTAGATACATTCATAAAACAGCAGGAAAGAATGCTTGAATTATTGGAAGCAGCACAGGATGTTGATCTGGAAAAAATAAAAACGAGTATAAGTATTTCAAAGCTGATCAAGCTTAAGCTGGGAGATACTTTCCGTTTTGTTATTTACCACAATCTAAGACATATTGGGCAGATAAAAAGAATTTTACCCCATTAAAAAGAAGCTATGATTTCCAAAAAAGCTTAATTTTAAACTAATGGAAATTATACATCAAAAAAATATATCAACCCCACTGGGAGAAATGATTGCCTGTGCCGTAGATCAGGGAATCTGTCTGCTGGAATTCACAGACCGGAAGAATATTGAAAAACAACTGAAGGCTTTATCAAAGGTTTTGAAAGCTGAAATTGTAGTGAAAGAACATCCTCATTTCAGACAGCTGGAAGAAGAACTGAAAGAATATTTTGAAGGAAAAAGAAGTCATTTTGAAGTTCCATTGTTTACTACAGGAACAGAGTTTCAGGAAAAAGTCTGGCAGCTTCTCCGTGAAATTCCGATGGGACAAATAAGAACGTATAAGCAGCAGTCAGAAATATTGGGAAATCCAAAGGCGATACGTGCCGTAGGAACAGCCAACGGAATTAATAAAATTGCCATTCTAATCCCCTGTCATCGGGTGATAGGTTCAAACGGAGAGTTGGTGGGTTATGCCGGTGGTATCTGGAGAAAACAAAAGCTGCTGGAGCTTGAAAAAGCTATTTTATTTTAAAGCTGAAGTTCCAATTCAGAAAATTATTGAAAAAAATAGATGTTCATTTTTCGGTTGTAAAACACGCTGCAATCTTTCTAATTTTGAATAAAAAAATTATGATCAGTTTTAAACAGTTACATCATGATGAAGAACCATTACTATTGGGTAATGTATGGAATGTAGAAAGTGCAAAAGTATACAAAAAAATGGGGTATAAAGCATTGGCAACCTCAAGTTCGGCAGTAGCACTTAGCTTAGGATATGAGGACGGAGAACAGATGACTTTTGAAGAATATTTTTATATGATTAAAAGGATCAAAGCTTCTGTTTCAATTCCTTTATCTGTAGATCTGGAATCCGGATATGGTCATGAAACTGATACCGTAGTGTCCAACATCATGAAGTTGATAGAAACAGGAGTATCCGGAATTAATATTGAAGATACATCCGTTATTGACGGAACCCGAAAGTTGACAGACAGAAACGTTTTTAATGAAAAACTGAAAGATATTTTTATAAAACTGGGTGAAAGCAGAGATAAAGTCTTTATCAATGTACGCACGGATCCCTTTTTATTGAATATCGAAAACGCGCTGGAAGAAACTCTGGAGAGGATAAAATTGTTTGAAGCGCTTAATGCTGATGGCGTTTTTATTCCTGGAATGACTTCTGAAAATGATATCAGGACCATTACAGAAGCTACTTCTCTTCCTGTGAATGTAATGTGTCTTCCTGATTTACCAGATTTTGATAAGCTTAAAAAACTAGACGTCAAAAGAATTACTTCAGGTGCTTTTATGTATAGACATATCTACAGAGAGCTTGAAAAAGCAAGTCAGAAGATTACAAATGAAAGAAGTTTTTCACCATTGTTTATTTAATCATGGAACTCACAGAAAAAATAATGTACGAGGCATCTTATACTAAAGATGTTTCATTTGAAGGGATATTCTGGATGGGCGTAAAAACCACGGGAATATTTTGCAGACCTACCTGTACAGCACGGAAGCCTAAATTTGAAAATGTAGAATTTTTTTCCAATACCAAAGATGCGATGCTAAAAGGCTATCGTCCCTGTAAAGTATGCAGACCCCTGGAAAATCTCAACGCAACACCACCGCATATTAAGGAATTACTGAAGGAAATTACCAATGATCCTACATTGAAGCTTAAAGATTATGATCTTGTAAAAAGAGGATTGGAGCCTGCAACAGTCCGCAGATGGTTTCTGAAACATCATGGAATAACTTTTCATGCTTTCCAGAGAATGTCAAAACTTAATACAGCATTTAAAAAACTCCAGCAGGGAGAATCGGTTACAGATGTAGCATTTGATACGGGGTATGACAGTCTGAGTGGTTTTAATGAGAGTTTTAAAAATATTTTTGGGGTATCTCCTAAAAATAATACGACGGAAAAGATCATTGATCTGAAGAGGATAGAAACTATGCTGGGAACCATGATAGCATGTGCCGATGAGCACGGGATCTGCCTTCTGGAATTTTCTGACAGAAAAGCGCTTCCCACAGAGCTGAAAAGTATCTCGGAACATTGTAAAGCTAATATTATTCAGGGAGAAAATCCACATTTTGATACTCTGGAAAAAGAGCTGAAAGAGTACTTTGAAGGAAAAAGAACCGAATTTACCGTTCCTCTTTCTCCGGTAGGAACCGCTTTTCAGAAAGAAGTCTGGAATATTTTACAGAAAATTCCTTACGGAGCAACAAGAAGCTATCAGGAACAGGCTGATATTCTGGGAAATCCTAAATCTGTAAGAGCAGTAGCTAATGCCAATGGCCTGAATAAGATATCCATTATAATACCTTGTCACCGTGTGATTGGAAGTAATGGACAGTTAACGGGGTATGGCGGAGGAATCTGGAGAAAACAAAAATTACTGGAATTGGAAAAGGCTATTTTGTTTTAGTATTTTTTTTAATATTTTTTCATTCAATCCAGCTGATAAAAGGAAAACTGATTAAAAAGAAGTAAAATCTTCAATGACTTGATATTGATTTTAAAAAAGGATTTGGCCGGAATAATATGTTAATAGAAAAATATCGGTAAAACAAAAATTAACGAAGTTTGGGAAAGATATTTCGTTCTGAATTTTGTAATTTTAAGCAAAAATTTACACGTGAAAAAGTTATTAGCAGCAGTTTGCATTTCAGTTTCAGCATTCAGTTTTGCCCAGGATTATTCTGTGCCGGCAGCAAGCCCGCGTCAGAAAGTGGAGCAGCAGTTTTCAATGTCCAAGATCTCTATCGACTACGGAAGACCAGGAGTGAAAGGGCGTAAGATTTTCGGAGAATTGGTTCCTTATGGTCAGGTTTGGAGAGCTGGAGCGAACTCGTCTACAAAAATTACTTTCGGACAGGCCGTTAATTTCGGTGGGAAAATGGTGCCTGCAGGAACTTATGGATTATTCATTGTTCCTACAGAAAAAGAATGGAAAGTGATTCTGAATAAAGATTTCCAACAGTGGGGAGCTTATACTTATGATCCTAAACAGGATGTAGTAGACGTTACCGTACCAGTAAATAAACTGACAGACAAACAGGAGTGGTTTGAAATCACCCTGAATCCTACAGACGAGAACACAGGAAACCTGGTAATCAAATGGGATATGGCTCAGGCAGAAGTTCCTTTGAAGCCATCAAAATTAGACACTGTGATTAAGATTTCTGACAAATTGAAAGAAATCAAGAAAATAGAATCAGATTCTACTAAAAAGAGCTAAACAATGAATTTTTCTGTTCAGCCTGTTTTAGAGAATGAAGAATTTCAATTAATTCCCTTGCAGCAAGGGGATTTTGAATCTTTATATGAAGTAGCTTCCGATCCCAAAGTCTGGGAACAACACCCAAGCAAAGACCGTTATAAGAAAGAGGTTTTTGAAAACTTTTTTACTGGAGCTATGGAGAGTAAAGGTGCTTTCAAAATTATTGAGAAAGCCTCCGGAGATGTATTGGGAAGCAGCCGTTATTATGATTTTGATGAAGAAGACAATCATATTTTCATCGGGTATACTTTCTATGGAACAAAATCATGGGGAAAAGGAATCAATCCTCAGGTTAAAAAACTGATGCTTGATTATATCTTCCAGTTTGTAGATAAGGTTCATTTTCATATCGGAAAAGAAAATTTTCGTTCACAGACAGCATTGGAAAGACTTGGAGGGAAAAAAATTGCTGAAGAAGAAGTTGCTTATTTTGCAGAGCCTACAAGAACCAATTTTGTATATGAAATCACAAAAGAAGCCTGGGTATGAAAAAATATAAAATTCAACAGTCACCATTTGTAGTCCCTACTACAGACGGAAAATTGATAGAAGAACATTGGGGAAACTCTACCGGAAATTCTAATGTTTCTATTGCTCATATGGTGGCACCTCCGGAATGGAGCGAGCCACACCAGACACCTGAATTTGATGAATTTACGTATATTATTTCAGGAAAAAAACAATTTGAAATTGATGGTGAGACTGTTACTCTGGAAAAAGGCCAGAGTATTCTTATTGAAAAAGGAGCAAGAATCCGCTACAGGAATCCATTTTCAGAACCTTGCGAATACCTTGCTATCTGTCTGCCAGCATTTTCTATGGAGCTGGTCAACAGGGAAGAGGAAGGAGTAGATTAAGGAAATTTTTAAAAAATAGAAAAGGCAAATCCATAGATTTGCCTTTTTTTATTGGATGTTAAATTAGAGTTATTTTTTTGAGATGCCCATGAATTCTATATTTTATTAAAGTTTTTTCAAAATTGATATTAATTGTTTTAAATTATTTTGTAAGTTCGCGGACTTAAAAAAATGAACTAATTAAATACATGAAAAACAAATTATCAATTGTGCTGTCACTAGGTATCGTACTTTCTACTACTTCATGCGCAACTATTTTTACAGGAACTCAGGATTCAATAGCTTTTTCTTCAAGCCCTGAAGGCGCAAAAGTATTTCACAAAGGAATAGAAAAATGTACAACACCTTGTACAACTAAAATCCCAAGAGCCTTGGGTAAGCAGATGGTGGCATTTGAAAAAGAAGGATTTGAGAAGAAAGAAGTGAAGCTGACAAAAAACTTTAATGCAGTAACTTTACTTAATATTATTCTGGGTGGTGCAATAGGAGTTGGTATCGATGCTGCAACAGGTTCTCTTACCAAATATTCTCCAAAAAAATATGACGTTGAACTGCAAGCTAAACCATAATTAAGCTAAAAATATAAAAGTAAAAAGGCAAATTCATTAATTCACGAATTTGCCTTTTTTATGCTTATTTCAAAATCTCTTTCAGGAACATCAGAGTGTGGTTCCATGCTCTTTTGGCCATGGTTTCATTATAATCCGGAGATTTGGGATCTGTGAAGGTATGTTTAGAATGGGCATACGTGATAATCTGCCAGTCGGCATTTCCTTCATTCATCTCTTTGATGAGGTTATTGTAATCATCTGGAGTTACTCCTCTGTCATCAGCTGGGTTTTCTACCAGGATCTTAGCAGTTAATGCTTCATTTTTTCGGCTCTGATCTCTTCCCAGACTTCCATGGATAGAAACCACTCCTGCAACTGGCAGATGTCCTCTGGCTGATTCTAATGCTCCGGTACCGCCAAAACAATAGCCAATAACAGCTGTTTTGTCAGAAATTGCTCCGTTTTTCTTCAGCTGTTCCAAAGCCAGAGAAATTCTTTTCTGGTATTCATTATAATTCTGTTTGTAGTATCCTGAACTTTTAGCAGCAGATTCATTGTCTGCAGGAATTTTTCCTTCACCATAAATATCAGCGATAAAGGCAATATAACCTTGTTTTTCTAGTTCAAGAGCTGCTGTTTTAGCTTCTTCATCAATCCCTTTCCAGGCTGGGAGAATAAGAACTCCGGGCAGTTTCTTTCCCGCATTGGAGGTAATTAAACCATTCAGTTTCTGTACTCCGTCCTGATAGGAAACAGTTTTAAGTTTCTGACTGAATAGGGTGCCTGAAGCCATGATCATTGTAGTTAATAAGATGGAACGTATCATAATTAATTATTTGTGAATTAGTGATTGTAAAACAGATTAAAATTAAGAAAATATTTAAATGAGTTAAACGTCAATTCCAAATTTCTTCAATTCCTTTGCTAAATCGGTATCAGGAAAAACCTGAATGGTAATGAAACCCAGAGACTGTGCTACTTCAATATTCTTCGGATTATCATCAATGAAAACCGATTCGTCAGCCTTGATATTGTATCTTTCTAATAGAACATGCCAAATTTCAGGATCAGGTTTTATAAGCTTTTCGGTTCCTGAAACTACAATTTTGCCCTCGAATATCTGGAAGAAATCATAGTTTTCCAATGCATAAGGGAAGGTTTCTTCAGACCAGTTAGTGAGTCCGAACAGGTGATAATCCGTGTTTTTCAGTTTTCTCAGCACTTCTACATTTTGTGGGATCTCACTTTTCAGCATAACGGTCCAGTTGTCGTAGAAAGCCCGGATTTCTTTTTCCCATTCAGGAAACTTTTTTACCTGGATTTCTGTTCCTTCTGCAAGACTTCTTCCTCTGTCCTGTTCTACATTCCATTCATCCTGGGCGATATTTTGCAGGAAGTATTCCATTTTTTCGTTATCGTTAAAATAATCTTTGAAAAAATATCTCGGATTCCAATCCATCAGTACCCCTCCGAAATCGAAAATAATGTTCTTGATTTTCATATTAATTGATATTGCTGTGAATCACCCCGTCAAAAAAATGAATTTTCGCCACTTTTTACGTTTTCAGTGGTAATAATTTATGAAAACGGAGTGTTTTGTGTTTTTACTTATTGTATATTTAGTCTTAAATCAGGCTTTATTTATTCTGGTCTGTAAAACTGATACTGTCCGTCTTTATAATACGCATTGATATGCTGAAGTCCATTGGTCAGGATGATTTCCCTGGCTCCGATAATTGAGTTATATCTGGCTGTCTGTTCGAATGTTTTTTCCGTTAATTTGATCTGCGGTGCTTTGCATTCTATCAGAATTATAGGTTCTGTTTTCTCGGTCACCAGGAGGTCAATACGTTTGGTCAGTCCATTCAGAACAATCTTTTTTTCGGTGATCAGGGCTGAGGTGGAATAGGATTTTACAGTAAGGTAATAATGTATCCAATGCTGCCTTACCCATTCCTCAGGAGTGAGCAGAAGATAAGTTTTACGAACCAAATCATAAATAAAAAACTTATCTTTGTCTTTCTTGAATTTAAAATCAAAAGTTTCCTGAAAATTCAGTTTTGGAAGTTCCATTAATAAGATGAAAGAATTAGATTTAATCCTCAAAAATATTAAAAATAAAGAAGTTTTACCTATTTATTTTTTCCACGGAGAAGAAGCCTACTTTATTGATGTTGCTGTGAAAGCCCTTGAACATAACTTTTTGGAAGAAGATGAAAAAGCTTTCAACCAAACGGTTACCTACGGAAAAGATACTTCTTATCAGGAAGTCCTTTCTCTGGCAAGACAGTTTCCGATGATGGGAGATAAGCAGGTGATTATAGTGAAAGAAGCTCAGGATTTACGATTCAATGAAGAAGAAAACAGAATTTTAGAATCTTATGTAGAAAACCCTGTTCCTTCTACAGTATTGGTTTTTGCACACAAGCACAAGAAACTGGACAGCCGGAAAAAGGCTGCTAAAGCTTTAGATAAAGCCAAAGCACTTTTTCTGAGCGAATCTGTAAAGGAAAGCAATCTTCCTAAATGGATTTCAGATGAATGTACAAAACTTAAGATCAATACTGCGCCCAATATTTCTCATCTTCTGGCAGAATATCTTGGTAACGACCTGTCAAGAATTGTCAATGAACTCAACAAATTAAAGATCATTCTTAAAGAAGGAGAAATCCTTGACGGTACCATTGTTGAAAATCATATAGGAATCAGTAAAGAATACAATATTTTTGAACTTCAAAAGGCTTTAGGAACCAAAAACGCCAATGCAGCCTTTAAAATTGCCCATTTTATGGGAAAGAATCCGAAGAACAATCCTTTTGTAATGATGCTGGCAAGCCTTTACAATTACTTTTCAAACGTTATTATCTACCAAACGATGGCTGGGCAGCCTCCACAGGCAATTGCATCCCAGATGGGGGTAAATCCTTACTTCATCAAAGATTATGCGGAAAGTGCCAGACTTTATCCTTTAAAACATGCCACAAGAGTCATTTCTATTTTACGGGAATTCGATATGAAAGGAAAGGGGCTTGGAGCTGTGAATATGGGGGAAGCGGAACTGATCAGAGAACTCGTATATAAGATCATCAATGTAGATAAGATTAAGATGAAGGTGTGAGGCGAGGTGACGAGATGCGGGGTATGCTAATTACGGGAAATGAAAACAGAAGTTTTTAATTTTTGTTACCCGAATCAAATAACTCGAATCGCGAACCCCGAACCCCACAAAAGTTACCATCGAAATTCAACATATCAGATATTGACAAGTATCATTAAAATAACTTTAAAAAGACGGTAAAAATTCCGAAATTAGCAGTCTTAATTCAAATTAAATCTTTTCGAACAAAGTAAATTATGGAGCAAAACATTTTAGATTGTGTGATCGTTGGATCTGGGCCTTCTGGCTTTACCGCTGCTATCTATGCAGCAAGAGCAGACTTGAAACCTGAATTGTATACAGGTTTGGAGCCGGGCGGACAATTAACCACCACCACAGAAGTTGACAACTTTCCAGGGTATCCAGCCGGGATTACAGGTCCTGAAATGATGATGGATCTGCAAAAACAGGCAGAAAGATTTGATACCAAAGTTCATTATGAAATGATCACTAAAGCTGAATTTTCTAAAGAAGTAGGCGGTGTTCACAAATTATATGCGGGAAACAAAGAGATCCTGGCAAAAACAGTAATCATCTCTACAGGAGCTACAGCAAAATATTTAGGTCTTGATGATGAGAAAAAATATGCAGGAGGCGGAGTTTCTGCTTGTGCTACATGTGATGGATTCTTTTACAGAGGAAAAGATGTAGTAGTAGTAGGAGCAGGAGATACAGCAGCTGAAGAGGCTACTTACCTTGCAAAACTATGTAAGAAAGTAACGCTATTGGTAAGAAAAGACGTTTTCAGAGCTTCAAAAGCAATGGTTCACAGAGTGGAAAATACTCCGAATATTGAAGTGAAATTCCACCATGAATTAATCGGGATTGAAGGAGAAAACAGCTTAGTAGAAAGAGCTGTGATCATCAACAACCAGACTCAGGAGAAATCTACAGTAGATGTTGAAGGAATCTTTATTGCAATTGGTCACAAACCGAATACTGATATCTTCGCAGGTCAGATAGATCTTGATGAGAATGGATATATCTTAACAGAGAAAGGTTCTTCAAGAACAAATCTTCCGGGAGTATTTGCAGCCGGAGATGTTCAGGATCATATCTACAGACAGGCTATTACAGCTGCAGGAAGCGGGTGTATGTCTGCAATGGATGCAGAAAAATACTTAGCTGAATTACATTAATACTATTCAATTTATACAATACAAAGCGTACCCGATGGGTGCGCTTTTTTCGTTTGTTTTTGTTGGAGAATCGCAAAGGGGCAAAGTTTTTCTATCCATTATGTATAATTTTAAGGCGTAAGAAAATCAAAGATTTTTAGCGAGAGATATAATAAGTATCCCGCAGATCAAGAAGATTACGCAGATTTTCCACTATCATCTGCGCAATCTGCAAAATCAGCGTGAGACATTTTACAGTATACAATTTTATCGGAGATAAAATACTTGCGCTTTATAAACGGTCTTTTTACTATTACTTGCGCCTTTGCGTTTTCCCAACATCTTCCATCAAACTTCAAGAAAAATCGTGAGAAAGCTAATGAAAACATTGATATATTTGTGAAATTGCAAAACGACTCGGAATTGCATGTAAGAAACTATAAACTGAACAAAAACGAATAAAAAATGAAAAGAGTAACCGCCATTGGAGGCATCTTCTTTAAGTGTAAAGACCCGGAACAAGTAAATGAATGGTATAAAACCCACCTGGGATTACCAACCAGCCCATACGGAGCCAAATTCGACTGGAAGGAAGCGGAGTCTGAAAAGAAAGGATATACACTATGGAGTCCTTTTAAAGAGTCTACCCAATATTTTGAACCTTCATCCAAAGAATTTATGATCAATTACCATGTAGAAAATATTGAAACACTGGTAGAAGAGCTAAAGAAAGAAGGAGTAACCGTCCTGGATGAGGTGGCTACTTACGAGTATGGAAAATTTGTACACATCCTTGATCCGGAAGGAAACAAGATCGAATTGTTTGAACCGGCAGGGGAATAAAAAGCAGAGAATGCTGTGATTGAAAATCCGGTACTAATAAATACACGTAAAGCTTGTCATTCAGAGCGGGACAAAGTGAAGCGTGGAATCTAAATGTTTTAATAAGTTTAGATTCCTGCGGAATGATAAACGTTATGGATAAACAATCATTCAATTGTGTCATTCCATAGGAATCCAGCTGGCTTTAAACACAAAAATGCTGTTCTGACTCATACCCCAACTGAAGACGTAATTATTCCCATCCTCTGGAGGGGTGGCGAAAATTCAAAGAATTTTTGACGGAGTGGTTTTCCGACACATCTTCCATATTGTTTTTCCGGCGAAAGAAGAATCTCACACATCCAAAAGATTCTTCCTTCGTCAGAATGACAGTTGTACTATATTGTTATAATTCTTAATCCAAAATATAGATCTTTTTCTCTTTAAGGTTGAATCCCAGTTTTTTACCCAGCCAGTTGATACTCGTCTTACCTTCATAAATAAGACCTTCCACAAAAGCAACTTTAGGCTTTTCAACACTAGCAAAAGGAGTAGAAACAGAGCCAATATTACCTGTATAAAACTTGGTGGTCAGATCAGGGTTGAATTCACTTTTCTTTTCTATCATTTGCAGGGTTTCTTTTTTGATGTCGAGCGTATTCATCAGGCGTTCACTCAGCCAAAAAGAATCTTTACCAGAGCCGGAATCCAGGAGAACATTAATCTTGTATTTATTGTTTAATAGCACATAAGTAGTAATATCCATGGATTGGTCTGCGTTGGTAGACAGCTGAATATCCATTACTTTTTTAGCATTCAGTTTTTCTTTAGGAAAGATAAGTTCATTGGTAGTATAATCGATGATAAATTCTGTGTCATAAAGCATGGGCAGGGAAATCAAACCATCTATTCCTTTGATTTCCATATCATGAGTGGAGTACCAGGTATCTTTAAACTTTTTACCATTAAAAATAATCTCTTTTGATTTGAAAAGGGGAATAGTCATTTTTTCACCGGTAGCCCGGAAAGCCGTCAGATAATTATAAGTCTCTTTTGGGCCGAGCTCTTTGGGGAAATTTCCCAGAAAAAGATTGATTCCTCCTCCGGTATCAAAGATAAAATTTCCTTTTTTGCCATCCACTTCGGCACCTACTACGAGGTGGCCGGAAGGAAGTACAGACATGGGCATTTTCTGGGCAAAAGCCATAGAGGAGAAAGCCATAGAGGCGGTAACCACCGTGTTTTTAATAAAAGATTGAGTAAACATTTGAAAAATAGTGTTATTAGTTTTTAATATTGGCATGAATTCTTACAAATATAAATTATAAAATGTAAAATCGGGAACTGGAAATCAGATAGTTTTATTATTCATGATTTGTTATAATATTTTTGAATCATTTCTAAAAGGCTTTCTGTTCATGGTAATAAATGGCTCATACTTAAAGGAAAATTCCTACATTTAGCAACTAATCAAAAAAGAATATGGAAACAAAAGTCATCAAAATAACGCATGTTACCGGGACCTACATCATTGAGGCTCCTCATGGAAAACTTAATGAACTGAAAAGCCAGCTGGACAAATGCCTGAACGATGAGCAGGGGGCTATTGTGGTAAAGGGAGAAGATGGAGATCAGTTTGTATATCCATCAGGCCTTTTAAAAAACAGTTTCATAGCAATTGTAGACAAAGAATAGATGACGTTTCAGGAAAAATAATTCCCTTGATTTCTAGTCTATTATTAAGTTTTGTTAAAATTTGTGTGGGAAAAGTTTTGCAGAAATTAAAAATCGTTCTATATTTGCACCACTGAAAACAACGGTATAGCCGGAGTTTAGGGAGAGTTGGCAGAGTGGTCGATTGCGGCAGTCTTGAAAACTGTTGACTGTAACAGGTCCGGGGGTTCGAATCCCTCACTCTCCGCAAAAACAGCCTTGAATCATTTGATTCAAGGCTGTTTTATTATGTATTCATGGCATGTTAACTTTATTCGATGGGATTGATTAAGTATTTATACTTATTTTAGTGGTCAAATAGAATATGAAAGTTCTATTTAAAAACTAAAGACAATGCATAAGGACGGTTTTCCCATCCTCAATAGACAATAACCGCAAAGAATTCAACCATGAAGCAAACTCTTCTGATAATTTTATTTTCCGTGTGCGCATTGAATATAAAAGGGCAAAAGCAGATGATTTCCCATGACAGTATCGCTGTTTATTTTAATGAGCTGAAAGCAGCTTCAAAGAAGAATATCCAGCTTTGGAATAAAGATTTATATGGTCCTGTCATTTTAATAGATCCGAAAACCAGAGAATTATATGCCAATGAGCCGGATACAGAAGGAATTCTGAAACGTAATGGAAATATATACTCCGGAATTCTGCCTGCGAAGATTAATATTGCCAATACTGCTGTCAATTGGGCAGGCAAAAGATGGGCGATGATCATGCTTCCCCTCACTTCCAACAGAAACAACAGAATCAATCTGCTGGCACATGAATCATTCCACAGCATTCAACCTTCATTGGGGTTTACGCTTAACAATGTAGAAAATAATCACCTTGATCAGAAAGAGGGAAGGGTTTATCTCCGGCTGGAACTTGAAGCACTGAAACAGGCTGTCCGGTCAACTTCAGAAAAAGAATTACAGAAACATCTTACCAATGCACTTACTTTCAGAAAATATAGAAATATACTTTATAAAGATTCGGGGAACACAGAAAACTTATTGGAGCTGAATGAAGGAATGGCTGAGTTTACGGGAATCATTGTAAGTGGAAGAAATAATGAACAGACAAAATCTTTTCTTTTGAGCGGGATAGATGATTTTATGAAGAATCCTACATTTGTGCGTTCATTCGCTTATCATACGACTCCTGTTTACGGATATCTGCTCTATCAGAGAGACCCAAACTGGAACAAAAAAATTAATGCAAAAACTGATCTTACAGATTATTTCATCAAAGGTTTTAACATCAGGATTCCAGCTGTTCAGCAAAAGGCAGTTGAAAAATTATCCGGAGATTATAATGGTAAGGCAATTATGAAAGAAGAAGCTGAGAGAGAAGAAAAAACTAAGAAACTGATTGCGGAATATAAACTGAAATTCATCCAGCGGCCCCATTTTGAAATCAAATTTGAGAAAATGAATGTTTCTTTTGATCCCAGAAATATTGTGCCGCTGGAAGATAAAGGGACGGTATATCCTAATATCAGGGTTACAGATTTATGGGGTATTCTGACTGTTGAAAACGGAGCATTAATGAGTCCTAATTGGGATAAAATTTCAATATCAAATCCTGTGAAAACAGAGAATAAAAAGATATCGGGAGATGGCTGGACTCTCGAATTGGCTGACCATTATGCCATAGTAAAGGATGAAAGCAACGGAAATTATAAATTAATTAAAAACTGATATCATTCAGATAAAAAAGCATCACTGTTTCGGTGATGCTTTTTTTTCCAGTTTATTGGTTTTTTATTCATGATACCATTTTCTTTTCAATAATAACCCTGCCTTTACCAGAAGTATTAATACCGGAACTTCTACCAGTGGTCCAATCACTCCTACAAATGCTTGTGGTGAGTGAATTCCGAATACTGAAATTGCCACTGCAATAGCCAGTTCAAAATTGTTTCCGGTAGCTGTAAAGGCAATAGATGCATTTTTATCATATGGAATTTTTAACGCTTTATTGATCATGAAGCTCACGAAAAACATAAGAATAAAATAGATAATCAGTGGTACAGCTACCTTAACTACATCCATGGGTAATTCCAATATTTGGGAGCCTTTTAAGCTAAACATCAGTACGATTGTGAATAACAAGGCATACAGCGTAACGGGTGATATTTGAGGAATAAATTTTCTGTTGTACCATTCTGTACCTTTAGATTGTATCAGAAAATAACGGCTGAGAAAACCTGCCAGGAAAGGGATTCCCAGATAAATCAGGACACTTTCTGTAATATCTTTCATAGAAACATTTACATTAAAACTGGCCAGCCCCAGTTGATTGGGAAGTACATTGATAAACAGCCAAACCATAAAACTATAAGTAAATACCTGAAAGATACTGTTTAAAGCAACCAGCAGGGCTGCATATTCCCGGTTTCCTTTGGCCAGATCATTCCAGACGATGACCATAGCAATACATCTTGCCAGCCCGATAAGAATCAAACCTACCATATAATCGGGCTCATTCCTTAAAAAGAGGATCGCGAGACCAAACATCAGAACCGGACCGATGATCCAGTTGAGAAATAAAGAAACACCGATGGCTTTTTTATCTTTAAATACCAATGGCAGAAGAGAGTAATCAACCTTTGCTAACGGAGGATACATCATAAGGATGAGTCCAATTGCTAATGGAATATTAGTAGTCCCTATAGACTGAGAATTGATAATAATAGGAATAGCCGGGAAAAAGTGTCCTAAAGCAATCCCTATACCCATGGCCAGGAAGATCCATAAGGTAAGATAGCGGTCAAGAAATTTTAATCTGGGCTGCATGATTATTTTTTGATTTTAGAAAAAACATAAAACATTTCTTCTGCAATTTGTAAACTTCTTTCTCTATATACTGCCGTTTGTTCCGGAGTATTGTCTGAAATTTTAGGATCTTCAAATGTGATCGGAATTCTTTTTTCTGCACCGGGAATAAACGGGCATCCGCCATCTGCCTGCGAACAGGTCATAATTGCTGCGAATCCTGAAACAGGATTGAAAGAACTGTCATATTTTTTGGAAAAACCTATAACAGGCAGGCTATTATCATTATACTTGATAGCATACACCGGATTTTCTGTTTCTGAAATATTGAAGACTGTAAAACCCTGCTCAGCTAAGGTTTCTGCTATTTTGGGGAATAATGCTGTTGTTTCAGTTCCTCCGGAATAGCAATGAACTCCCGGAATCGTAAAGAAAGTAGCCGCTGTCTGTGCCCAAATCTGAGCCAGATGACTGCGGCGTGAATTGTGGGTGCAGATAAAATTCAGATTGATTTCTTCTCCATCATTTACTTTTTGCTGGATGAAACTGATCAATGGTTCCATGATCTCTTTTCTATTGGTATCTATATTTTCCCATTTCAGAGATTGAACCGTATTTAATAATTCTTGATACATGAGATTTTAATAAAATTAATTAGCAGCATCCTGATCCCGGAGTGCAGGCTGATGCTGGTTTTGCAGATAGTTCAGAAAGATTTTTCTTTTGTTTTTCGGAAGGAATTCCACAGGCTTCCTGGGCAAGACAGGCCGTTGTCTTATTTTTCAGGACGAAATTTTTACCGTTAAATTCCAGATCATATTTACCGATGGTCTCTCCCTGATATTCTACTTCAATTTCTGAATCTTCTATTCCCAGTTTTTCTTCAGAAAGTTGAATGATGTGAAGCAGTTTCCCCGGTTTCAGGCGGTGTTCATAATCATCAGCATCCCATAGCTGGAAGTTGACTGCTTTCTCATTTCGGATTACGCCGCCGCAATCAATGAATTTTTTTACAATCTGTCCCACTTCTGTTACATGGAAATGTTCAGGAACAAAAGTGCCGTTTTCCAATTGAAATTCTACATTTCCCAGTGTTGGAAGAATTTCTTTGATTTCTGATAGTTTCATTAGATTTAAATTTATTAGTGTTATATTGCAATATTACGATATTTGTTTTCAAAAAAAATGCCTTAACAGCATTGTTTTATCGTGACATCCTGATTAAAAAACAGGTTAAACTCGTTTTGAAATTGTTTCCAGATGCTTTCATTAATACAGTAGCATACAGACTTTCCTTCAATTGAACCTTTGATGATTCCAATATTCTTCAGTTCTTTTAAATGCTGAGAAATGGTAGCCTGAGCCAATCCGAGTTCTTCAACAAGATCATTGCAGATGCACGCTTTCTGATTGATAATATACTGTAAAATGGCTATTCTTGCCGGATGTCCCAAAACTTTAAGAAGTGAAGCCAGTTTATTTTGTTCTTCAGTATAGATTTCGGTTTTAGTAACTCCCATTGTTTTATTTTTATATTGCAATATTACGATGTTAAATTAATATAAACATAAAAAAAATTAATTAATTTCAATGATCGTGTTTTAAGTGATTGATTTTCAGTTGTTTAAATTTATTTAATGAATAATACTATCGAAAATAAAAAAGATGAAACAGAGATATGCTTCATCTTTTGATTTGTTTTTATGGTAAACTGATCTTTTTGCCCTGTTCCGGGAAAATATAATTTACTTTCAGGGGATTGTTTTTCAACAGTTCTTTTTTAATCAGTTCGGGGTTATCACCCGTTGGTTTTCTATGGGTAACTACAATGTTGAGTCCCTCAAGGCTGTTTTGTCCGGTTTTTTCTTTCAGCTTACTTAGTTCCTCAATCAGCAGGTTAGGAGTAAGGTGTCCGAACAGCAGATGTTCAGGCTGGCTGTTTGGGAAAGAAACTTCAATTAATATGGTATTTAACTGTCTTTTTTTAACAAGTGGAGTTATAGTGTTCCAAAGGTTATCAAGACGGTCAGATTTTTCTATACGGTCAGCACCTGTATCACCCAGATAAAGAAGGTAATGATCATCTCTTCTTACCAATGCTGCGCTGCTTTTATAGGGATTTACATGGCTCAGTTCATATCCGGTTATGAAAAATGGCGTTTTGGGTGCCGGGATTTCATGTCCTTCCTGAAGCTCATTATAATGGTATTTCCCAAGGATAGGTTTTTGTCCCTGATCAGCAAAATTGATCCAGGTATCTGTGATAAAGTAATGATTCTGCAAAATCTGAATGACCGGAGCTATAGCGAAAATATCCTTTTTAGAATCTGCCGGGGAATTGATGATAAGCCCGGATAAATGGTCCAAATGACCATGTGATACAAAATATCCTTTTATCTGATCCTTAAGAATTGTTTCTGCGGATCCGTCAAGGCTTTTCAGTTGAATAGCTTTTCGTATTCCGGCATTTACCGTACCGGCATCAAGGCAAAGAAATGCATTGTCTTTCGGAGCACCTACCAGATAGGCAGATAAATTATCTTCCTGCTCACCACCATAGATCCCTAAGGGAATAACATCAAAATTTTGTGCATGGCAAACAATATTCAGAAGAAGGGCCAATAAAGAAACTGCTGTTTTTTTCATAATACTTAAACTGGAAACCATCCTTTACAAGATGGGCAGGGCAAATTTACGCTATTTTTTGGCGACAGCCTTTTAGTTGTATTAACAAATAGAGCTTAACGAGGTTAAATATTTAAAAATCTGGCTAAACAATACTTTAGGTTATAGATGAATAAAGCCTGCAGAACAATCAGCAGGCTTTTATGTATTGGGAAAATTGTTTTATTGTGGCTGCTGCTGCGTTACACAGTGTATCATTCCACCATTGGCAAATAAGTTACGGCAGTCTATTCCAACAACCTGTTTACCGGGATACAGCTGTTGGATAATATTGTTGGCAACGGCATCATTCGGATCATTATAATTAGGTACCAATACGCGGTTGTTTGCGATATAATAATTGATGTAAGAAGCACGGCCTACATTTTTTCCGTAAGTGGTTATCACATCATTTCTGGTTAATGGAACTTTTACAAACTGGTAAGGAGAGCCATTTTTTGTGGTGGCATCATATAATTTATCAATGTCGCTGTCAGGAACCTGCCAGTAGTTAAGATCATCAGGATTCATCGTAATAATAGTAGACGAATTTGCGAACCGGGCAAAACCGTCAATGTGCATATCGGTGATATCAAGACCTGCTTTTCCATTCAGCCAGATAAATTTGGTCACGCCTAAATTTTTAGTAAATATGGCTTCTGCCTGCTGCTGGGTCATCCCCGGATTTCTATTGTTATTAAGGATGGAACTTTTACATGCCATCAATACTCCGTTTCCATCAATTTCCACACTTCCGCCTTCATTGATCATCACCGAATTAAGATTGATTTTTGGGATATTGGTATCTGCTGCTATTTTGGAAGGAATTGCATTGCATCTGCTGTAATCGGCTTTGTTACCCCATCCGTTAAATCCCCAGTCCTGAATAAATAACTGGCCATTTTGATCCTTTACATAAATAGGACCGTTATCTCTAACCCAGAAATCATCTGTCTGATAAAGTCTGAAATTGATATTGGTAAGAGGAACTCCGGCACTGTTTAACAACTCTGTAATACGGTTTTTTTCGATGTTGTCATAAGCAATAATATGAACTTTTTCACTCTGTACCAGTTCTTTGGTCATTGCTATCCAGGTTGCATCCAGCCGGTTGCGGTAGGTGGTTCCATATTGGTACTGATGTGGCCATTGAAGCCAGGTTCCTTCATGTGTTGCAGATTCTTCCGGCATCTTGTAAACAACAGTGCCGGGATTTGTTGTATCTGGAGGTTCTGGTAATTCTGTCTGAGAGCATGAAAGTAAAAGAGCTGGTAATAACCTGAACATGATTTTCTTTTTTTGCATAATTTATCTTTTTTACAGGGCAAAATTAGATGGATAAAAATTTGAAAACTTGTCCCAAATTGACAATTTACTTCAAAGGCAGTAAAATATAAGTCAGCTGTTCTTCCTGATGATTTTCCTGTTCCGCATGTCTTTCGTATTTTTCTATGATAGGAGAGTGTGAAAATTCAAGGCCAGAATTAAAAATCCAGCGGGAATAGATTTTAGTGTACGTTTCATCTATTGTTTCATAGCTGCCTGTATGGGCAAAGCGGGCATATTTACCTCCAAATATTATTTTTGAGGGTAATTTTTTGTTTGCAGACTGAACGGAAGCACAAGAGTCATACCGGCAGTTAATTTCAGTTTTAATTAATGGTTCATCTGCTATTACACCAAAATATTCTGTTCCGGAATCGGGAAACTCATTTTTCATGAATTTTTCCCACAGTACTTCAATTTCTTCATTGTTATAATAGGTTTTAATGCTCTGATAGTACACCTGAATTGGTTTAAGATAGACAATTTCCGGCTCCAGCAGTTCGTCAGAAGTTATCGGAATGATCTTGTCTTCGCACAAAAGTTTTTCTTTACTTAATCTTGCTGCTTTTGGAGAAACCCCGAAATGCTGTTTAAAAGCTTTGGAAAAAGAAGCGATATTGGCAAAACCTACTTCAATAGCAATTGTAGTGAGATTTTCCTGAGTATAAAGAATCCGCTTATAAGCATTTTCTACCTTTAGTCTTTGCTGAAAGGTACCTATTGTTTCTCCACAGCTGTACTTAAAAATACGCTGGATATTCCGGTAAGAATAATGTGAGATATCTTCCAGTTCCTTTACAGAAACAGGCCGGTCATAATTCTTTTCCATAAAATTGATAACTCTGTAAATAGAATTCAGGTTGTCTTCCATAAGCTTTGAAATTTTCAGAAATAGACAGCATGAAATAAATTACAAATAAAAGAAATAAAAAAATGTCTCGGCAATATTGTACTTTAGCTTTCGGTAAAAATAAATTTCAGAATAATAATTTTTGCCATTTTAAAAACCTAAAACTAACCCAAAAAACTTGAAATAAACTATGGAAAAAGATTTATCTGGATTAACAGATCAGGAACTTTTAGAGAAAAAAAGAACAATTGAAGACAGAAATACTATAAATGCTGTAATCCTGGGAGTATTGGCTGGTATTGCTATTTATAGTACGATAGCCAATGGTCTGGGCTTAATGACCTTTTTACCCATCATTTTTGCTTTTTTTGCAGCTAACAGCTGGAATAAAGATAAGAAAGCATTGAAAAGGGAAATAGAATCCCGAAATATGAAATAATGGAGAATTTTGACAGAAGAACAGAAACCGGTGCAGTAGCCTATTTCCGTGACTGTATAAAAAACGGAGATACCAGAGGAGCATTAAGTTGTTTTCACCCTGAAGCAGTCTATATAGACAGAGATGGGAGAGAGCTGAGAGGACTTAAGCAGATAGAGCTTGCAATGAATGAGATTTGCAGACTAAAACTGGATATACAAGGCGAAACTCCATATGTAACCGTTGTGAATGATCTAGCGATGTGGATTGATCAGTGGGAAATGACGGGAACAGCCCCTGACGGGCATTTAATACACATGACAGGCCATACTTCCTGTATTATGAAAAAAAATGAAGACGGAGAATGGCTGTGGCTGGTAGACAATCCTTTTGGTTCTGCCGTACTTAAAGGCAGCAATATGGTATAAACTTTAAAGTAACATAGCGTATTTCAATATAATAAGAACCCTTCAGATCTGATCTGAAGGGTTCTTATTATCTATTGGATATTAATGAATCTAGTTTCGTAGAAACTCACCAATACCCGGTGAATCAAAAGTAAAAGTATTTTGATTTTCAGACTTATCAATTTTATTGCTGATGGTTAATGCCCAAAGAATTAATTCTTTACAGAAATTCTGATCTTCCGGGCTGAATCCGGAAGCGTTTTCTTCCACTACGGCTGCCAGAGGAGCTATTTTATCAAGCTTAGAATAAAACTCTTCATCACTATCATTGTAATAAAGTTCTAAATGGTTTTTGTTAAACCATCTGATCAGGTCAGTGTATGGAGTTTTGATCCCTTCTTTTTCCAGTTTGGAAATACGTGGGAAAATACTTTCAAATTGGGTCATAACCGCTTTGTCAATCAATATTTTGGCGACATAATCTGCGCCTTCCTGTTCTCCTTCATAAACCAGTTCAATTTTTCCTGTGATGGATGGGATAATTGACATAAAATCAAGCAGGCGGACGGTGGTTCGCTCAACCCCGGATTCAATCAGACGCAGTTTGGCTGCTGCAATTAAATTCTCCATAGCACTGATGGTAAGACGGGCGCTGACACCGCTTTTTGCATCTACATATTCACTGATACGGGCTGCAAAAGCAACTTCCTCCAAAAGATCCTTTGCCAGATCAGGAACTAGTATCTGTGCTTTATCTTCAGCGGAAATCAATGCTTCCTGTTCTGTGATCTGTCGGGCAAGAGCAATTGTTTTTGGATAATGGGTGAAAATCTGGGACCCGATTCTGTCTTTCAGCGGAGTTACAATACTTCCTCTGTTGGTATAATCCTCCGGATTGGCTGTGAAAACAAACTGAATATCAAGAGGCATTCTCAATTGAAAACCACGGATCTGAATATCACCCTCCTGCAAAATATTAAACAGGGAAACCTGGATACGTGCCTGTAAATCCGGTAATTCATTTAAAACGAAAATAGAACGGTTAGCACGCGGAATCATTCCGTAATGTAAAACACGTTCGTCGGAATAGGGAAGTTTTAAAGTAGCTGCTTTAATGGGGTCTATGTCACCAATTAAATCAGCAACATTCACATCCGGAGTTGCCAGTTTTTCGTAGAAACGGTGAGAGCGGTGTACCCATGAAATCGGAGTTTCGTCACCCAGTTCTGCAATGAGATCTTTGGCAAATTTTGAAATCGGATGAAACGGGCTGTCATTGATTTCTGATCCTTTTACAATAGGCATGTATTCATCCAGTAGATTGACCATGCTTCTTGCAATTCTTGTTTTTGCCTGTCCGCGTAAACCTAATAAATTGATGTGGTGGCCGGCAAGAATGGCTTTTTTCAATTGGGGAACCACAGTGTCTTCGTAGCCCCAAAGTCCTTCAAATACAGGCTCTTTAGCTTTAATCCTGGCAATCAGGTTCGTCTGAATTTCCTCATTAATCGTTTTATGGGTATAGCCGGAGTCTTTTAATTCTTTGAATGTAATATCGTTTTTCATTTTCTTATACTGCTAATTATCTGGTAAGATTTTATTTTTAATGCTTTGATGAAGTTTGAAATCCAACCTCTATATTCTTCTTATTCTGTTTTTTTCGTAATCCTCGAAAATCATCTGGCCTAAACCTGATAGCCCTGTCAGAAATGCTTTCCCTTTGTTCTGAGCGGTAAACTCTTCTACAAACTGACGCAGATAGGGATCCTGGGCAATCATAAAAGTAGTAATGGGAATTTTCAATTTTCTGGCCTGTGCTGCTCTGTTGAGACATTGGTTAACAATCTTTTCATCCAGGCCAAAACTGTTCATATAAAACTCTCCGCTTGGCAATTGAATACAGCTCGGTTTTCCGTCGGTGATCATAAAAATCTGTTTGTTGGTATTTCTTTTTCTGCGGAGAATATCCATTGCCAGCTCCAGACCAGCCACTGTATTGGTATGGTAAGGGCCTACTTTTAAATAGGGAAGGTCTTTGATCTTAATGGGCCATGCTTCATTTCCAAAGACGATGATATCAATGGAATCTTTGGGGTATTTCCGTTTAATCAGTTCCACGAGTGCCATGGCAACCTTTTTTGCAGGAGTAATACGATCTTCACCATATAAGATCATAGAGTGGCTGATGTCGATCATAAGGACGGTACTCATCTGTGCCTTATGTTTGGTTTCTTCTACAATAAGATCGTCTTCTGTAAGACGAAGGTCTGAAATTCCGTTATTGATCTGTGCATTTTTTAAGCTTTCAGTCATGTTTACGGCTGCTAAGTCGTCTCCATATTGGAAAGAACGGTTTTCACCATCACGTTCGTCACCAATTCCTGTTTTGGTAGTGCGGTGATTTCCTGCTCCATTTTTCTTCAGTTTTCCAAAAATCTGATCTAATGCATACTCACGAAGGGCTGCTTCCAGTTTTGGAGTTAATATATTTTTGCCTTTTCCACTTCCGGTATTGCCTTCTTCAGGGTCTTCCTCTTTGATATAACCTCTTTTTTTCAAATCTTCTTCAAAATCCTGAAGGGTATATTCCTCGTCAAAAATATCATATTCCTTGTCAAGCATATCAAGCCATTCAAAGGCTTCCTCAATATCTCCGGAGGTATGGGTGAGCAAATCTTTGAAAACATCAAAGACCCTGTCAAAATGCGATAATTCCTCCGGCACATGTTTGCTGAATATAAAGCCTTTCTGAGGATTAAAATTTTTATCTGTCATAAGATGATGAATCTGTTTTGCTGTTATTTGCTTTTGAATATTTTAGTTTATTATAAAATGAAACGGTTAGAAATATTCTGTATTCTTTTACTTTGTTTCAAACTGAAAAGTTAGGAAAATATCACCTCAAGATTCCTTCTGAGAAATAGAAAAAACTAATGATGGTGATATGGAATTAGTATATAACAGCTAATATTTTAACCAGAACCGAGATAATGAATATTTATATAAAAAATGCACAAATAAAAAGATTTGTGCATTGTAGTATGATGAGAAGAAAATGGGTTCTATGACTGTATAGCAATCATCGTTGCTGTCATTTTTGCAATAAGTTTTTCCTCTTTTTGATCATAGACATAGCCTTCGCAAATGGTAAGTGTTTTTCCTGCCTGCAGAACTTTTCCAATGGCAACAAGCTGATCTGTATTGGCAGGTTTCATAAAATTAACCTTGAATTCCACTGTAAGGACATTGGCATTTTCAGGCATAGTTGTTAAAGCTGCATATCCGCAGGCACTGTCAACAATTGTTGTTAGAACTCCGGCATGAAAAAATCCGTTGTGCTGTGTAAAGTTTTCAGAAAATCTGCAGGTAATTTTTACCTGTCCCTGTTGAACTTCTTCTAATTGGGCACCAATTGTTTTCATGATTCCTTGCCTGTTAAAGCTTTGTTGTATTCTATCGTACATAATAATTGGTTTTATTCATGAAATTTTAGTCCATCCAAAGCCTTATCTACCTTTTTATTTTCGCCATACACGATAATACCAACCAGATCCAGTTCATCAGCACGATGTTTTGCTATTTCAAGAACATTCTCTTCACCTGACCGGGTTTCAAAAAGCTGCCGGGTATAAATTCCAATGGCCAGATCACGGTCTTTTGAGCGGCGGAATGCTCTTTGAATTTTTTCTGTAGTTTCTGCTTTGTAAACAAGGGTAGGATGCTTTATAAAGGGTAAAAACGTTTCCTGATCTGCGGTTATGAATTTTTCCCCGTGAGTTTCCGGGAACTCAATAGCAATACTTCCTGCCAGAAAAGAGGCAACATTAAGTTTTTGCCATGGTAACAGGTCATCTTTTATAACGATGGCTACTTTTTTATCATACATATTTTAATCGTTTACATTTAATTCCATTTGAATATTACAGCGCTGATAAGGAGTTGATCGTCCGGATACTTTCTTAAAACCCAGTTTGTAATACAGATTGATAGCAGGTTTCAATATGGTATTGCTTTCTAGATATATTTTTGATGCTCCGGATTCTTTTGCGGTTTTGATGATCGCTTGTCCCAGAAGCCAGCCTATATTCTTTCCCTGTGCTTTTGGGGAAACAGCCATTTTTGCCAGTTCAAAATCATAATCCGGATCTTCCATTTTGATGAGAGCACATACTCCCAGCGGCTCTTCATTGTATAAAGCGACAAGAATTTTTCCTCCCTTATTTAAAATATATTCTTCCGGATTGTCCAGGGCTTTATAGTCTGCTTCTTCCATTTCAAAATAAGTGAAAATCCATTCTTCATTGAGTGCTTTGAATGCGGATTGGTATTTCGGATCATATTCAACGATCTTTACATTTTTGCTTTCACGGGCCTTTTTCTGTTCTTTTACCCTTGCGAGCAAAGACTTCTGTTCAAAAAGGTGCTCCCATTCTGCAAGTGCTTCCCAGAGATTGTGTGTGGCTTCGCTAATCATTTCATCAATAGCATGGTCAATATCTGTACACTGAACTTTTATTTTGGCAGAAAACTCTTTTCCCTTTTCAGCCAGTGCAGCAATATTTCTCCTTTTATCCTGGGACTTCTGGTTATCCTTCACCAATCCCGCTGTAGTCATTTCTTTGATGATTTTGGTTACAGAAGGTTGAGAATGTCCTATTTCTTCTGCAATCTCGGTTATTGTTTTTGAACCTTCTTCGGAAAGAACAAAAAATACCGGAAACCATTTCGGTGAAAAATCAACATCATACATTTCATAGATCTTCGCCGCTTCTTCTGTAATATTGGAAGCCATAAACCGCAATCTGCTGCCTAATGCAATTTTTCCTGTTTTTTCAAATAAATCCATAAATATAATTGATTATATAACTAGTTATGCAAATGTAATAAATTAATTAATACTCCAACAAATATTTTGATTTAAAAAAAATATTAAATGAATTAAGATGCTTACATTGAGTGTGTTATATGGAATTCTGATTTTTGATTAATAGAAACAAAAAGCTCCGAAAAAGTCCGGAGCTTTATTTACATCATCATCTTATTATATATTCAGGATTACCATCCTAAATAATATTCAGGATCCAGCCAGTACGGCCAGTCTAATTTAAAATGGGTCTGAAGCATTTTTTCAGCTTCACAGAAAGCACCTTCCACCCAGCCCTGCTGATCAGAGTAAGCTTCCCCGATAATGTGGATTTGCTCATCTGCCAATGGCTTTCTCATGTAAGGCATGACATCTTTCACAGAGAAACCTGCTTTCCATGCATGGTATCCTGCACCATATGGATCATCTGTCCAGTCTCTGAAATAAGTTACATAAGGCTGTGGTATATCTATACCGTGTAATTCTTTCAGCTGGTTCATCAATTCATTCACCATGAATTCTGTAGCCTGAACATCATCAAACTTATGCAATTCTTCCAGTGATGCAGATCTGGCAGCTCTTACTTTAAACAAAACTTTGTCATCAGAAAGTGCTTTCCAGAATGTTTCCGTTTCCATATCTCCGTAGCTTCCCAACAGCATAGAATTTTTAGTTTCTTCATCAGTACCGAAATAATAACATTGTCTCATAGGCAAGTCTGTAATAGAGTGCCCGGAATAAATATCAAGATCTCTCCACCATGGACCTTCAAAGCCCATAAGGATTTTAAATGCAGGCTCCATGATGATAGAGCGGATGTTTTTATTCAGTTTCTGATGTCTGTTAGCGTCAAAAAAGAAGTTATTCTGATCCAGAAGTTCAAGTGATTTTCTTGGCATACCCAATACTATTGAATTGGCGTACACTTTCCATGTTTTGTTACTTTGGATATTCAGGAACGTGAGTTCGTATTTATGAGTGGCTGTTAAATTATGGTCTTTGGTGAAAGTAATCAGTTTGTTTTCAGACCAGATGCGGGCTCCCTCGTATTCCATATAAGTGTTAGCTACTGCATAGGCAATGCTGTCATATCCTTCCTCAATGGTTTTGTAGGTGGTGTCGGCAGAAAAATCTCCTACCATATATGGAAATGCCTCAGCAGAATTCCAGTTGATAGTATTGGAATAATACCCTCCGGCATTGGCTAAGAATTCATACCCTTCCTGAGAAACCTGATCCTTTATTAAGTTCCAGAAACCAATATCATTTACCAGACGTTTGTCATAAGGGGAACCGGGAAAATTGTAGATCATTCTTGGTTTTATAGCATCCCAGTCCCGGCTGGTCAGTTTAAATGTATAATCATATCCGTTAGGGTCTGCAATGATCAGTTCTTTATAGGTTTCAGCCACCCATGCATCTGCCATTAGAACATTGTAAATGATTTTATTAAATAGCTGATCAGAACTGAACCCTTCATCCCCTTCATTCAGATAATAGCGGGTAATCAGTTTGTTGTCATGTTTTTGTTCTTCTGTCCAGGCATTCTGTTTGAAACGCTCTTTTCTGATGTACATCAGGAGTTTTTCAGGTTCTCCCATGTGGAATGGGATAGGAGTCATCTTATCTTTCAGAACAGGGGTTCTTTTGCTTAAGTCCTGTTCTTTCAATGGGTACCCTTCTATCAATGTGGTTACAATTTCCTGAGAAGTCAGATAACGCATTCCTCCCAGCTCACCCCAGAAGTTCATTCCCGGCATAACTACGGATTCCAGTCTTCCGCCTAATCTGTCACTCATATCGAAAATCTGGACTTCATGACCTTTATATTTATTGTCTGCCACCAAACGAAAAGCAGTGTACAGTCCGGAAGTTCCGGCACCAATAATGGCTACTTCTACTTTCAGGTCGGGCTGCATTCCCGGATACAGCGGTGTATCTTTGTTTACGTTTTCTCTGTTCATGGTTTTATAATTTTTTAAAGTGCTAAGAAATATTTATATCCTAATCGGAAAGGGGTAATGTCAAAATCAGTATGTCCGTCTAGTGCTAGATCAGACATGATTTTACCTAAAAAGGGTGTGAATTTTGCAGCCCATCCTGTGGCATATACTACAATGTTTTTATGGTTGGGTACATAAGAAGGTGCAAAATCAATCAGTAATTCTTTATTGGGAATTGTGCTTAAAGCGATAAGACATGTTGAGGTATATTCCGGTGCAATGCTCAGCCCGGTCATATGGTTTTGTATCCATTGGGAAGTATAGGCGAGTTCCTTCGGGTTTGGAATCAATGTTCTGTCGCTTGGTTCCTCCAAAGGGTTGATGACAAAATCCGGTGCTACGCGGATGTATTCCGGATGATCCCATTCAACGGAAGGAAAACCGTAAAACTGATTGCCGTTATCTCCCGTTGCATTCTGGAACACAAACCAGGTTGGATATTGTATCGTAGGATCGGTCTTTTTAAAATAAGCAGAGGACATATTCCAGTAGGTAGCTTCTATTTTAAAATCCAGTAAGTTGATCACACTGTTGATGTAAGGCCCGGGAATAATGGCCAGCTTTTTGGCAATATATATTCCGTTGGGAGTGGTAAGCTCAAAAAGTTCACCATTTTGTTTGATCTCAAGTACGGGAGAATCTTCTCTGAGCTCTACGGTTTTTTCTTTCTGACAAAGGCTTAGAAGCGTTTCAATAGTTGCTTTAAAATTAATGCTGGCTCCATCAGGTTGAAATAGACCTACATAATTATCCGGCAGGTTTTTGAAATGATACTGCTCTTCAATTTCTTTTGAAGTTAAGTTGGTATAAGGAACTCCTAAGGCTTCTAAAGCTTTCTCTGCCTCAGCAATGTTTCCTTCGGTAGAATGTACTTCAGGATCTCCAAACCAGAGTGTGCCTACTTTATCAAGCAATGGGGTACCGGTCTTTTTTTGGAGCTCATCCCAGTAAGGTTGAGAGTCCAAAGCCATTTGTACCATATATTCATCCGGATAGGGGATCCGGAACTGGCGGGAAACTCCTGCAGAGCTGCCCAGCTGATTCACAAAAGTATATTGTTCCAATACCAAAGTCTTAGCCTGGCGCTGACCGAGATGATAGGCTGTTGCAAGACCTATTGCTCCTCCGCCAATGACGATTACGTCGTAGTTTTCAGTAATCATAGGTTATTTGTTTTTATTTTTTATAGTCGTATTGTAGAAATAGAGAAAAGTAAAGACAGCAATAAGTAGAAATGTATCATCATTGCTGGTCTTCAATACTCTCCGAATTTCATTCATACAATGGATGAAGTGTAGAGACGAATTTTCCGGTACATCTGAATATCATGGTTTTCCATGGAATATTATCACTATTAATAAGCATTTCAAAGTAACAAAGAAGAGGATATATGTTCTTAGAGTGTAAATTACCAATTGTGGTATTGAGTAGAAATACTGAATGGCCGGAAAGTTTGTTAGACAGAGGAAGAATGGTTCTTTAAAATGATCAAATACAGGAGTGAAAAGTTGTTTTTTTCATTCTCTATTTGATTAGATATTATTCAGTAGATATAATAAAATAAGCAGATGCAGAATATTTTACAGAGCATCAACTTTTGCAATTGATCTAAAAAAATAGATTTACGTAAATAAAACTAAATGTTTACAAAGCATTTTAATAGTAAAAAAAAATAAATTCTGTGAGTTTTATCAAATATTCATTATTATAAGAAGACAAAAATTACTTTAACTTTGCGAATCAGATGATATACTGTTATTATGAAATTGTTGAAAATAATAGTATATTGTTGAGGGCTAATATCTAATGGACTTATGTAGTCAGGAAATTAATTTAACTGATAAACAAATATGAAATATAAATTCTTAAATTTTAAATTGAGAAAACTTGTTCATTACTCATTGATCCTTTGTATTTTACTGATACAGGTCATTATCGCCATATTTTTTTATAACGAATTTGTCAACGGTAAGAAGCTGAAGTTTATTAAAGACCAGCTGGAGCAGAGCCGTGCATTGGGAGGATTGACGGATAACTCCAGGAAAGATTTTCTGGATGCCCAGGAACATCTTCAGAAATATATGGCTACTCAGAATAATAAAGAGCTGCAGTTATATTTTCAATCGTTGAGAAAACTTAAAATCAATTTTGATAAGATTGGTGAATATGAAAATACAAGTCCGAGGTTGAAAAAGAATCTGGCAGCTCACAGTCAGGATACCTTAAAGACTGCAAAACTGAAAACATTGATAGATTCTGTATACCAGACTTCCCTGAATCCACCATCAAAAATTGAGGATAAGCAGTACGAACCTGCCAAATATAAAAATGATTTTGAAGATTTCAAGATTCAAACCCGAACCTATGCAGACACTGTTAAAAAGAAAGGTTTTTTTGGCCGTTTAAAAGATGCTGTAACAGGTAAAGTGGATGTTCAGAAAGAAAGTACGGTAATCACGATGACCAACAACAAAACGCTGGATCTTTCTCAGGTTAAATCTAAAATGGACAACACAATAAAGTCTATGGATAAGCATTATGCTGCTGAAGTAAAGAAAGTACAGATGCTTGCTGCCCAAAAACAGAAAATCAACCTGCAGTTTTACAGCAATTTCAGTAAACTTCTGGTGTATAGTAACGGCTTAATAGAAGTCTACGAAAATGCCATCAAAGATTTTAAAACCGAACTGGAAAAAGAATATAACGAGCAGAGCTCCAATAATAACAGAATTAGGACATATCTGGTATTGGGATTGATGATTCTTATGTTTATTGTATCCATTCTGATCATGTATTTTACAAGAATGGCGTTTGTTTATGAACAAAAACTAGATGCTGCTAATAAAGAGATTAAAAAGAACCTTAATTTTAAAAACAGAATTCTGGGAATGCTGAGCCACGATCTGAGATCCCCGTTAAAAATTATTAATATTTTTATAGATAAGATCCACAGAACTACAGAGGACGAAACAATAAAGGATTATCTTAAATCTATCAAGTTTACGAATAGCACCCTGCTGCTGCAATCTAACCAGATCCTGGAATACACTAAAAATGAGAATGCTGAAAAAGAACTTATAAAATCGGTTTTCAACCTTAAAGATGAGATCAGTTCTATTGTGAAGGTAATTACTCCATATCTGGAAACCAGAAACAACAGGTTTGTGGTAACAGACAGGATTCCTGAAGAAGTACAGGTATATTCGGATAATATCAGAATCAACCAGATTTTTATGAATATTCTGGGGAATGCCAACAAGTTTACAGAAAACGGACAGATTGATCTCGTTATGGCCACTGAACCTATAGGAGAAAATCAAATTTCCCTGATTACAACGGTAGGAGATACCGGAGTAGGAATATCAGAATCTGATCTTGGTAAAATTTTTGATCCTTACTATCAGGGAATGGTATCTGATGAAGTAGATAATCTGGGGGCGGGACTTGGTCTTAATCTTGTAAAGGAAATCGTAGAGCTTTTTGATGGTGATATATCAGTAGAAAGTAAACTGCACAAAGGAACGAAAGTGACATTCAGGATCAATTTAAATATTAATAATAATGGAAACACCAATTCAAAATAAAGAAATTATATTCCTGCTGGCAGACGACCACAGCATTGTGCGCCAGGGAATGGAAATTGTTATCAGTGATATTGTTCCCAACGCTAAAGTTTATCAGACTTCATCATTACATCAGGTATTGGAGCTGATAGAATCCAAAGGAATTGAAATGGCTATCATTGATGCTCATTTCCCGGACGGAAACAGTCTGCATATTCTGCCTCAGATGAAAAGTATAAATCCTGATCTTAAAGTTTTGATTTTTACAGGACTTGAAGAAGATCTGCATGGCCTTAAATTTATTAAAGCGGGTGCTAACGGATATCTGAGCAAACTGAGTGAAGAGGAAGAGGTAAGAGAAGCGATCACAACTTTTATAGAGAAGGGAGAATATTTTTCTGATCTTTTGAGGAATTTATTGGTACAGCTTGTTTACAATCCGGATCTGATAAGCCCTCTCAACAGTTTGACCAAACGGGAACTGCAGATTGCAGAACTTTATGCTGAAGGATATGGAAACCTGGAAATTTCAAACAGCTTGAATATCAAACAGAATACAGTAAGTACAATTAAAAAAAATATCTTTGAAAAACTAAAGATAGAAAATATGGTTGAACTGGTGGACCTCATTAAAACACACCACAAATTATAGCAGTCTGTAGGATATTCTTCACTTTTTATTATCAGAGAATTTGTTTTATCGATAAATATCTATAAGTAAATCGAGATGTATCGATGGGGTTTATAGAGGATTTTATTTTGTAATGTTGTTCCTTTGTACTGTGAAATTTAAGTAATGAAAAAGTAAATGAGAAAGCTTATTCGGATTTTAAATTTCATACACAAAAAACAACAAATGATTATAACTATACAATTAATAAACGATAGTTATAAAAACACAAATGATGAAATTAATAAACACTGATGAAATTAAATGTGGTGATGAATAACCTTAAACGGGCTTCTTAAAAAGCCAAATGAAAAAAACACAAATACATATAAAGAGGTTCAGTTGACAGGTTACAATTACAAAACAAAAAAGAAGGCACACAGCCTTCTTTCTTGTTTTTTATCATTTGATAAACTGCTGCTGCAATCTATATCTTAGCTTTGTACCAAAAAGATGACAGGAGAAAAAGATTTGGCCGTTCTGCTTCAGAATATGGAACCGGTATTAAATACAGGAGAATATGTGTTTGGCGCCGTTGAAAACCTTAGTGAGATACCGGATATAGAAAAGGTTTTATTTTTCTTTCGGGAAGCTGAGGCGGTTACCATAGTTTTAAGAAGAGAAGTTGCAGATGAATGGAGTATCACTTACAGTTATATTGCTTCATGGATTACTCTTAATATTCATTCTTCTCTGGAGGCTGTAGGGCTCACAGCAGCCTTTGCAAATGCCCTGAAACATGAAAATATCAGCTGTAATGTAGTTGCTGCTTATTTTCACGATCATATTTTTATTGCAAAAGAAGATGCTGAAAAAGCAATGAAAACACTCAATGCCTTGAAAACGGCTTAGGGGGTAAAAATTGTCTTTACACTTTCCACTTGTAATTTTCACCTTCAAAAATGTCTAATTGAATTCCTAAAATGTCCTGTTGATAAAGCTTTTGAGTGTTCTGCCTGTTTGTGTGTTTTATGTTTGCACCATAATCAAACAAAAATAAACTACAATGAAAACAATCAGAAAAATTTCAGCCGTTAGCCTATTATGCTTAACTCTTTTTACCGTAGCAACAGTGTCCTGCACTGAAGAAAATGAACCTCCCACGGTACAGGAGGTACAAAACAGAAACCACCAAACTGCCAAAACCCAATTTATAAACGTTAAAGGAAATGCCATTGCATACCGCGTTTTAGGAAAAGAAGATGGAATTCCATTGGTGCTTCTGCCGGGCTTGGGTGGTTCAATGGATGACTGGGATCCTGCAGTGACAGATGGACTGGCAAAAAAATATAAAGTCATTATCTTCGACAATAAAGGAGTGGCTTCTTCCAAAGGAATTACTCCAAATACCGTTCAGGCAATGGCCGATGATGCAGTCGATTTTATCAATGCGCTGAATTTAAATAAAGTGAATATCATGGGGTTTTCCATGGGTGGTTTTATTACTCAGAGAATAGTGCTGACGCATCCCTCATTGATTAATAAAGTGATTTTAACCGGAACAGGGCCTCAGGGTGCAATCGGATTATCTAACTTACCTAATATTGTTGCAGGAACAGCGGGGTTAAGTCCTGAAGCTTCCTTCCTGAAATTCGGATTTACAGAGTCGGCTCAGAGTACAGCAGAAGGAAAAGCAGCTTTTGCAAGAATTCAGCTTCGTACAGCAGACAGAGATCTTCCATTAAATGATAATGCTTCAAATTCACAATTTACCGCTGTATTGAGCTGGGCTCAACCCAATGCTGATGCTCTTACGGAAATACAAAAGATCAAAAATCCGGTATTGATTGTTCATGGTGAAAATGACCTTCCTGTGTCTGTTCAGAATGCTAAAAATATGGCTCAGAACCTAGATCATGCAGAATTGGTGATTTTTCCGGATTCAGGACATGCCTCTTTCTATCAATACCATGATACCTTTGTAGCGAAAGCAATTGAGTTCCTTGGGAAATAGATTTAATTTTTAAAACTCATATGAAAAACAACTCGTTGTGTGTACAGCGAGTTGTTTTTTATTGATGAAAGACTTAGTTGAATTTTTTCACAGCTTCCACGCTCACCGGAGTAAAAAAGTTAATCATGTTTCCATCCGGATCACAGAATAGAAGAGATCTGTTTCCCCAGGGCATTGTTGTAGGTTCCTGGATAATTTCAGAGGCTATACTTTTTATTCTTTCATATTCTTCATCTACATTTTTAACCATAAATTCAATAATGGTTGATTTTGTTCCTGTGAATTCTGTAAGACCTTCCGAAAACATCTGCATCGTTCGGGTACTTCCTATGGCAATGGTTATGGAATCTGCTGAAAGTTCTGCAAAATCTTCAGTATACCATCTGGCAGTTGCTCCCATGGTTTGTTCGTAAAATTCTACTGCTGCTTTGATGTCTTTGCTGATGAGTCTTAATGAGGTAAGTTTCATAAGGTATTTTTTTGTTTAAACTAATTTTAAACAAAGGTAACAGGTGGTTATGACAACAGGTTGTCAGTAGAAAATTAAAGCTTTTAAGCTAAATTATTTTACTAATAAAAATTAGCAATATGAATTAACCGCTTAAAGTCAATAATCTGTATTTTTCGTCCTTCAGATCTGATGAGTTTTTCCTGTTTAAAATCATTGATGATGCGGGCTAATGTTTCTCTGGCTGTTCCTACCATATTCGCTAGATCTATACGGGAAAGGGAAATGAATACTTCCTGATCAGGTTCATCATTGGATTTGTACTTATCATGGAGAATAAGCAAACTCAAAGCAGCCCTTTCTCTGACTGTTCGATGAGACAAAACAGCAATAAGATTGGCCATGACACTGAATTCATGACTTAAAGATTTCAGAAGCAGCCTTGAAAGTACTGAAGACTGGCTGAGGATATCCAGAAAACTGTCTTTTGAAATAAAGGAGATAACAGAATTTTCCAGTGTTGAGGTAGTGTCTCCATAAGATTCATTACTCAGAATGGCAGAATAACCGAAAAATTCACCGGAACTGTAAATGTAAATAATCTGCTCCCTTCCGTCATTATCAACTTTGTATTTCTTTATTTTTCCTTCATTGAGGTAGTAAACGCCATTGGGTTTTGTTCCGTCCGTAAATATAGGCTCATTTTTACGATAGTTCCGGGTTTTCATTGCTTCTGTGAGCAGGTTCTTATCATATTCAGGGAGCTCATCAAAAAGATACTGATTATTGAAAATAAATTTTGAGATCATAATTTTTCTATACAGATTAGTGAATAAACGCTCCGTTTTTTAACTTAAATCACATTTTAAACTGATGCAGATCACCAGGTTTTTTTCCTAAACGAATTACTTTTACAAAAGTAATAAAATTGATTTTGAATTAAGAAACAGAAGACTTCAGAAAGCTGTAGAGAAGCTGTTTTTACTTTCTATAAGGTCTGTAATTTATTACTTAGAATACATAAAAAGGGATATAGTAACTCTATAAAGAACACTGGATAAATATTTAAGCGGACATGTTTTTCACAGCTTTACGCTGACATTTCTAAATTATTTTTTTTTTTACTTATTTATTTTATCCAGTTGTTTTTTTGATAATAATATCCAGCTTTTATAGAGATTTAAAATGTTCAGACACAAAGGGAAAAACAGAACCTATTTTCACAATCTTAAACTGGCATCAGCACTTTCATTCGTTGCCGGAATAGTGAATATTGTAGGTGTTTTGTCTGTTAAAGTGCTTACAACCAATATAACAGGACACTTTGCTTTCTTTTCTGAAGAGATTCTTCTGGATCATTACAGCGAAGCACTTACTTATTTTCTGTTTATTATCTGTTTTCTCGGTGGAGCTTTTTGTTCCAGCTTCCTGGTTGAATTTTCATCAGGACACAGGACAGTTCGTCCGCATCTCATCCCTTTAATAACCGAAATCTTAATATTAGGATTTGTAGGAATGTCAGGCTATGATGAATTAAAAATTTCGGTATCTTCTCATGCAATTGCAGGACTTTTGCTGTTTGCAATGGGAGTTCAGAATTCATTGGTGACAAGAGTATCTCAGTCTGTAGTGAGAACTACTCATCTTACGGGATTATTTACTGATCTGGGAATAGAATTTTCAAAGCTGTTTTTTAAAGAAAGGAAAAATGAACAGCGGCAGCTTAAAAAGAATATTACCCTGAAACTGGTGATTATTGCCTGCTTTTTTTCAGGATGTATCATTGGTGGTTTTGGTTACAGCATGATTCAGTTAAAAACACTGATTGTTATTGCAGGATTATTGTTCTGTGTAATCCGGTATGATAAACTGCTGTACAGATATTATTCCTTAAAAAGAAAATTGAGATAAAGCGGAATAAAAAAGGATATTCCGTTGATTGGAATATCCTTTTTAAAATTTATGGAGTGACAGGCTGGATCACAAAAGTTTCCGTATCTGTTGTATGGGCGGAAAAATAGCCCAAAGCCCCATTGTTGATATTACTTGGTGGATTGGCTGGAGTAGTACCTCCGCCATTACCTCCGGAAATCTGAAGCAAAGCACTATAATAAGTGAATATATTGTTATCAATAGACTGCATTTCTACATGGATTTTATCCCCCACAATCACTTCATGATCTCTGCCTTTGTTATCGTCATTAGGTAGAATCAGAGGTTGCTGGTTAAGCATTCCGTTATTTACATTGTCTGAAAAGGTATTCATGTATTTTTTAGGAAGATCATTGATCGTAAAACTAAAAAGATAACGGTTCCCAAGCGGCATAGGATCTGTAAAGATTGGTAAGAGAGTATATGTAATTTTATCACCAAATTTGAACGAGCTCTGTTCAAGTCCATCAAAATGAACATTTTCAGGCATTCTGCTCTGAGCGGTATACTGCTTTCCTTCCGCCTGTACTTTCAATGTGTAAGTTCTTCCGGGCTGTCCTACAAAAGCGGTTGTCTGATACATTCCGTTTCCTGTATACTGAAGGGTTTCAGTCTGACCCATATCATCACTTAAAATAACCTGAGCTCCGGTTACAGCCGGATACTGGTTAGGTTCTGAGAAACTTACTGATTTTGTGATTTTTACCGTATAAGGTCCTGATTGATTCGTTACATTCCCTTCAATGACAATATTTCCGCTCTGATCATTCAGATCCAGATCGATCTCTTTTTCACAAGAGGTTAGTGCAAAAAGAGATAATATGATATAAAAAGTATTTTTCATGATTTAGAATTTGAAGTTATAAGTGATATTGGGTACCCAGCGGAACAAAGAAGTCTGCATCGCACGTGTTGTTCCGGGACGGTCAGGATTGTCTTCGAAATTGATGGTATAGGCATTCTCTCTGCCGTACAGGTTATAAATACCGAACGTCCATGAACCGCGGAATCGCTTATTGGAAACTGGTTCATAAGTAGCACTCAGGTCCATTCTGTGATAGGCAGGCATTCTGTCAGCATTTCTGTTGCTGTACTGGAATATGGTTTGACCGTTCAGCTCATATTTTCCGGTAGGGAAGGTAACGGCGTTTCCTGTGCTGTAAACAAACAATCCTGAGAAGCTCCATTTTGGATTAAGCTGGTAAGTGGCAACAATGGATAGATCGTGGGTTTTATCCATTCTGGCATTGTACCATTCATTATTATTAATTCCGTTGATCTTTCTTTCCGTTTTAGAAAGGGTATAGGAAATCCATCCTGTAAGTTTTCCGCTTTTCTTTTTAGCAATAAGTTCAAGACCATAAGCTCTTCCTTTTCCGAACAACAGTTCACTTTCTACATCAGATCCGGCATCAAATCCAATCTGAGCCCCGTTTTTGAAGTCGATCTGATTTTTCATGGATTTGTAATAAACTTCAGCATTCAACTCATAATTATTGTTGTTGAAATTCCTGCTGTAGCCCACACTGATCTGGTCTGCAATTTCAGGTTTTACCGTATAGCTGCTTCCTATCCACTGGTCAGTAGGGTTTCCGCTGTTGCTGTTGCTCAAAAGGTGAAGATTCTGCGTGTTGCGTGAATAGCCTCCTTTCACACTGCTTACTTCATTGATTCGGTAGTTTGCGCTAATTCTTGGTTCAGGATTCACATACGTTTTTCCGAATTTTCCTTTCTCTAAGAATTCACTGTCGGTAAGTACCCCGTTTTCATACGTATTGAATGTATCTCCTCCCAATACACTGAACATGGCAAGTCTTACCCCGTAATTGATGGTTAACTTTTCCGTTGCTTTAAAATCATCGTTGATGTAAACCGCATTTTCCCATGAATATCTCGGATTTCTTGGAAAGCTGCTCACCGTAGTACCAGAAGCACTGCTTGGAGTAAGAGTATGATAAATAGACTGGAGGCCGAAACGTACAGAATGCTTGTTCCCGGCAAACCAGGTGAAATCCTGCTTAAGATTCCAGTCACGTATTTTTGAATTTAAATCAAATACAGTATCATCGTTTTTCAGACTGATTTTATAATCATAATTACTGTAGATAAATGAAGTATTGGAGAATAACTTACTACTGATAATGCTGTTCCATCTCAAAGTAGCTGTTGTATTTCCCCAGTCTGTATTGAAGGTGTCTCCCAATCCCAGAACATCTCTTCCAAAGTATCCTGAAAGATAAATACGGTTATTTTCATTGATCTGATAATTGGCTTTCAGGTTGAGATCATAAAAATATAACTTGTTGTCTTTATAATCTTTGTTGGTTTTAAGAAACAAATCGGCATAAGTTCTTCTTCCTGAAACAATGAATGATGATTTTTCCTTCTGAATAGGACCTTCTACACTCAGCCTGCTGCTGATCAGACCGATTCCACCATTCAGGTTGTAGTCCTTATTATTTCCGTCTTTCATTTTGACATCCAGTACAGACGAAAGCCGGCCTCCGTACTGTGCAGGACTGTTTCCTTTGATGATACTGGCATCTTTCAGAGCATCACTGTTGAAGGTGCTGAAAAACCCAAGAAGGTGGGACGCGTTATAAACCGGGGCTTCATCCAGTAATATAAGATTCTGGTCGGTAGCGCCGCCTCTTACACTGAATCCGCTGCTTCCCTCACCGTTACTTTTGATACCCGGTAAAAGCTGTATGGTTTTCATCACATCCTTTTCCCCAAAAAGAACAGGGAGCTTTTCAATACTTTTTATATTCAACGTTTCTGCTCCCATTTGAGCAGAGGTTAAATTTTTATCCTTTTTAACAGCAGTCACAACTACTTCGTCAATGGCCTTTGTTGTCTCTTCCTGAGGCAGAAGAGGCAGATCAAGTTTCATATTCTGATCTACTGTAATCTGTTGTTCAAAATCTTTATATCCCGGATTGGAAATAATGATGGTATAATTGCCTGCAGGCAGGGAAAGAGAATAAAATCCATATTCATTGGCTGCAACGTTGATGGAAGGATCTTCACTTACTTTTACCGATACTCCGATTAACAGCTCACCGTTTTTTTTGTCTTTCACAGTTCCACTTACAGAATAGGTTTGTTGGGCTATTGCCAGGGTACTGAAACAGAGCGCTGCGGTGGCAGCGGTAATTTTTAAAAAGGATGTTTGCATTAGTTTATTTTAAAGTAGTAGATCTCTTGTATAGGAATTAATGTTTTGATGATGTACGATTAGTTAGATGAATAGGAGATTTGTTACATGTAACAAATTAATTATGAAATAAATCCACTGAAAAAGGATGTTTTTGAAAATGGTAAAAGCAAGAATAAAATAAGACTGTTACATAAAAAATAATATTATGTATTGTATATTGATTTATTAACTGTTTTTTAGTCAATTATGTTAAAAAATAAATTATTAACGATTGTTGTGTGAACTTTATTGCTGGTTATTATAAAAATTATAGACCTAAGTATTTAAAGAGCTTTCATTGCCTGCCTGCGATGTAAAGACTTTTTTGACTTAAAAAACTTCTTCAGAACCTTTGATCAGAATTTTAATCTTATCTTGGCTAAGAATTAAGAGGAAAGAGCATGGAAAATGTAAGAACGTGATCAGGAAAAATGGTTCCACTGCAATACTGACAATATTGTTCATTATCGTATTGGTGAATAAAGATGCAAAAGCATGGCTGATGAGACAGGTGGCTTCCACGGGAATTCTCAATTCCAGTATATCAGAATCAAAAAAGAATCAGAATGCTTCAGCAAGGGTTTCCTATGCCGGATTTATGCTGAAAAGTGAAGGTGGAACCATCATTAATACTTCTGATTTACAAAATAAAGTAGTCTTCATTAATTTTTGGGCTTCATGGTGTCCTCCCTGCAGAGCAGAATTTCCCTCTGTTCAGAAGCTGTATGATCAGTATAAAAATAATCCGGACATTGTATTTCTTACCGTAAATCTTGATGATAACACAGCTCTTGGAAAATCTTATTTAAAGGAAAAAGGCTTTACAGTTCCTTTTCTGGTGCCGGCTGGCAATATTCCGGGTGTACTTTACAGTGGGTCATTGCCTACAACGGTAGTGCTGGATAAAAAAGGTGACATCCGCCTGCATCATAAGGGGCTGGCAGATTACAGTAAAGACTCCTTTTACAAACAGATCGATGAACTATTGAAACAAAAGCCTTAATTTATACCTTAAAAAATAGAATATGCTGCATCAGCTGAGGTCTCATATCGAAAAAATACTACCCCTTAATGATGATGAGTTTGAATTGATATCATCCTGTTTTATCTATAAAAAATATAAAAAACATCAGTTTTTAGTACAGGAAGGAGAATCAGTTCCTTACAATTATTTTGTCCTGAAAGGTCTTTTGAAACTGGTTTATTCTGATGAAACCGGAAAAGAGCATATTATCGGCTTTGCCATGGAAGATTGGTGGGAAACAGATTTTCCTGCTTACTATCAGCAAACTTTGGCAACCATGTCTTTGGAATGCCTTGAAGATACAGAAGTATTGTGCCTTCAGTTAGATGACTACAAAAAGCTCTGTACCCAACTGCCAAAACTGGAACATTTTTTTCTGGAAAAAGCATACATGGGATTTATTACCGCTCAGCAACGAACTATTTCCATGATGACAACCGGAATAAAAGAACGGTATGACCAGCTTTTGAAAAAATATCCTTCTTTAGTTCAACGGGTACCGAAATCTCTTTTAGCAGCTTATTTAGGCGTTTCCAGGGAAACTTTAAGCCGTCTTCCACTGTAAAACCGTGATGGAGCTCACACAATAATTGTGATCAGAATCACAGAGATTTACTGTAGTTGTTCTGCAATTTTGTACAGTAAAATATAACAAATTCGTACAATGGAAAAAAGAACGGTTAACCCATGGAAATGGCAGGATGAGAGAAGCTATTCTCAGGCTGTAGAGGTAAAAAATGTTGAATGTACTTTATACTGCTCAGGACAGGCGGCTATTGATCCTGATGGAACATCCAGTGATAAGGATATGAAATCGCAGCTGGAACAGGCTATTGCCAACCTGGAAGAAGTGATCACTACAGCAGGGTATGAATGCAGCGGTATTGTAAGATTAAATATCTATACAACTTCTACGGAAGAACTCTGGCCTTATTTTCCCATTCTTCAGGAATGGATTGGCAGACATAAAATTCAGCAGGCCGTAACGATGCTTGAAGTAACAGGCTTGTTTGAAACTTTAAAAGTGGAACTTGAAGCTACAGTTGTAAAATAAATGAGAAACCAGGCTTAAAAAAATAAACCTCCAAAATATAATCTGGAGGTTTTTTCCTAAATTTATCCTATACCAATTACTATATCCAAAGATCTTATGAATATTCAACTTTTTTCAAAAAATGCTTTAGTAGGTGGAGCTACCCAGGGAATAGGCGCAGGAATTGCCATAGAGCTGGCAAAATGCGGGGCCAATGTTACCGTTATGGCCCGTAATGAAACAAAACTTAAAGCCTTCGTTTCTTCACTGCCGGTAATTAATCCGGAACAGAAACATGAATATCTGGTGGCTGACTTTTCAGACTTTGAAGAGTATAAGAAAATTATAACAGGATATTTTAATGACCATTCGGTTGATATTTTGGTAAACAATACAAACGGTCCGGAACCAGGTTTGGCACTCGATAAAACGCCGGATGATTATCAGAAAGCGTTTGATCTTCTTTTTAAAACGGTTTGCGAAACAACGTTATTGGCTTTACCTCATATGATCCAACAGAAAAAAGGCCGTATTATCAATGTTTCTTCTTTATCAGTTAAGGAACCCATCGGAAATCTGGCGCTGTCAAATTCTATCCGTTCTGCGGTAATTGCATGGGCAAAAACCCTTTCGAATGAAATTGCACAACATAATATCACCGTAAATAATGTTCTGACAGGATATTTTGACACCGAACGAATCCAAAAACTTGTTACCCATGAGGCTCAGCAAAGCGGTGCTCCGGCGGAAGAAATAAAAAAGACAAGAGAAAATAAGATTCCCATGAAAAGATTCGGGCAGCCGGAAGAATATGGACATCTTGTTGCCTTCCTTGCATCAGAATATGCCGGATATCTCACCGGAACCAGTATTCCTCTGGACGGAGGGCTAAATAATACCTATTAGATGTAATAAACCCTTTCCCCCAGTTGTCATATCAATATTGAAAATATTATATGAAAAACTGGTCTTTTAAAAAGTGGAACACCGTGCTGGGATGGTTCCTTTTTGCTATTGCACTTATCACTTATCTTTCAACAATGGAGCATTCCCTGAGTTTTTGGGACTGTGGGGAGTATATTTCTTCTGCAGTAAAACTTGAGGTGACCCATGCTCCGGGAGCTGCCTTATTCCAGATTATGGGAGCCGTGGCGAGTATTTTTGCTCTGGGAAATGGTGAAAATTATTCCATTGTGATCAATGCTATGTCAGCTTTGTTCAGTGCACTTACCATTCTATTTCTGTTCTGGACAATTACCCATTTTTTAAGATGGATTTTACACAAAAAATTTGAAGAGATTACCAGATCTCAGGAAATTTCAATCCTGTTTGCCGGGGTTATCGGGGCTTTATGTTTTACGTTTTCAGATACATTCTGGTTTTCAGCCGTAGAAGGGGAGGTATATGCAATGGCTTCTCTGTTTATCGCATTGTTGGTCTGGCTGATCACCAAATGGGAGAATGAATCTAAAGCTGCTGACAGCGAGAGATGGATCATTCTTATTTTCTTTATAATAGGACTTTCTGTGGGCGTGCATATGATGTGTATGCTTGCAATTCCGGCCATATGTCTGGTATACTACGCCCGAAACTATAATTTTTCCTGGAAGAGCTTCATGACTGCCAATCTGATTACATTAGGAATTCTTGCATTTGTATTCAAGATTATCTTTCCTTTGGTCATGACAATGTTTGGTAAACTTGAGATTTTCTTTGTGAACGGGTTGGGACTTCCATTCCATTCAGGGACAATTGTGGCGTTTGTTCTTATGACGGCATTCAGTTATTTCTTGATTAAATATGCAAGAAATACAAAAAGAAAAGTGTATCAGACCATCGTTTTATCCCTTGTGTATATGATGATTGGTTTCTCTTGCTGGCTGGTGATTCCCATCAGGGCAAATGCCAATCCGCCGATGAACCTTAATGATCCGGATACTGCAATAGGAATGAGAGATTATTATAACAGGGTACAATATGGTGACTGGCCTACAATTTACGGACAGAACTACACCGCATTTCTTGACAAAAATGGATTGGAAAAAGATGAGGACGGAAGCTATAAAAAAGATGTGACAGGAGATATTTATGAAAAAGATGAAAAAACAGGTACCTACAGAAAAACCGGGGAACAGTTCAATTATGTGTTTAATAAATCACATGTCAGTTTCATGCCGCGGATGTTCAATCAAGATAAAGAGATTATTGCAAATTATATTACCTTGTATGGCGCTCCTGATTTTACCTTCAATTATGATAATGAAGACGTGGCAGACAATCCGGAGGCCAAAAGAATTTTTGATGAACTGAGAGCAAAATATGAAGGAGACTCCATCACAGCAGAAGATTACCTGAAAGTAAAACCTTATGATCTTATCAAGGTACAACGTCCATCTTTTGCTCAGAATATGGATTATTTCATCTCTTTCCAAAACGGATACTATTTTGTCCGGTATCTGATGTGGAATTTCGTAGGAAGACAGAACGATCTTGAGGGACATATGGAGAATACCAATGGTAACTGGATCTCAGGATTTTCTTTTATTGATAATGCATTGTTGGGTGATCAGGATCATATGCCGGCTAAATTTAAAAATGAAAGTACCGTTAAGTTTTTCTTTCTTCCATTGATCTTAGGACTTATCGGTTTCTTTTTTCAGCTGAACAGGGACTTCGGGAGATTTTATGCTATTCTTTCGCTGTTTGTGCTGACAAGTATGGGAATTGTCTTCTATACCGGAGTAAAACCATTTGAAGTGAGGGAAAGAGATTATGCGATGGTAGGTTCTTTCTATGCCTTTGCCATCTGGATCGGCCTGGGAGCAGGAGCAGTACTTTGGCTGATTCAGTCTAAACTTCAATCTAATGCGGCTCATATTATTCTGGGAGTAGTATTGTTGGGAATTCCTTTTATGATGGGATTCCAGAATTATACTTCGCATGACCGCAGTAAAAAGACCGCAGCCCGTGATTATGCTTATTCATTTTTACGTTCGCTGCCTAAAGAAGATATTATTTTTATTTATGGTGATAATGATACTTTTCCCGTATGGGCAATCCAGGAGACGGAAAGATTCAGAGATGATGTGAAAACAGTCAACTTTACTCTTTTAGCTACTCCATGGAATATAGATCAGGTGAAAAGAAGAACATACAATGCAAGGGGAATTCCGGGTGAATTAACGCATGAAGAATATAGAGATGGGGTAAATGATCAGGTATATCTGATGAAAAAAGAGGATTGGGAAGGTTTTTTCCAAATGTTGAAAGAACAGGGAGCGCCAGACACTGCTTTCCGGGAATTCAGAAAATATCTGACTCAGGATTCATTGACCCTGAAGGATGCTATAAGATTCCTTCGACTTAAATCATCTGAAAAAGATGAATTGCTGAAGATGTATTTCGGGGAAAAGCAATATGAAAAATACAATATTCTCCCGGTAAGTAAATTTATCCTTCCCGTAAATAAGCAAAATGCTGTGAAATCAGGGATCATCAATAAGGCTGATCTTTCCAAAGCGGTAGATCAGATTATAATCAATTATGAAGCGAATACTCTTTACAAAAGCAATCTGATGATGTTGGATATGCTGGCCAATTTCGACTGGAAGCGTCCTATAAATTTCTCATCAGGTGGAATGTATGAAAGTGAGAATATTTTTTATCTTGATGAATATCTGCAGTTTGATGGATTCAGTTACAGATTGGTTCCTATTCATACGCCTCAGAGTCCGGATGGGGATAAAGGAAGGGTAGATGCCAATTCACTTTATCAGGTGGTGAAAAACTTCAGATGGGGGAATTTTAAAGACCTCAGTGTTTATTATAATGAAACGGCAACTTCCAATATTTTAGGCTACAGAATGTCAGTAAGCAGGGCTGTATCTGCACTTGTGGTCAGCGGGCAGAAAGCTAAGGCACTAGAGCTGTTGGATCTTGCGGCAAAAGAAATTCCTGTTGAAAAATACAATGACCCAAGATCATTAAGTTCAATGGTAACCGGATATATTGTTGCAGGGCAGGAGCAGAAAGGTCTTCAGCTGGCAGAAACCCTTAAGAAAGGGATATTTGAAGAATATGATTATTATCAAAATCTTTCTCCGGCATTTAAAGCAGCAGCAAGAAAACAGATGAGGTCAAAACCAATGGAATATGCGTTAGTGGTTTCTGCAGTTATAGAAGCCTACAAAACGTTGGGACAGAATGAAAAAGCATATGCCTATCTTTTGCAGTCAATAGAGCCAATTGATAAGAAATTCAGTGTTTTTATAAAAGGACTGCAGCAAATGGGAAAAGAAAAAGCGATTAAAGAATCGGAAAATATCCGCCAAATTGCTCCTTTTTACCAGTATTTATTCAATGTCATGGAGCCTTTTGATTCTGCTTATTCCAGAAAAAAGGAAATTGAAATTACCAATGCTATGATGAAAGCAACACAATAAATTATAAATAGAAAAAGCCTTTAAATTCAGTATTTAAAGGCTTTTTTAATATCAATAAAATAAACTCAGACTTATTTTCAGAATTCATCTTCATAATTGCCCTTCTCATCTGTATGAATATCATTCAGCTCATTGCTATTTTCTCCTGAAATGCTTCTTCAGATGACAATCATCATTTAGTTTAAGATTCAATGGCAAATTCTTTCTCCAGTCGGATCGCTTTTGGGAAAAGGATATTATTCTCAAGATGAATATGTTTATGTAAGTCATTTTCAAAATCCTGAAGCATGGCAAATGCTACCTTATAGGTGTTACAGGCATCAGAAGGGGGAAGATATTCATCTGTGATTTCGGCAATTCTTCTGAAGCGGTCACCTTCCACTGTATGTTCGTGTTCCATCATATGAACAGGATTTTCTACGGTTCCAAAATGAGGCTGGGAAAGTGTACTGCCAGATATTTTGGCTTTTACCATATTTTTTACAAACGGGAACAGGATCAGTTCTTCTTTCTTCATATGGGCTGCAAGATCGTGAGCAGATTCATTGAATAATGCATTAATTTCAAACAACTCCGGATGTCTGTCTCCGTGAACTTTACATAATTTATCAAGGAAAGCTTGCAGAACAGGTTTTTTTTCTTCTACATAACGGTGATGGGTTTTCTCAATATAATCTGTCAGCAAATCTAAGGGCCAGCTGTTGAAATCTATTGTGGATCCTTCATTCTTCGGAAGCGCTTCCAATTCTTCATAAACCTTTTCAGGAGCAAGTTTCTTATTGCTGCATGCCTCTTCAATGGTTCTTCCGCCTTTACAGCAGAAATCAATTCCATGTCTTTTAAAAATTGCGGCTGTTCTGAAATCTTCAGCAACCATATTTCCTATAAAGTCTGTTCTTGTATCCATAATATAATACTTTTTTGTCTTTTTATTATTTAAAATTTTTTAATTACTTTTTGAGAGATAAAATATATTTTACCATCTGTTTTGCATTCTCCTTACTTAATCCTGTGTGAGGTGTCATCGGAATTTCTCCCCAATTGCCTTTACCTCCGTCAATTATTTTTTGTGCCAGCATATCAAGATCTTTATCCGTATACTTTGCTGCAACTTCATGATAAGAAGGGCCTATTAATTTAGAATCTATTTTATGGCAGGTAAGACAATCTGTTCCTTCTATTAATTTCAATCCTTCATGTTTTGATTTATCAGCGGAAGAGGAAACTTCAGGAACTGCTTCAACTGGCTGTGGTTGGGCAACCTGTTGTGCAGAATATGGTTCAGGCTGTGGGATAGGAGTTGTTTCCGTTTTGGAACAGGAGAATAAGAGCGTGGTTAAGGTCAATACGCTTATGGTATTTAGAAGGAGTGTTCTCATAATGAATAGTGTTTGTTATTGAACTGTATTTCTTTTGAATTGTAAAATGATGGCTGCTATGAGCATTAATGCTTTTGTGGTTTCGGCATAAATAAAATAGTCGTGCAATGGAGTAGGAGATAATGCGTTTCCTGATGAAAGCAGGTCTACACGAGAATCAAGTACCGGCAGCAGCCAGAATTGTTCTAAAGCAAGTATAGAAATTAGAACAGTAAGAATTATAAAGTCCGTTTTTGTATAATTTCTTCGGCTCATAAGCATCAGCACAAGAATTATAAAAATAAATCCCCATTGTATTTTTGAAGATATTCCAAACATGAGTTTTCCTAATCCTAATGCGGTAGTAAGGGTGATGCCCTGAACCTGAAACTTTAATGGGGTCTCCAGAAAGCTGATAGTCATAAACATCCCGGTCATCAGACAGAGAAAGAGTAGTACCAAAGGATTTTTGAGAAATAGTTTCATTGTAAATTATTTAATATATAAAGATCTTTTTATCTTTTATTTGGTCAAATTTTTTTAGACCTTCAGATGAGTAAGCTGTAAGTCCAGATTGTCAACAAACATTTGAATTTTTGAGGTTTCAAGCATGATTCGCAGATCCTGTCGGATGCTTTTGAACTGATCATGAAGCGGGCATGGATGTGTTTCTGAACATTGATCAAGTCCAAGTCCGCAACCGATGAAAAGCTTATCCCCGTCAATTTCTCTTACAATATCAGCAATGGAAGTGTTCAGATTTTTCTGATCCATATAAAAACCTCCGTTTGGACCTTTGGCAGATTGTACAAATCCTTTTCTGCTCAGGTCCTGTAAAATTTTGGCGATAAAGTGTTCCGGTGAATGGATGCTCTTTGAAATATCTTTAATCCCGACCCTGCTGTCATTTTTAGACTGTTGGGCAATGTAGATCAAAGCTCTTAAGGCATATTCACAGGTTTTTGAAAACATTTTTCTGAGTTTTATAAGGCAAAGATAGAAAGATATTTTTAATAAAAGATAAATTTATCTTTTATTTTTTTTTAAACTGATGAAGGTCATATCTAAAACAGATTATCCAATGGAATTTTGAGTTGTTTTATTGCTTTTCCTCAGATCTGAAGGCCTGGACTGGGTAAATTCACGAAAAGTATCACTAAAGGCACTAATGGAGCTGTAGCCTACATCATCAGCAATTTCATTGATAGGCTTGTCCGTATTTAACAATAATTCAATGGCTTTGATGATTCTTAACGTTTTCAGATATTGAAGAAAAGAAATATCCATATCTGATTTGAAAAGCCGGGACATAGAACGTTCACTCAAGCCGAATCTGCTGCTTACATTGGTCAAAGTAAGTTTTTCCCCGATATTCCATTCCAGATAAGATACAATTCTCATCATCTGTTTGTTGTGTGTAGCAGGAAGAATAATAGGTAATGGCTGTTGATGAGTTTTTGGCAGGATTTTTTTTAAAGCTACCAGAAATTCAAAGTTTTCGTCTTTCGCAGTTACGTGTTTTTCATCCCAGATTTCAGTATACTTAATCATCTGGATCAGAAGTTCTGATGCCGGATATATTCCCAGTCTGCTGTAGAAAGGATCTGAGAGATCATCATGAGCATAGAAATAAAGAGAGCGCAGAACTGTTGCCGTATGTCCGATCTCTAAAATATGTTCCATTCCCTGCGGAATCCAGAAGAAATGCCGGGCCGGAACCACATATGTTCTGTTGTTGATTGTAATATAGGCAATACCGCCTTCTACATAGCTCAGCTGTCCTTTTGTATGCTTGTGGAAGGGAATTAGTTTTTCCGATTTTTCGTGCATAACAAATACACTTTTGTCGTCCTTATCAATATCAGGAAGTGCAGCAATTAATCCCATAAAAAAATAAAAGTACCAATGAAAATGCAAATATAATGATTTGGCCGGAATCATGTAAAAGTTGACTATTTTAGATAAATAAAATTTCCGGATTGCCAATAAATTTGCAGTGCAATAATTCAAAAATTCAAATGAAAATTTATGTCGCCGGATTGCTGATACTGGGAATTTCCTATACAATATCAGCTCAGACTGGCAACCCAACAAAGGATACTCTACGACTCTCCTTAAAAGATGCATGGCAGAGAGCTGAAGAGAACAGCCGTCACATCAGAATTAATACCATCAACCTGGACATAGCGGAAGCTGAAGTAAAAGATGCAAAAAGAGAACGGCTTCCGGAAATAGAAGTTAAAGGTTCTGCCGAAAAAGCGTCTAACATTCCCATCTATGAAAACGGAATTTTTTCCAAACCGACCCAGCATGAAGTCATTCATACGCTTTACCGAGCCGGAGCAGATTTTTATCTGAATATTTATAATGGAAACAAACTGAATCTTAAGATTAAAGAAAATCAGACTCTTCAGAAAATTAAGGATATCCAGAAAGAACAGTCTGTTTCTGATATTCATTACAAAACGGCAGCGCTTTATCTTGAACTTCAGAAAACTTTAATTTTCAGAAACCTTATACAGCAGGATATTGCTGATCAGAAAACACAGCTTAAAGAAATTCAGGCCCTTTATAAAAACGGGGTCGTTTTAAAAAGCGATGTTTTAAGAATTGAGCTTGAACTGTCAAAGCGGAAGATGGCTTTGGTGACTATAGAAAATGATATTCTCATCGCGATGCAGAAATTGAATATTATTCTTGGAATTCCGGATGAGCAGACTGTTATTCCTGAAGCACCGTTTAATCAATGGAATGAAAGCACAACTTACAATGAGTACCTGAAACTGGCAATGGATCATTCTTTCAATTATCATGTCTCTGAACAACAGACAGAACTGAGCAAGATCAAACTGAAGCAGGTAAAAGCCAATGTAAGACCTAAAATTGGGATGTATGGTGAATTCTATTATGCCAATCCGCAGATTTTTCTTTATCCCTACAATCCTTATTGGTATTCATTGGGAATAGTAGGAGTTAAAGCTTCGTTTTCCATTTCATCCCTTTATCACAATACTCACAAAGTGAAAGCGGCCCAACTGGAATTTGAAAAGGAAGAAGAAGCACACAAGGATACAGAGGATAAAGTAAGACAACAGGTAAAAGAAGCCTATCTGAGGTATCAGGAAGCCCTTGAGCAGATAAAAGTAGCGGAAGCCAATGTCACCCAGGCCAAAGAGAATGCACGCATCATTAAGAATACTTACTTCAGCCAGACTTCTCTTATTACAGAACTGCTGGATGCTGATATACAGCTTCTTCAGACAAAATTTGAACTGGAAGCAGCAAAAATTATGGCACAGAACAATTATTATTTACTACAAAACATTACAGGCGTTTTATAATACAATGAAAAAAAAATATACTCCCACAGATAGGCTGATCACAAAGATCACAGGATGGATTTCAGTCTTAATTGTTGCCGCACTTGCCATATGGGGCGGTTTTACTTTAAAGAATTACTATGCCTATGAACAGACCAATGATGCACAGGTTCAGGAATATGTGAATCCTATTATTTCAAGAGCAGGAGGATTCATTGTAGCCGTGAAATTTGAAGAAAACCAGGAAGTGAAAAAAGGGGATACGCTTCTGATTATAGATAACCGTGAATATGTTCTTCAGGAAAAGCAGACTCAGGCTGCCCTTCAGAAAGCCCATGCCCAATTGAAAGTATTGGAAAGTACTACAGGTACTACAGAAAAAGAAGCTGCAGCAGCGATGGCTCAGGTGGACGCCAATAAGGCAAAAGTTTGGAAACAGCAACTTGATTATAACAGATACAAAAAATTGTATGACGAAGAATCTGCTACTAAACAGCGGCTTGAAGATGTAAAAGCAACGTTGGATGTCAATGAAAGTGATTACCAATCTTCCCAGGATAATTATGCTGCTTCAATGTCTAAAATAAATGATATCCGGGCGGAAAAAACGGTTGTTATCGCAGAAATTGCCAGATTGGAAGCATTGCTGGACCGTCATCAATTAGATGTAAGCTATACCGCAGTCACCGCAGCTTATGATGGAAGAATGGGAAGAAGAACCGTTGAAGTAGGGCAGATGATTGATGCCGGAGAAACGCTGGCGTTTATCGTCAATAATGAAACAGATAAATGGGTGGTTGCGAATTATAAAGAAACGCAGATCAGGGATATGCATATCGGGGATCATGTGAAAATTGTAGCAGATTCTTATCCTGACAGGGAATTTAAGGGAACAATTATCTCACTTTCTCCTGCAACAGGTTCTAGTTTTTCATTACTTCCTCCGGATAATTCCACCGGGAATTACGTGAAAATCGTACAGCGTATCCCTGTGAGAATAAGATTGGACGGTAAAAGAAGAGAAATTGATGTTCTGAAAGTAGGAATGAACGTGAATGTATATGCCAATAAAAAACATTCTAATGGCTAAAAGACAAATGCCCTTTTTCAAAAGATGGGCACCGGAATGGCTGATCAAGATCATTCTCTTTTGGATGACTCTTCCGGGAATCATTATATTTTTTCTTCCTTTGGCCAATGTGAATGCCGCAGCGGGATATTATGGGAGTGAACCTGCGGATATTCAATTTTCTGTAGCATTGTTTTATGCAGGATATGTAGGATTTTACAGTCTGGAAAGAAGGTTTTTCAGCTTTCTTGCTGCAAAGGAATACTTTCTTCTGTTTACCACGCTACAGATTTTGGCCTGTCTGGTATGTTATTTTACCCGTGAAATTTATATCCTGTTTCCTGTGCGATTCATACAGGGAATGCTATTTGCAGGAAACGTGAATCTGTCACTGACTCTCATTTTTACGAGACTGAGCAGTGAAAGAGGAAGGGAAATTAGTTTTTCAGTATTCTTCGGAATTCTGATCTGTGCTCTGCCGTTCAATAATCTGATCACTGCAGATCTTATTGATTCATATAATTTTAATATTGTCTATAAAACTGCTATATTCTCTTACCTGCCTGGGCTTATTTTCCTCACTCTTGCCATGAGCAATTACAGAACTCATGCTAGATTTCATCTGTATAAACTCGACTGGCAAAGCTTTGGACTTTTCAGTACTCTACTTGTACTGATAGGATATATTACCATTTTTGGACAGGAATATTACTGGCTGGAAGATAATCGGATTCTTGGAAGTGTCATAGGAATTGTTGTTTTAGGAGGAATATCCATTTTCCGCCAGCAGGCCATTAAAAGACCTTATATTGATCTGCGGATTTTTAAATACAGAAACTTCAAAGTAGGTCTGCTGATCCTTTTTGTGATGTATATCTGCCGGTTTGCATCAGGAATTGTCAACAATTATTTTGCATCAGAACTGCATTTGGATCCGTTTCATATTTCCTATATAAATATTTTTAACCTTGCAGGATTGGTTTTTGGAGTTATTATCGCCTGTTGTATGGTTTTGCAAAAGAAAAATATACGGTACATCTGGAGTTTTGGATTTTTAATGCTGTTGATCTTTCATGGATTAATGTATTACTCTTTTGATGTGCAGGCTGATGAGTTTAATTATTATATTCCGTTGTTCCTTCAGGGATTGGGCGTAGGTTTGATTATGGTTCCAACGATTATTTTTATTATCTCGTCAGTTCCTGCTATTATTGGTCCTTCAGCGGCGGCTACAGCTCTGGCTGTCCGATATCTGGGGTTTTGCATCAGTATAGCGCTGATCAATTTTTTTGAATTGTTTGAAAAAAGCCGCCATTATAATGCTTTTCAGGATCATTTAAGTGCTATAGATCCGGCAGTCAAAAATTTTCTTCATCAGCAAACCGCTAAGCTTATTTCCAGAGGGATGCCTGAAGGGAAGGCTGCAAAAGCTGCCAACAAGCTGCTGATAGGAAGAATGAATGTTCAGGATCATGTCCGTTTTGCTATGGATTATTATGAAATGATGGTTTGGCTTCTGGCAGCATCATTGTTACTAATTCTTCTTTTTCCCTATCTGAACCGTACAGCTCTTTATTTGAAATCCCGAAGACTGTCGCCGGCTTAGATGGAATTTTAATTTTTAATATTTGGAAAAGTATAGCTTGTTAAGCTAATTTTATAGTTGAGTGCTGAGGCTGTCTTATAAGGCAGTCTCTTTTTAATTACTAACGGAATTCAAAATTTTTATATTCAAAAAGCTCTTTCATTGGCAAATCCTATTATTCCTAAGATTTTTATTGAAAAAAAATAATTAACGTAATTAATTTATAAACAGGTGTTTGACTTTTTGGCTATAAATTTTATTGTAAAAAAGCCCGGAAAAATTTGGAATTAAAGACTGTTTTTCTATCTTTGCAGTCCCTTAAACAAAGGGATTTACTTAAAAAAGTAAGTGGCCGACTCGGTAGCTCAGCTGGTAGAGCAATACACTTTTAATGTATGGGTCCTGGGTTCGAATCCCAGCCGGGTCACTTGTTGGGACAAATCTAAAAAAGATAGATTTGTCCCATTTTTTTTACCATTTAATTTGTTGGTATCCTGATAGATAAGTTCGACTGCTGAATTCATTCTTAGAGTTCGATGTCGTGTTCCGTCAAAAACCAAAAAATCAGGGAATATCGAACTTATGATATGTCTTTTTTCTTCTATATTCCCCTTCTGATAGCGTATGTCAAGATTAGCAATCTTTTTTAGCCCAGACTTAAATAGGTCTTTGATTTCGGTGTTTACAGAAGATAAATTATTCAATCTTACTTCTAATTGTTCAATTTTTTCAGTGGTATATTTTTTCAGAAAAATATACTCATCAGCTTCAATACCACCATCAATCTTTTGGATAAGAGCTTTCCTTTTACGATTGTTTAATTCTGCAATTTGATTTAATATATTCGTTCTTTCTGCGTTTTGAGTTTTCGTTTGTGCATTAAAATCTTCAGTGAATGCTTCTATAAAAACATCAATCATTCCTTTTTTAGGTATTAAGGATTTAAGTTGTTTGAGAAAAACATCATTAGCAATTTCTGCTTTAAATCGGACACCACATGAGCTTGAACAGTGATAATAGTTGTAATAGACTCCCATCTTTCCTTTTGATGCACTTCCGGTGAGCATTTTACCACATTTATTACATTTCAAGAATCCTCGTAGAGGTAGGTTGTCAATTGAAACTACCTTTGGCTTGATTTTTCTCTTCCTTCCATCAAGTATTTGCTGAACTTCATTGAACATACTTTCGGTTATGAGTGGTTCATGCTGTCCCAAAACAAAATGTGCTTTTTCATCTTTATGAGCCGGGATAAATATTTTTCCGCAATACAGCGGGTTTCTTAAAGCGACCCAAAAATTATTTTTACTGAATCTGTATTTGCCATCTGTTCTAAAGCGCAGCATTTTCCATATTTGTTCAGTATTGTAATTGTTCAGAATAATCTGTTCAAAGGCCCATTTTAATAAAGGTCCTTCGACTTCATGTATACCGATATATTTCTTATTATCTTCTGTTATTTTATTGCTATAGCCTAAAGGTGCTGTCCCCATATATCGGCCTTCTTTTTTAGCACGTCTCATTCCGTAAAAAGTGTTCAGTGATCTACGATCATTTTCTACTTCAGGAGTGGCAAGATAAAAAGCGAGCATTATCTTGTTTTCTGGAATGTCAAAATCAAGGGGTTGTTCAATGGCTTCGGGCTCTACGCTAAAGGAGCGTAGCAGATTGATCATTTGGTATGCATCACCAGCATTACGGCTAAACCTATCCCATTTTGTGAATAGTAATAGTGAAGCAGTTGTATTCTTTTTTATTTTCCGTAGTGCTACTAAGTACTTTTGCCACTCAGGTCTATTAAAGGTTTTAGCTGAATAATCTTCAATGTAAACATTCCTTATTGTGATACCTTTGATTACACAGTACTTTCTCAAACGATCTTCCTGATTTCGTTGAGAGTATCCTTTATCTGCTTGTTCATCTGTAGATACACGTATATATAAGTCAGCTTGTCTCATAACATCAGCATTATTGTTTGGGATTCATAAAATCCAAATCACGTCCACTAAGATGCTGATTTACTGCAATATTAGCAATTGCCTTAATAAAGCTGAGTATTGCCTTAGCCTCTTCGATATTTACAATTGTTCCTTTTTCTTTCAGGACTTTAACTACTTTTTCAGGAGTTAGTTCTGTTACCTCTTCTCTTTTCATCTTACCTCCATTTACCCTTAAATTATAGAATAAAGGTTTTAAAATTACAAGATGATTTTGTTTGTCCGTAGGAGGTCTTATTTGGCAATTGTATATAATCGAATTTTAAATTCATGTTAAGAAGGAACAAAGGATAAAAACTCCTTCTATAAATGAATATGAATTTTTGTTAGCCCCAACGGATGATTTCTCGAATTTTTTTAAAGAAGATTTATTGAAAATAGAAAGTATATATGAATTATCTTTAGTCATGACCTATTGATATGTACACATTGTTTTTTACGGATTCTTTGTAATTGCTTGATATATAGTTCAACAGGATGGAGCAGGATGCTCAATATTGGTTTTGTGGATAGATTAGTTAATACAAAATTAATATTTATGAAAAATAAATCTTTACTGTTTAAATCATCTCTTAAATCTTTATTGTTTTGTGGATTAGCATTATCCACTGTTGATTTGAGTGCTCAGACATTAGCATTTCCTGAAGCAACCGGTTTTGGAAGATATACTACAGGAGCAAGAGGGGTAGCAAATCCTCAGATCTATCTGGTTACCAATTTAAATGACAGCGGCCCGGGTTCATTCCGTGACGCGGTAAGTCAGCCGGGTCGGTTTGTTATATTTAAAGTGGGAGGTATTGTTAACTTACAATCAATTGTTGCTGTGGCGGCTAATACTACAATTGCCGGACAAACCGCTCCCGGAGAAGGAATTGTATTTTTGGGACCCAGAGTATCATTTACAGGAGCCAATAATACGATTGCGAGATATCTTCGTATCCGTTATGGCGGGACATCTCAAAATCAGGATGCATCAGGAATAGCCAACGGGGCCAATATCATTTTAGATCATATGACTTTTACATGGGGTACAGATGAAGTATTCTCGGTTAACTGGGATAACAACGGCACAAGTCCCGATAATATAACGATTCAGAATTCTATTATAGGACAAGGAATGCACCGTCATAATCATTCTGCGGGAGGATTAATGCAGCCTCCACCAGGGGGGAAGATCAGCTTAATCGGGAATTTATATATCTGTAATAAAACCCGTAATAATAAAATAAAAGGAATCAACGAGTTTGTAAATAATGTAGTTTACAACTGGGGTAATTATGGAAATACCTATGGCCACACCCAATCCGGGGAGGCATACATCATGGGAGGAGATTCGGCAGGAAGCTCTTTTGCCAATATTATTAACAATTATTTTATCGGAGGTCCCAATACGAGCAATACGGTTACCACACCTTTTAGCGTAGGAAATGCCAATTTCAATTTATATGGTTCCGGTAATTATTTTGACAATAATAAAAATGGTGTATTAGATGGAGCTGCAGTTCCTCAAAGCTTAGTGGGTTACCCTGTCGGAGATCCGGCCGCCATAATGGCTACTCCGTATGATTATCCGATGAAAACCCCTGCATTAACTGCTCAGGAGGCATACAGTAATATTGTTACAAGTGTGGGAGCATCATATCCAAGACGTGATCAGGTAGATGGTCTAATGATTTCAGATTTAATGTCGAAAGGTACAACAGCTACTTATGTGTATGTACAAACTGATTTAACAGCCCAATTTGGTTTTACTAATGGTGGTGCAGGGCACGTTTACGGTGCGCCGGCTCCTCTGGATACGGACAATGACGGGATGCCTGATGCATGGGAAACGGCCAATGGACTAAATCCAAATGTCTTCGATGCTTTGGCAGTAAGCACAACACATGCTCCGTATTTGAATATTGAGGTTTATATCAATAGTTTACCCAATACAGTTCCTCCGGATTTCATTATTCCGCCTACAAATGTGAATTTTACCAATACAATCACAACTACAGGAACTTCACCTTCAAGCTCTTTAACTGTTAATTGGAACGATAATGCGACAAATGAAACTCATTATATTGTAGAACGTTCTTCCGATGGTACGAATTTTACTGTCATTGCAACCTTGGGGGCGAATGCAACAAGTTATAATGAAATCGGTTTAACGCCTGATACTCAATATTATTACAGAGTTAAAGCAACAAATGCAACAGAATCTTCAGTTTACACATCAGATACATCAGTAACCACACCACCAATCCCGTCAGCTCCGGCAAAAGCAAATAACCCGATTCCTTCAACTGGCAATAATAATGTTGAGTTGAACGGTGGAAACCTGCTTTTAAAATGGAATGGAAGTCCAAATACAACAATGTATACAGTTTATTTTGGAACAGATCCTTCAAATTTAAGCAGTATTGCAACTGTACCTTATTCTACTGCACCCGCATACCAGTTTAATAATTTAAATCCGGCAATAAATTACCATTGGAGAATTGATGCGTCCAATACTCTTGGCACTGCTGTGGGAGATGTATGGAATTTCCGTGCACTGACTCCGGGTATTGTCGGCAACTGGCCATTTGCGGAAGCTCCTTCCGCTGGTGAGCAAATTGCAGACATAACGTCTTTTGCTAATCATGGAGTATTAGATACAGCTTATGACAATGCCAATGTAAGAATACCGGGAAAAGAAAACAACGCCCTTGATCTGGCAACGTCGTCCGGTAATATGTACATCGCCAGTATTCCTCATCAGAATCATATTTTATTTGATAATCATTCGTTTACTGTTTCATTTTGGATGAAGACACCAATCAGTATGATACCATCGTCTTCATCTGCAAGTCTTTATATATTATGTAAAGGTTCTTTCACTAAAAATACGGCAACAGGAGCCACAGGGAAACGTTTTAATATAGAAATTAAAGGAGGCCAGCTGCGATATGCTATTGATGATGACATTACGAAAAAAGAAATCACATCACCTATTGCCAATTATTTTACTGGTAACTGGGTACATGTTGTGATTCAGAGGGATATTGCCGCACATAAAATGAGAATTTTCACCAATGGCGCTTTAATCACTGAAGGAGATGAAACTTCAGTTACGGGTATTGGTGAAGCAAGTGATCTGATCATCGGGAATATAGGTGAGCTTGAGTTTTTGTCAACCGCCAATGCTCCGGCTCCCTATAAAGGAGCATTCGACGAACTTAAGTTGTACAATTATGCTTTATCTCCAACAGAAATATATACTTTATACAATCAGGACGTGTTGGGTAATGATGAATTCAGCATCAGCAAAAATGTTGGAACAGTATATCCGAATCCTGCAAAAGACCAGATTTTCATTACGCTTCCAGAATATAAAAAATCCAGTTTAACAGCAACAATTATTGATCTGACAGGAAAAATCGTTGTCAAAGAAAAGATTAATGCTGATGGAAACGGAGTCTTTACATTAAATATTGCAGACAAAAAAGCCTCAGGAAACTATATTCTTAATGTTTCAGGAGAAGATTTGAATAGTAATTTTAAAATTATTATTAAATAAAAGGAATTACCAAAGTTTAATTTCATTCCTATTCAAAAAGTGTCCTTTCAAATTATTTTGAAAGGATTTTCTTTAATTATAAATGGTATTTCAAATATTTTTCTAAATCAACCTGTTAGATTTAAAATTTGATTATTTTTTTGATGTTCATAAGAAACTTATCATTATTTTTGATTTTTACAACTCAATTGAATAATTATGTTCAGATCAAAATTTTTAATTTTCGGATTTACTTGTGCAATCGTTTGCGCTAGTTCTTTTCTGAAAGCACAAAATTCTATTCAGGTAAAAAATACATTGAATTTTTCAAGAAATGAAGTCGTTTCAATACCTGTTTCTCAATTAGCTCCTTTTCTAAGTAGAAACAGTGAATCTGACCTCAGGATAAAAGATAGTGGTAAAAACATTCTGCCCATCCAATGGATCGACTATGATGGAGACGGAAAAAATGACGAATTGCTTTTTCAGGTGAATATTGAAGCTAAAAAAGCAAATACTTATACCATTATTGCAGATGCTACAATTCCAATTCCTGAAAGCAAAACTTCAACATATTCAAGATTAGTTCCTGAAAGAGCAGACGATTATGCGTGGGAAAATAATAAAATAGCATTCCGTGTTTATGGCCCGAAAGGTCAGAAAGAAGCACTGGAAGGGATAAAAGGAAGCACGCTATCCAGTGGAGTTGATATCTGGCTGAAAAGAACAGATAAGCCAGTGATCAACAAATGGTATAAAGGCTATCAGACAGATCCGTTGTACTATCACAAAGATACGAGAGGCGAGGGGTATGATCCTTACCAGGTTGGAGACAGCCGCGGAACAGGTGGAATCGGGATTTGGGTTAATGAAAAGCTTCAGGTGTCACAAAATTTTGTAAGTTCTAAAACCATTGCGGAAGGTCCTTTAAGAACGGTTTTTGAATTAACCTACAATCCGTGGAGTGAATTCGGAGTAAAAGAAACAAAACGAATTTCTCTTGATCTGGACTCCAATTTTTCAAAGTTTGAATCCAATTTCCAGGCTGAAAAGCAGGTTCCGAATTATACAATCGGAATTACTTTACATAAAAACGAAGGTGAAACAAAACTGAACGACAAAAGCGGATATTATTTGCACTGGGAAAAAATTGATGATGCTTTTGTAGGTGAAGGAGTTGTAGTGGATCCTGAAATTGTTGAAAAATCTGTTGCCCTTAAATCCGAAACTCCGGACCAGAGCAACCTGTTAGTTGTGACAAAACCTCAAAATAAGCTGATTTATTATGCCGGATTTGCATGGCAGAAAAGCGGGCAGATTCAGACACAAAAAGATTGGGAAGCTCTATTGCAAAAACAATCTCAGATAATTGCAAACCCATTAATGATTAAAGTCGAATAATAATGAAATTAAAACTTTCAGCAGCTGTCTTTTCCTTAACAACAGCCGTTCTTTCTGCTCAGATTAAAGATACTTTAGCCGAAAAAATGCTTGTATATCAGCTTCCCATTGGCGGGTGGGG